>CANJDH010000149.1 GCA_947473125.1 Burkholderiales bacterium
GCGGCCGTCTGCAGCATGGCGCGCGCCGCGTTGGCGGCGGCGCGCCCGGCGCGCTCCATGAGCTTGGCTCCGGCAGCGATCTCGCGCTGTTCGATGGCGCGGATCGCGTCGCTACGCAGCAATGTGCTCATGCTGCCCGGGTTGCGGCCAGGTGGTCGAGAATCACGCGTTCGGACACGACTTCGGCATATTTGGCCTGCAGGTCGAACAGGCTGGCCTCGTGCGGACGCGGATCGCGGTCACCGACGGCATCGCGCACCACGAAGGGCACGAAGCCATGCTGGCAGGCGTCGAGCGCGGTGGCGCGCACGCAGCCGCTGGTCGAGACGCCGGTGATGATCACCGTATCGACGCCTTGTGCGGTGAGCGTTGCCGCGAGCGGCGTGCCGAAAAAGGCGCTGGCGTACTGCTTGATCAGGAGTTGCTCGCCGGCCTGCGGCAGCATGCCGTCGCAGTACTCGCCGAGGCGCGAGCCCTTTTGGAACACCTTGAGGGCGCCGACCTTGCGGTAGAAAATGCCGCCGTTGGCGCCGCCGGGTTCGTACTCGACGCCGGTGAAGATGATCGGGATGCGCGCCGTGCGTGCTGCCTCGAGCACGCGCTTGGCGGAGGCGAATGCCTCCTCGCAGCCGGCATAGAGGGGCGAGCCGGGCTCGATGTAGGCGCGCACGAAGTCGACCACCAGCAGCGCCGGGCGCTTGCCGAAGGCGAGTGCGTTGCCGAAGCCGGCGTTCTGGTAATCCTGGCCAAGATCGACCTTCTGTGGCTGGCTCATAGATGGGTGCGGGGTGGGTGCGGCAAAGCGTTTAAGATTGACGCAGAGTGTAACGCGCGCGCCCAACGGCGGCAAAAGGCATGAAAACAAGTGAAAGAGTACTGATCGCGGGGGCTGGGCCGGTCGGATTGATCGGCGCCTTGTATTTGGCGCGGCGCGGTGTGCCGGTGACCCTGGTCGAAGCGCTGGCGCAGCCGGCCGAGGACCTGCGTGCGTCCACCTTCCACCCGCCGACGCTGGACATGCTCGACGACCTGGGCCTGTTCGATTTTCTGCTGGAGCGCGGCCTCAAGTCACCGGTGTTCCAGCATCGCGACCGGCCCACCGGTGAGGTGTTTTCGTTCAACCTCGGGTTGCTCGCAGGCGAGGTGCGGCACCCGTATCGCCTGCAATGCGAGCAGTGGAAAATGATGCGCCACGTGGCCGAGCTGCTCGGCGCGATGCCGAACGTCGAATTGTGTTTCGGCGAGCGTACCGTGCATGTCGGGCAGGGCGCGGCAGGGGTACGCCTCTCGACCGAAACGGCGACGGCGATCCGCCACCATGAAGGGCGCTACCTGATTGCCTGCGACGGCGCCAACTCGATCATCCGCAAGTGGCTGGGCATCGAATTCGAGGGGCTGACCTACCCGGAGAAGTTTTACTGCGTGACGACGCCATTTGCGTTCGGGGACCACTTCGAAGACCTCTCGAACGTCAATTACGTCGCCGACCCCGAGCAGTGGTTCGTGCTGTTGCGGGTGCCCGAATTGTGGCGCGTCCTGATCCCGGTGCCCGACACCATGGCGGATGGCGAGATTACCGGTGATGCCCATACCCAGGCGTGCCTGAAGCGCATCGTGCCCAACAACAGCGACTACACCGTGCGCCATCGCACCATCTACCGCGTACACCAGCGCGTCGCCAAACAGTATCGCCAGGGCAACGTGTTTTTGGCGGGCGACGCCGCGCACATCAACAATCCACTTGGCGGCATGGGCATGAACGGCGGGCTGCACGATGTGCTCAACCTGGCCGACAAACTGCTGGCCGTGATGGGTGGCGAAGATGATGCGCTGCTCGATCGCTACGAGCGCCAGCGGCGCGCGGTCTGCTACAAATATGTGCAAATGCAAACCATGCGCAACAAGGCGGAAATGGAAGAAAAGACCGGGGCGGGGCGCGAGAAGCGTTTGGGCGAGATGCGCGCCCTGGTGGCCGACGCGGGTGCCACGCGCGAGTTCCTGATCAAGAATTCCATGCTGGCCAGCTTGCGCGATGCGGCGGCGATCGAATAGACATCGACAGAGTAGACATCGGCACAAAACACAGCGCACACGAAAGGAAACCATGCATGGCTGACCATCTCGGATATCGCAAGAAATTCGGCGCGCTCGGGCCCTCGACCAACACCATCGTGCAGCCCGACTTCGACGACCTGCGGCCGGTCGGCGTGACCAACCACTACAGCCGTATCATCATCCCGAACAACCCGGTAACCGATGACGCGGGCTTCCTGGCGCTGGTGGCGAGCATTAACGCGACGACGCTTGATGCGGTCGATGTGCTCAAGAGCTGCGAAATGGATTACCTGGTGATGGGCATGTCGGCCGCGACGTTCTGGGACGGCCGCAAGGGCGCCGAGAAATACCTGGCCATGATGAGTGCAAGGGCCGGCGTAGGTGTCTCGTGCGGGTCGTTTGCCATGGAAGCGGCGCTCAATGCGTGCAAGGCCAGGCGCATCGCATTTCTCTCGCCGTATTTTCCGGTGGCGAACGACCAGGTGCGGCGCTTTTTTCAGGATTGCGGTTTCACCGTGGTGCGCGATGTCTGCCTGCGCCGGCCCAGCCCGGTGCAGATCGCCCACAGTACCGATGCGATGTGCCGCGCCGCGATCCGGGAACTGGACGGCGACGACGTCGATGCGATCGTGCAGGTCGGCACCAACTTGTCGATGATTCGGCTCGCAGCGGCGGCCGAATTGTTCCTGGGCAAGCCGGTGATTGCGATCAATACCGCCACTTACTGGCACGCCCTGCGCGCAGTGGGCATCGCCGACCGCAGGGCCGGCTTTGGTAACCTGATGGAATTTCACTGATGAAAGTACCCATGAATCTGAAGACGATACGGGCTGCTTCACTGGCGGTTCTGGTCTTGGTGCTGGGCAACCCGGCACTGGCGCAGGAATGGCCGAATCGTCCGGTGCGCATCGTGGTGCCTTACACCCCGGGAACCGGTCAGGACACGATTGCGCGCACGCTGGCGCCCAGGCTGGCCGAGAAGTTCGGCCAGCCGTTCGTGATCGAGAACCGTCCCGGCGCATCCGGCAACATCGGCATGGAGGCCGTGGCGAAGGCGCCGCCGGACGGTTACACGCTGCTCATGACGGCCAGCACGGTGGTGCTCAACCCGCTGCTCTACAAGGACCTGGGCTGGGACCCGTACCGCGATCTGGCGCCGGTCGCCAACGTCACCAACGGTTTTCTGGCGCTGGTGGTCAACAACAACGTCAAGGCGTCCAACGTGCGCGAATTCATCGAGCTCCTCAAGGCGCAGCCGGGCAAACTGTCCTATTCATCGACCGGCGTGGGTACGCCGCAGCACCTTTCCGGGGAGTTGTTCAAGTCGGCTACGGGTACGTTCATGCTGCACGTGCCGTACCGCGGCTCTGCAGGTGCCATCACCGGGGTGATCGGCGGCGAAGTCGAGGCCATGTTCATGCCGGTGCATTCCGCGTTGCCGCAGGCCCAGCAGCGCCGGCTCAAGATACTCGGGGTGATCAACGACCGGCGCGTTGCGGTTGCGCCCGACGTGCCAACCATCCAGGAGGCCGGAGGCCCGAAGCTCGACGCCAGCGTCTGGTATCCCCTCTATGCCCCGGCGAAAACGCCCCTCGACGTGATCAACCGCTTGAGTGCGGCGATATCCGACATTCTGCGCCAGAAGGAGGTGGCCGAATCGCTCGACAAGCAGGGTCTGACGGTAGCCTACCTGGACCCTGCCGGCCTCGCCAGCCTGATGCGCAAGGAGTCGGCCCGATGGGGGGCGGTGGTGAAGGAAAAGAACCTCAAGGGGGAGTAGGGGCGCGGCCTCTTTGATACTTGACAGAATCGGTAGGGTATTGCTATACTTGACTTAATCACTCGGGATTGACCGGATCAAAAAGGGGTGGCAAGAATCGAGTGCCCGGATAGCAGTATTGTCGATGTGTCGATATGAAAGGTTCCATCCCATGAGACTGACCACCAAAGGCCGTTTTGCCGTGACCGCCATGATCGATCTGGCGCTGCGCGACACCAACGGCCCTGTGACGCTGGCTGCGATCAGCGAGCGTCAAGGCATTTCGCTGTCTTACCTCGAGCAGCTGTTCGGCAAATTGCGGCGCCACAACATCGTTGAATCGGTGCGCGGCCCGGGCGGCGGCTACAACATGGCGCGCACCCTGGAAAAAGTCACCGTGGCCGACATCATCGACGCGGTTGATGAATCGCTCGACGCCACCATGTGCGGCGGGGAAAAGGATTGCCACGAAAAAGGACGCGTCGGCGGTGGCCTGACCGAAACCAAGCTCAAGGGCCAGTGCATGACCCATGACCTGTGGGCCACGCTCAACAAGAAAATGCACGAGTACCTGCATTCGGTGTCGCTGGCCGATCTGGTGCGCCAGCAGCGCGAGCGCGAGGCGGCCGGCGGCGCGCAGCAGGTGACCATGAATCGTACTGCGGCGAACGCGACGCGCGCGCCGCTTGCCGCCTGAACCTGGAGCATTGCAATGAAATTTCCGATCTACCTCGACAACTCCGCCACGACCCCGGTCGATCCGCGCGTGGCCAAGTCGATGATGCAATACATCGTTGAAGACTTCGGCAATCCGGCCTCACGCTCGCACATGTACGGCTGGAAGGCCGAAGAGGCGGTGGAGCAGGCGCGCGAGAACGTTGCGAAGCTGATTGGCGCCGACGCCAAGGAGATCGTCTGGACCTCCGGTGCGACCGAATCGAACAACCTCGCCATCAAGGGGGCGGCGCATTTCTACAAATCCAAGGGCAAGCACCTGATTACGATGACGATCGAGCACAAAGCCGTGCTCGATACCTGTCGCGAGCTGGAGCGCCAGGGCTTCGAAGTCACCTACCTCGACCCGGAGCCGAACGGCCTGCTCGACCTCGACAAGCTCAAGGCGGCGATCCGCCCGGACACGATCCTGGTGTCGATCATGTATGTCAACAACGAGATTGGCGTGATCCAGGACATCCCGGCGATCGGCGAATTGTGCCGCAGCAAGGGCATCATTTTCCACGTCGATGCCGCGCAGGCGACCGGCAAGGTGGCGATCGACCTCAATGTCCTCAAGGTCGACCTGATGTCGCTGTGCGCCCACAAGACCTACGGTCCGAAAGGCATCGGCGCGCTGTACGTACGCCGCAAGCCGCGCGTGCGCCTCGAGGCGCAGATGCACGGCGGCGGCCACGAGCGCGGCTTCCGCTCCGGTACGCTGGCGACGCACCAGATCGTCGGCATGGGCGAGGCGTTCCGCTACGCCCGCGAGGAAATGGCGGCCGAGAACGAGCGCATCCGCATGCTGCGTGACCGCCTGATGCAGGGACTGCAGCAAATGGAAGAGGTCTATATCAACGGCGACATGGACCATCGGGTGCCGCACAACCTCAACATGAGCTTCAATTTTGTCGAAGGCGAATCGCTGATCATGGCGATCAAGGAAATCGCGGTATCGAGCGGTTCGGCCTGCACCTCGGCGAGCCTGGAGCCGTCGTATGTGCTGCGCGCGCTCGGCCGCAGCGACGAACTGGCGCATTCCTCGATCCGCTTTACCCTCGGCCGCTTCACCACCGAAGAGGAAGTCGACTACGCCATCAAGCTGCTGTCGGCCAAGATCGGCAAGCTGCGCGATTTGTCGCCGCTCTGGGAAATGTATAAAGATGGCGTGGACTTGAATACCGTCCAATGGGCCGCACACTAGTATTCCCGTATTGAATCCGCAGTCTGATACGACACTTCTATAACGGATTGACGATTAACTGAACTATCGATTCATAGTCCGAAGGTCAGGGCTCCAATCCGGGAACCCTGGCCCATATACCGGAGCAATAACATGGCATATAGCGAAAAAGTACTCGATCATTACGAAAACCCGCGCAACGTCGGCTCGTTTGAAAAAGGTGACGACAGCGTCGGCACCGGCATGGTGGGCGCCCCCGCCTGCGGTGACGTGATGAAATTGCAGATCAAGGTCGGCTCTGACGGCCGCATCGAAGACGCAAAGTTCAAGACCTATGGCTGCGGTTCGGCGATCGCTTCTTCGTCGCTGGTGACTGAATGGGTCAAGGGCAAGACGCTCGACGAGGCGATGGGCATCAAGAACACGCATATCGCCGAAGAGCTCGCCTTGCCGCCGGTGAAGATCCATTGCTCGATCCTCGCCGAAGACGCGATCAAGGCGGCAATTACCGACTACAAGGCAAAGCACGGCGCGCCGGTCGAAGAAAAACAGGCCGCCTGAGGAATATCATGCCCGTTACGCTGACTGAAAGCGCTGCAAAGCATGTTTCGAACTTCATCGCCAAGCGCGGCCGCGGCATGGGTTTGCGCCTCGGCGTGAAAACCACTGGCTGCTCGGGCCTGGCCTACAAGATCGAGTTCGCTGATGCCGCCAACCCGGAAGACCAGCAGTTCGAAAGCCACGGGGTCAAGGTATTGATCGATCCGAAAAGCCTGGCGTATCTGGACGGCACCGAACTTGACTACACGCGTGAGGGGTTGAACGAAGGTTTCAAATTCACCAACCCGAACGAAAAAGACCGTTGCGGCTGCGGGGAAAGTTTCCACGTCTGACCTGCGGGCAAGCAGCCATCCACGGGGCTTCCCTTCCTTGACGGGCAGCCCCTTTTATTTGCAATGATTCCCACCTCCCATTTCGAACTGTTTGATCTGGCCCCGGCGTTCGATATCGACATCGCGCGGCTGGAACAAGCCTATCGCGCCATGCAATCGCGGGTGCACCCTGATCGGTTCGCTACGGCGGCAAGCGCCGACCGTCGCGCGGCGATGCAGTGGGCGGTGCGCGCCAACGAGGCCTATGCGACGATGAAGGACCCGCTCAAGCGTGCCGTGCACTTGCTCGAACTGCGCGGGGCCGATATCGGGGCGGAGAACAACACCGCGATGGAACCGGCTTTCCTGATGGCGCAAATGGAATGGCGTGAAGCGGCCGAAGACGCCCGCGAGGCAAAGAACATCGACGAACTCAGCCGCCTTCTCGACAAGCTGCGCGATGACAAGCGCGTGCGTTACGCCAAGCTCGGGGCATGGCTCGATTCGCATGCCGACGCCCCCGCCACCGAGGCGGTACGCCAGCTGATGTTCCTGGAAAAAGTGCAAAGCGACATCGGCGAGAGCATCGCCGCGCTCGAGGATGCCTGAAGTGACGCCGCACCCACGCTCGCTTGATTCGCTGTGCGCCTGGGGCGGGTGTCAGTCCCTGGTCATGACCCCGCAGGACTGACATGGCACTGATGCAGATTTCAGAGCCGGGCCTATCAACCGCCCCGCACGAACACCGTTACGTGGTGGGGATTGACCTGGGTACGACCAACTCGCTGGTCGCCACGGTGATGAGCGGCGTCGCACGGGTGCTGCCGGACCATCAGGGGCGGCCGCTACTGCCCTCCGTAGTGCGCTACGACGCCAGGGGCGTCAATGCGGTGGGCCATGCGGCTGCGGCACAGGCCGTGATGGACCCGGCCAACACCATCATTTCCGTCAAGCGCTTCATGGGCCGTGGCCTGGCCGACATCCGCAAGCAGGCCGGCGGTGCGGAAGATGCGCGCCTGCCCTATGAGTTTGTCGAAGCGCCGGGCATGGTGAAAATCCGCACGCGAGCCGGCGACAAGAGCCCGGTCGAGGTGTCCGCCGATATTCTTGAATCGCTGAAGATGCGCGCCGAAGAAGCCTTGGGCGACAAGCTTACCGGAGCCGTCATCACGGTGCCGGCGTATTTTGACGATGCGCAGCGCCAGGCCACCAAGGATGCCGCGCAGCTGGCCGGGCTCGAAGTGCTGCGCCTGATA
>CANJDH010000150.1 GCA_947473125.1 Burkholderiales bacterium
CCCTTCGTTCGCCGCCAGCAATGTGGCCGACCTGGCCAAACTGGCCAAGGCCAATCCCGGCAAATACAGCTTCGCAAGCGGCAACGCGCCTTCGCGCGTGGGCGGTGAAATGTTCAGGATGATGGCCGGCGTCGACCTGCTGCACGTGCCCTACAAGGGCGCGCCGCAGGCCCTTACCGACCTGATGGGCGGCCAGATCACGATGATGTGGACCGACCTGCGCACCGGCATGCCGCTGGTACAAGGCGGCAAGCTCAAGGCCCTGGCCGTCACCGGGCAGAAGCGTCTCGCGCTTGCCCCCGGCGTCCCGACCATGATCGAGCAGGGTTACCCGGACTATGTACTGGCCAACTGGGTCGGCGTGTACCTGCCGGCCAAGACGCCTCCCGAGATCGTGAACAAGTTGAACGCGCTGATTCACGCTGCAGTGAGGGCGGACCAGCCCGGGCATGAATCGACTGGTGGCGAAGTACAGTTGATGTCGCCGGCGGATTTCGCCGCCCTGCAGGCAAGCGACACCGCCATGTGGGCGCGCGTCACCAAAGCCGCCGGCATGGAACCGGAGTAAACCAGCGTGAACCCATCAGGCAAGGCAAACAATCCCGCGACGAGCAAAAAGCCAAACGGCAAGCGCGGCCTGCTGGCCGGCATCAAGGTGATCGACCTCACCTCGGTGGTGATCGGGCCGCTGTGCACGCAAATACTTGCCGACCACGGCGCCGCGGTGATCAAGGTCGAGAGCCCGGAAGGCGACGTGGGCCGGCACCTGGGCGGGCGCGGGCGCACGCCCGGCATGGCGCCGAAGTTTCTGCACCTGAACCGCAACAAGCGCTCGATCTGCCTGGACCTCAAGCACCCGCAGGGCCATGCCGCCCTGCTGCGTCTGCTCAAGGATGCGGACGTGATGACCTGGAACGTGCGCCCCGATTCGATGGCACGCATGAAGCTCTCGTACGATGAAGTGCGCGCCGTCAAGCCGGACATCATTTATTGCGGCATGTTCGGCTTTGGGCAAAAAGGGCGCTACGCCAAGAAACCCGCCTACGATCCGGTGGTGCAAGGCTCGGCCGGCGTTGCCGGGCTGATTGCGCGGGCCCACGGTGAACCGCGCTTCCTGCCTTATGTGCTGGCGGATCGCACCGGCGGCCTGATTGCCGTGCAGATGATTGCGATGGCCCTGTTCAACCGCGAACGCAGCGGCGAGGGCCAGGCAATTGAAGTGCCGATGTTCGAGAACATGGCAACCCAGGTGATGACCGAGCACCTCTACAACCGCACCTACGTGCCGGCACCAGGAGAACCCGAAGGCGACATCGGCGATCCGCGCCTGGTCAGCCCGCACTACACGCCGCAGAAAACCGCCGACGGCTACTTCTCGCTCTCGGCCAACACCAATGCGCAGGTGTTTCCGCTGTTCGATGCCATCGGCCGGCCGGAACTGAAAACCGACCCGCGCTTTCACACCGTGGCGGCACGCTTTGCCAATACTGCCGAATATTTCACCCTGCGCTCCGAAGGCATGAAACAGCACACCACCGCCTGGTGGCTGGAGTATTGCGACAAGCATGACATTCCGGCGGCGCCGTATCACACGCTCGAATCGCTGATCGACGATCCGCACATGGCGGACGTCGGCTTCTTCGTCAAACGCGAGCACCCGACCGAAGGCACGATCATCGACCTCAAGCCGGCCAACACGCTTTCCGGCGGTGCCCGTGAAGACTGGCTGCCGGCGCCGCATCTGGGCGAACAAACCGAAGCCATTCTTGCCGAGGCCGGTTTTTCGAACGACGACATCGCGCAGATGGTGCGCAGCGGCGCGGCACGGCAGCACCCATCCCGATAGACACTTCAACAAGGAAACCGGCATGTTCGAACCTCCCGTGAGCGACGTCGTGACCACCGAACGCCGGGGCGAGCACGTATTGCTGGTCACGCTCAATCGCCCCGATGTGCTCAACGCCATGAACATGGACATGACGCATGCCATGCACGAGCTGCTGATACGCCTGCAGTACGACCCGGACTGGGTGCGCTGCGTGGTGCTCACCGGCGCCGGGCGCGCGTTTTCAGCCGGCGGCGACCTCAAGGTGCGCAACACCCAGAGCATGCGCGACTGGACCATCCAGCACGAAATCTCCGAGCGCAGCGTGGAGTTGCGCATGGAGTCGCCGGTGCCGTGGATTGCTGCGGTCAACGGCATTTGCTATGCCGGCGGCCTCGAAGCCGCGCTGACCTGCGATTTCATTTACGCCGACCGCGAAGCGAAGTTCGCGCAGACCGAATGCAGGATCGGCATCATGCCCGGCAACATGGGGACGCAGAACCTGCCGCGCGCAGTGGGCGAGCGCCGCGCCAAAGAGCTGATTTTGTCGGCGCAACCGTTCACCGCGGTCGAGGCGCATGAATGGGGCATGGTCAACAAGCTGTGCGAACCGGGCACGGTGGTTGCTGAAGCCCTGGCGACGGCGGAGAAGATCGCCGACTGCGCGCCCCTGTCGGTGCGGCAAGCCAAGAAGGCGATCCACATCGGCTTGCAGACCGACCTGCATTCGGGCTATCGCTACGAACTCGAAGCCTATTACCCGTTGTTGAAAACCGAAGACCGCAAGGAAGGCATTGCCGCCTTCAACGAAAAGCGCAAAGCCAACTTTCAAGGACGCTGAACATGCCCCCCCCCACCACCTGCCGGCTTTGCGGCACGCGCCGCCTGCTGCTTGCCGCCCTCGCCTGCGCTACGCTGCCGCTTTGTACGCCCGCCGCGCTGGCGCAGGCCTGGCCGGCGAAACCGATCAAGCTGCTCGTGCCGCTCGCCGCCGGCAGCACCGCCGACATCATTTCGCGCCTGGTCGGCACGGAGTTGGCCAAGGCCCTCGGCCAACCCGTGGTGGTGGAAAACAAGACCGGCGCCGGCGGCACCATCGCCACCGCCGAGGTGGCGCGCGCCGCGCCCGACGGCTACACCATCGGCTTTGCCTCGCAAGGCACGCTGGTGTTCAACCAGGCGCTGTATTCGAAACCAGGCTACGACTCGCTCAAGGACCTGACGCCGATCGGCCTCACCGGTGGTGTCTCGAACATCATGGTGGTGCCCCCGGCCAGCAGCGCACGCGAGCCGCGCGACGTGATTGCAGCGGCCAAGGCCCGGCCCGGAGCCCTCAATTTTTCTTCCGGCGGCAGCGGCACCAGCCACCACATGTCAGGCGTGCTGTTTGCGCAATCCACCGCAACCGACCTGGTGCACATTCCCTACAAGGGGGCGCCGCAGGGCATCCTCGCGGTGATGTCCGGAGAGGTGTCGATGGGTTTTTTCAATACGCCGACCGTGATCAACCAGATCCGCGAAGGCAAGCTGCGCGCCCTCGGCGTGACCAGCCTGACGCGCTCGCCCCTGCTGCCCAACCTGCCGACCCTCGATGAGCAGGGCGTCAAGGGGTATGAGGTCAACACCTGGTTCGGCTGGGTCGGGCCGGCCGGGCTGCCGGTCGAGATCACGAACCGACTCAATGGCGAAATTGCGCGCATCCTCGCCTTGCCGGCGATCCGCGACACCATGGCCGCGCAGGGCTTCGACGCCGCCCCGCCGGCGCCGCCGGCGGCGTTTGGCAAACTCATCGCCGACGATATGGAAAAGTGGATTCCGATCGTGAAACGCTCGGGGGCCAAAGTCGACTAGGCGTCAGACCTCGCCGCCGCGGCATCAAAAGGCGCGGCGCTGGAACAACTCTTGCTGAGGAAACAGGACGTTCGATTCCGCAGCGAGGCATTCCATGTGGCAAGGCTCCAAACCCGTCGCAGCGCCGGCATGCGTTGCCCGCTGGCGCACCATGATCGCGCCCCTGCTGCTCTGTTTTGCGGCATGCGCGCACGCGGCCTGGCCCGACAAGCCGATTCGCATCATCGTGCCGTTTCCGCCGGGCAGTGCCTCCGACCTGGTGGCGCGTACCCTTGCCGAGAAGCTCGGCGCACGCTTTACCGCGGGGGTGCTGGTGGAAAACCGCCCAGGCGCCGGCGGTACGATCGCCACCGCCGAGATGCTCAAGAACAGCAAGGATGGCTACACCATCATGACCGGCACGATGGGCACCCACGCGATCGCGCCATCGCTCTACAAAGCCTTGCCGTACGACCCGCTCAACGACCTGACACCGGTGTCGGTGGTGGCCGAATTGCCGTTGATGGTGGTGGCCAGCACTACGCTGCCGGCCACTTCGATGAAGGAACTTGCCAGGCTCGCCGCCGACAAACCCGGTGAGTTCAGCTATGCCTCGCCGGGCAACGGTACGCTCAACCACCTGATGGGCGAGTTGTTCAAGCAGACGGCCAGGGTAGACATGCCGCACATCCCCTACAAGGGCGGCGCGCTCGCCTACCCCGACATGATTGCCGGGCGCGTGACGATCATGTTTGACCCGATCGTGGCCGGCATCGCGCAGGTAAAGGCGGGCAAGCTCAAGGCGCTCGCCGTGGCCGCACCGCAACGCTCCGCGGCCGCACCCGATGTGCCGACGATGGCCGAAGCGGGCTATCCCGGTATCGACTCGACGCTGTGGATTGCCGTGTTTGCCGCAACCGGCACGCCACCCGAGATTCTGGCCACGCTCAATGCCGAGATCAACAAGGCGGTACAAGCGCCAGACGTGAAGGAGAAGTTCGCGGCGCAAGGCGCGCTCACGGTCGGCACCTCACTTGATGCGGCAATGGCGCGATTTCGCGCCGACACCGCCAAGTGGAAGCCGGTGATCGTGCAGGCGGGCGTGAAACTCGACTGACAGCCGCCTCCAGAGCACCGCCGGTAGTCCTGCGTATCAAGCCAGTATGATGTGCGCATGCTGACTTTTTCGCCAATGTTTCTGGTACTCAAGGACCCTGCAGCCGGCTGGGGAGCCCTAGCCGCGAGCCGGATTTCGGTCAGCGCGCTGTTTACCCGCATGATTCTGCCGGCGTCGCTGGTCTCGGCGCTTGCCGTCACGCTTGGCACTGCGGTATTCAACCGCGAATGGAGCCCGGACTTTGGCTACGACACGCGCGCGGAGAACGCACTCGGCGTCGGCGCCGCCACGCTGCTATTGCTGGTCACCTACGCGTTCGTGCTGGCGTGGGTGTTCACGCGCATGGGCCGGATGTATCGATCAAGCGACAACTTCGCCGACGCGTTCAAAGTCGTGGCCTATGGCACCTTGCCGGTATGGGTCGTTGGGGCCTGCATGTTTTTCATGCCGATGGCCCTGGTCGGCATGGCGGCATTCGTTTACACCTGCCTGCTCTACAGCATCGGTGCCGGCGCGGTGCTCGGTGTGAAAGAAGGCGAGACTGCCGAATTCGTTGCGATTTCCTTGCTGCTCGCGACAATCATCATGACCGGGTTCGGCGTGGCGGCCTCTGCCATCGGGCTGGTCTGACCCTAGCGGTACGGCCTCTCCCGCACATGACCTTGGCTGTCGAGGCCGGGACTCGCAGGGCCGGCTGATTCGTCCTATATCGCGGGCTGGCTCAGTCGGCCTTCAGGTTGGCGCGTTTCACGACCGCAGTCCACTTGTCGAGTTCGCTACGACGGAAGCGGTCAAGTTCAGCCGCGGTGCCGCCGACCACTTCGGCGCCCAGGCCGGCCAGGCGTTCGCGCACATCGGGCAGCGCAAGCGCCTTGACTACCTCGCGCTGCATGCGTTCGATGATCTCGGGCGGCGTACCGGCAGGAGCGAACAGGGCGTTCCACTCGTACACCTCGTAGCCGGGCAGACCGGCCTCGGCCACCGTGGGCAGATTCGGCATCGCCGGTGACCGCGTGCGGCCCGTCACCGCGAGCGCCTTGACCTTGCCCGACTTGATGTGCGGCGAGGCCGAGGCGAGATTGCCGAAAAACATCGGCACCTGGCCGCTCATGACGTCGATGATCGCCGGCGCGCCGCCGCGATACGGGATATGCACCATGAACAAGCCGGCCTGCGCCTTGAACAGCTCTGCGGCGAGGTGCTGCGCCGAGCCATTGCCGCTCGAAGCATACGAATACTGGCCGGGTTTGGACTTGATGTCGGCAATCAGCGCCTTGACGCTATCGAACTTGATCGCCGGATTGACCACCAGCACGTTAGGCACGCGCAGGATCAGCGACACCGGAACCAGGTCCTTGAGGGTATCGAAGGGCATCTTCAGCTGCAATGCCGGATTGACGCTGTGTGATGACGCATCGAGCAGGAAGGTATAGCCGTCGGGAGCGGACTTGGCCGCAGCCTCGCCGCCAATCACGCCGCCGCTACCCGCGCGATTTTCGACCAGGATCGATTGGCCCAGCGCTTCGGCCAGCTTCGGGGCGAGCAGCCGCGCGGTGATATCGATGCCGCCGCCGGCCGGGTAAGAGGCGATCAGGCGAATCGGCTTGGCGGGCCAGGCTTGGGCCAGCGCCACCGCCGGCACTGCGCAGCCTATGGCGGCCAAACCCAGCAACGTGGTCACGCTACGCATCAATTTCGACATATCCACTCCCCTGAAACAAGCTTCCACCAACGGTTTTCAGGCCAATGCCTCGAAAACCCGCATGCACCAAGGATTTCGGGGCATGCGCTATCTTACAAACCCTTGCAGCGCGAGCCACTTCTGGATCACGCCGGCCACTTCATCGCTGTTGCGGTCCATCATCATCATGTGCGAGTTGCCCGTGACGCCGATCTTGGGCAGATCGACCACCTCGTACTTGCCGCCAGCCTTGCCGACCTCGCCGAGGAAGCGCAGCACGTTGCCCCTGATGGTGGGCCAGCGTGAATCCTGTTCGATGTAGTCGCCGAACACGGTGAGGATCGGTGTGTTTTTGAGGACACCGGCAGTGGCCATGTCGCCGAAGCCGGCCGGCTCGACCAGCGCCAGCGCCTTGACCTTGTCGGGCCGCGCCTGCGCCACCTTGAATGCGAACGGCCCGCCCTGCGAGTGCGCCAGCACGATGCACGGGCACACCTTGTCGACCAGCGCGGTATAAGCGGCGATGATGGCGTTGTCGGTGGTGGTCCAGCGCGGCACGCCCTGCTTGGTGAAGTTGTCGTAGCCCTCGTGCGGGAACTGGCTGCCCGGCATCAACTTCATTTTGGCCGGGTCCTTGTTGTAGGAGCCGGCACCCGCGCCGATGCGAAAGCGCTCGAACGGGTTTTCCTTGGTGAGGAACACCGGGTCGCCCTTGAACACCTCGGGCGTCATGGCCCAGCCGGAACGGCCGCGCTCGACCGCGTCGGAGTTGTAGACGGTCCAGCCCTGGCCGATGAAATATTGCAGCCAGCCAGGGCGGCCGTCGGGCGTGGTCTCGTAGGTCACGCCGGTAAGGCCGCCGCCATGCCACATCAGGAGCGGCAGCGTGCCGCGCCCGTTGGCCGGCACGAAATACTGTACATACATCTGCTCGACCTGATAGACGCCGTTCGGATCGAGCTTGGCGGGCGCGCCGCCGACCGTGAACATGACGGTCTTGATTGGCTGGCCGCTGACGGTGTGCTCGCGCCCGCCGACATGGAACGAGCCCATTTCCTTGATGTTGAGGCCGCCTTGCGCAGCGCAGCCGCCGAGCAGGATGGCCACGAGTGCGATGAACTGTTTCATGCCTTGCCTCCGGTAAATGGGGTCTGACCCCCGTTTCATTTTTATTGCCGGTTACGCTCTAATCAAATGGGGTCTGACCCCCTTGGTGGAGCCCCTTGGTGGAGCCGATTGGTTGAGCTGATTGGTGAAGCTGATTGGTGTGCCACGTGCGTACGTTCAGTCTGCGCCAAGTC
>CANJDH010000151.1 GCA_947473125.1 Burkholderiales bacterium
CCGTGCGGCTTGCGCAGGCGTACCGTGAGCCGCCAGCGCTCACCGGCACGCACCGGTGCCACGGTTTGCATTTCGCCTGCGCCGAAACCGCCGTACCAGGAGAGTAACAGGTGCTGCGGGATCGCCGCGCCCGGCGTCAATCGCGTGTCGACGGCAAATTCAAAACGCACCCCGCGCTCAAATGGCTGCGGTAAGGAGGATATGACGCCGGCGATCTCGACATCACGCCCCTCCCACGCAGCGGGCAGCGCGTCACTGAGGCGCCAGTGGGCGAAGCCGGCTGCCCAGACCCAGCCGCATGCGAGAGCGACGACGCCGAGGAGCAGCGCACGGGCCGGGGCAAAGCGCAGGCCCAGTGCAGCCAGCACCATAGAAATGGTCAACGTTGCGGCTAGCGCGCCAAATCCCGGCAGGCTCGCCTGCATCTGCAGGAGCGCGCAGCCGATTGCGAAGCAGGACAGGAAGACTCGCATGTGCGGATTCTAAGGCGACAGCATCGGGTTGGGCGCGGTTTACTGCAGGGTTTCCGCTACACTTGCTGCATGCTCCACCGAAGCCTTCACCCGATCTGCAACCGCCTCTCTGTGGTCGCTCTTGCGGCAACTTTGGCGTGCCTGTGCGCGGGCTGCGGTGAGGCCTGGAACAATCCATACTCGGCCCTGGAAGCGGCCGACAACACGCTTTACACCTCGTTTACCGAACGCCCCAAGCATCTCGACCCGGCGCAGTCCTATACCTCGGACGAGGCGGAATTCACCGCCCAGGTATACCAGCCGCCGTTCCAGTACCACTATCTGAAACGGCCCTATGCGCTGATACCGGATGCCGCAGCGGCATTGCCGAAGCCGCGCTACTTCGACAAGGCAGGGCGCGAGCTGGCCGCCGATGCCCGCGCTGCCGACATCGCCAGCAGCGTCTACGAGATCCGCATCAAGCCGGGGCTGCGCTTTGCACCGCACCCCGCGTTCGTGGCTGCCAATCGTGCCCTGGCCCGTGACGTCATCGATCGAAAATTCAAACTGGCCGATTTCGGCGAGTCTGGTTCGCGCGACCTGACCGCTGCCGACTACGTCTACGAGATCAAACGCCTCGCGCATCCCCGCGTCAATTCGCCGATCTTCGGGCACATGGCCGACTACATCGTCGGTTTGAAGGACTATGGCGAGACCCTCAAGGCCGAGGTCAGGAAGCTCGGTGCGGACAAGAGCAAGGCAGCCTGGCTGGACCTGCGCAAGTTCGACATCAGCGGCGTCAAGGTGATCGACAGCCATACATACAGCGTCACGGTGATCGGCAAATATCCGCAGTTCCTGTACTGGATGGCAATGCCGTTTTTTGCGCCGATTCCCTGGGAGGCCGACCAGTTTTACGCGCAGCCGGGCATGGTCGAGAAGAATTTCTCGCTGGACTGGTATCCGGTCGGCACCGGCCCCTACATGCTGACCGAGAACAATCCGAATGCGCGCATGGTGCTGGCGCGCAACCCGAACTACCGTGGCGAGCCGTATCCCTCGGAAGGAGAGGCGACCGACCGCGCCGACGGCATGCTCGACGACGCGGGCAAGACCATGCCCTTCATCGACCGCATCGTCTTCGTACGCGAAAAAGAGCAGATCCCCTACTGGAACAAGTTCCTGCAAGGCTATTACGACAAATCGGGCATCGCCTCGGACAACTTCGACCAGGCGATCAAGTCGGGCTCCGACGGTGAATCCGGCTTGACCCCCGAGATGGAGGCGCGCGGCATCAAGCTGCGCACCTCGCTGGCCACGACCTCGTATTACCTTTCGTTCAACTGGCTCGATCCGGTAGTGGGCGGAAGCGATCCGACAACCGCCGAGCGCACCCGCAAACTGCGCCAGGCGCTGTCGATCGCGATGGATTTCGAGGAGTTCATTTCGATCTTCCTGAACGGCCGGGCGATCCCGGCGCAGGGGCCGATTCCACCCGGCATATTCGGCTTCAAGGACGGGCAGGGGTCAATGAACCCGGTGGTGTACGACTGGAAAGACAACGGCCCCCGGCGCAAATCGATCGACGCGGCCAGGAAGCTGCTGGCCGAAGCCGGCTATCCGGGCGGGCGCGACGCCAAGAGCGGCGAGCCGCTGGTGCTGTACCTTGACACCACTGACCGCGGCCCGGGTGACAAGGCGCGCCTCGACTGGTATCGCAAGCAGCTCGCCGAGATCAGTGTGCAGCTCGAAATCCGCACCACCGACTGGAATCGCTTCCAGGAAAAAATCCGCAAGGGCAACACGCAACTGTTCTTCCTCGGCTGGAACGCCGATTATCCCGACCCGGAGAACTTCCTGTTCCTGTTGTACGGCCCGAACGGCGCGGCCAAAGCCGATGGTGAAAACAAGGCCAACTATGCCAACCCGGAATTCGATGCCCTGTTCGAGCAGATGAAGAACATGGATAACGGCCCGGAGCGCCAGGCCGTGATCGACAAGATCTCCACCTTGCTGCATCAGGACGCCCCCTGGATCTGGGGCTTCCATCCGAAGAGCTTCGGCCTCTCGCATGCCTGGATGAAAAACGGCAAGCCGAACCAGATGGCCAATAACGGCCTCAAGTACCAGCGCATCGATGCGGCCCTGCGCGCACAAAAGCGCACCGAGTGGAACCATCCGGTGCTGTGGCCCTTTGTATTGCTGGTGATCGTGCTGGCGCTGTTGGCATGGTTGGGCGTGCGCGCCTGGAGACGCAGCGAGGCTGCGGTTGCCGTCGCACCGGGGCAGCGCGCATGACGGCCTACATCGTGCGCCGCATTCTGTATGCCCTGGTGATCCTGATCGGCGTCAATATCATCACCTTCTGGCTGTTCTTCAAGGTCAACACGCCCGACGACATCGCGCGCCTGCAACTGGGCGCCAAGCGCGTCACCCCGGATGCCATCGCCAAATGGAAGGCGGAGCGCGGCTACGACAAGCCGTTGTTCTTCAACGCCAGGGCCGAGGGTGCCAAAGCACTGACCGACACGATCTTCTACGAGAAGTCGGTGACCATGTTCGCCTTCGAGTTCGGCCGTGCCGACGACGGCCGCGACATTGCCTACGAGATCCGCACGCGCGCCCCGGCAAGCCTGGCGCTGGCGGTGCCGATGTTCATCGTCGGCCTCGGCATCAATATCAGCTTCGCACTGCTGATGGCGATGTTCCGCGCCACACGCTTTGATTTCTGGGGCGTGGTCTATTGCGTGGCGATGATGTCGGTGTCGAGCCTGTTTTTCATCATCGCCGGGCAGTACGTTTTTTCCAAGCTGTGGCATCTGGTGCCGATCTCGGGTTATGCGGAAGGCCTCTCCGCGACCAAGTTCCTGATTTTGCCGGTGGCGATCGGCGTGTTCGCCAGCATCGGCGGCTCGACGCGCCTGTACCGCACCATTTTCATCGAGGAGATGGCGCGCGATTACGTGCGCACCGCGCGCGCCAAGGGCCTGTCGGAGTTGACGGTGCTGTTCAAGCATGTGTTGAAAAACGGCATGATCCCGATCCTCACGGGAGTGGTGGTGGTGATCCCGAGCCTGTTTACCGGGAGCCTCTTGACCGAATCGTTTTTCGGCATCCCGGGCCTGGGCAGCTATACCATCGAGGCGATCGGCGCGCAGGACTTCGGCATCGTGCGTTCCATGGTGTTCATCGGCGCGGTGCTGTACATCATCGGCCTGGTGCTGACCGACATTTCGTACACGCTGGTTGATCCGCGCGTGACGCTCGAATAGGCGCAGCGAGCCGAACCATGCAATTGACGCCAATTGTGCTCTGGAGCGACGCACTGCTGTTTGCGCTGATCGCCATCTGCATTTTCTACGCGCGCCAGGCTGCCCGGCATGCACATCTGCGCGCCCCTTGGGCGCGGGTACGGCGCAACGCGGCAGGCCTCGCCTCGGCGACGGTGCTGATCCCGTTTGTCCTGATCGGCGTGCTCGACTCGGTACACTACCGGCCGCTGCTTGAAGCGAAGGCCGGTTCGGCGACGGCGCGCTACTCGGTGGAAGTCAAAAGCCTACTCGACGTGGTGGCCGGCGCTGCGCTGGGCAAGATGATCGGCAAGAGCGAAAAAACCTATTCCGCGCCGCTCGCGACCCATGCCTTTTCCAAGGAAACCATCGATATACCCGGTTCCGGTGGCGCCCGCCAGGTGCGCGAGTATCCGCGCCTGGTTGCCGGTGGGGCGCACCTGAAGGACCCGGTGCATGACTGGGGCCGTGATGTCGGCGTCAATGCCTTGCGCGGTGTGGTGCTGGGAGCAGTGGTGTGGCTGGCGCTGGCTTTTGTCCTGCTGGCGATGGCGCAGCCTGCCCCGCACCACAGGCTGGCGGCGAGCTGGCGCGCGGTGTGGGCCGGCGAGACCGAAACACCCTGGCGTGCGGTGCTCCTGACGCTGCTTGCGATTTGCATTGCCGGCGCGTTGGCCGTGACCCTGGGCAGCCGTTATCACCTGCTCGGCACCGACAAAGTCGGGCAGGACGTGTTCTACCTGTCTCTGAAAAGCATTCGCACCGGCCTCCTGATCGGCACCCTGACGACGCTGGTGATGCTGCCGCTGGGCGTGCTGCTCGGCATCACCGCCGGCTACTTTCGCGGCTGGGTCGATGACCTGATCCAGTACATTTACACCACGCTCAACTCGGTGCCCGGGGTGCTGCTGATCGCCGCCAGCGTGCTGATGATGCAGGTTTACATCGACACCCACCCGCAGTTGTTCCAGACTGCCGTCGAGCGTGCCGACTTCCGTCTGCTCGCCCTGTGCTTTATCCTTGGCGTGACCAGCTGGACCGGCCTGTGCCGGCTGCTGCGCGGCGAAGCCTTGAAACTGCGCGAACTCGAATACGTGCAGGCGGCGCAGGCCTTCGGCGTATCGCGCTTTCGCATCATCGTGCGCCACCTTCTGCCCAACGTGATGCACCTGGTCATCATCAGTGCGGTGATGGATTTCTCCGGCATGGTGCTGACCGAGGCGGTGCTGTCGTACGTGGGTGTCGGTGTTGACCCGACCATGACCAGCTTCGGCAGCATGATCAATGCCGCGCGCCTTGAAATGTCGCGCGAGCCGATGGTCTGGTGGTCGCTGGCGGCCGCGTTCTTTTTCATGTTCACCCTGGTGCTGGCGGCGAACCTGTTTGCCGACGCGGTGCGCGATGCGTTCGACCCGCGCCTGGTGGTCAAGCGCCCGCGCCTCAACCTGATCCGGGTCAAGGCAAGATGAACGCCCCAGCCGAACCGAAGATGATGGCTGATATCGCCCTGCGCGTCACTGGCCTGCACACCTGCATTGATGCTTCCGCCGGCGTGGTGCGCCCGCTCGACGGTGTCGACCTCGAGATCCGCAAGGGCGAGACCTTCGCCATCGTCGGCGAATCGGGCTGCGGCAAGTCGATGACCGCGCTGTCGATCATGCGCCTGTTGCCCGAAGCGGCGTGGATCGAATCGGGCAGCGTCAGGCTCGATGCGCAGAACATCCTGACCCTGCCTGAATATGCCATGCGCAACGTGCGCGGCGCACGCATCGGCATGATTTTCCAGGAACCCGGTACCAGCCTGAATCCGGTGTTGACCTGCGGCGAGCAGATTGTCGAGGTGCTCGAACGCCACAACATTGCGCAGGGAGCCGCAGCGCAGGCACGCGCCCTTGAATGGATGCAGCGCGTCGGCATCCCCGACCCGGAACGCCGCCTGACCGAGTATCCGTTCCAGCTCTCCGGCGGCATGAAGCAGCGCGTGATGATCGCGCTGGCGTTGTCGGCCGAGCCTGATGTGCTGATTGCCGACGAGCCAACCACCGCGCTTGACGTGACGATCCAGGCGCAGATTCTCGACCTGCTGGACCAGTTGCAGCGCGAGCGCGGCATGGCGATCCTGCTGATCACGCACGACCTGGGCGTGGTGGCGCGCATGGCGCATCGCGTCGCCCTGATGTACGCGGCCGAGATCGTTGAAGTCGGTCCACGCACGGCATTCTTCACCGATCCGCAGCACCCCTACGCCAAAAAGTTGTTTGCGTCTTTGCCGGGTGCCGCCAAGCGCGGTGAAAAACTCGCCACGATCCAGGGGTTGGTGCCGCCGCTGCACGTTGGATTCACCGGCTGCCGCTTCGCCGACCGCTGCGATGTCGTGCACGCACGTTGCCGCAGCGAAGCACCGGGCTGGACCGAGACTGGCGCGGGACACCAGGCGCGCTGCCACCTGCTGGAACAAGGCGGGCCTGACCCGGTGTATCTGAAACAGGCACTTGCCGAAGAACCGCACCCAGAGCCGGTTGCAGAGGCGAGGCGTCCGGAAACCCTTGGTACACAAGGCTTTCTGGCCATCAGGGAATTGAAAGTCCACTTCCCGATCCGCAAGGGAGTGCTCAAACGCACCGTCGGCCAGGTCAAGGCGGTCGATGGCGTGTCGTTCGACATCGCGCCGGGGCGCACCCTGGCTCTGGTGGGCGAATCGGGCTGCGGCAAGACCACGGCCGGCAAGGGCCTGCTGCAACTGATCCCGGTCACCGGCGGTTCCATCAGGTTTGAAGGGCAGGAGCTCACCGCGCTCAAGGGCGAGGCCCTGCGCCGCACCCGCGCTGCAACCCAGATCGTGTTTCAGGATCCGTTCGCCTCACTCAACCCGCGCATGCGCGTCGGCGACATCATTGCCGAAGGCATGGGTTCGTTCGGCATCGGCAGTGCAGGGGCGGAACGCGATGCCAGGGTGAGCGAGCTGCTCGAACAGGTCGGCCTGGGTGGCGACACCCGCTACAAGTATCCGCACGAATTTTCCGGCGGGCAGCGCCAGCGCATCGCGATTGCACGGGCCCTCGCGGTGAACCCGAAACTGATCGTCTGCGACGAGCCGACCAGCGCGCTCGACGTATCGGTGCAGGCGCAGATCCTCAACCTGCTCAAAGACCTGCAGCAGCGCCTCGGCGTCAGTTACCTGTTCATCACCCACAACATCGGCGTGGTCGAGTATCTTGCGCACGACGTCGCGGTGATGTACCTGGGCCGCATTGTCGAAGCCGGCACCGCCGAAGAGGTGTTGAATACACCCAGGCATCCGTATACCCAGGCCTTGCTCTCTGCAGTGCCGCGCATCAGCGCCAGCGGTGGTGCGCTAGTGGGCATCGATGCGATCAAGGTTGGCAGCGAGCTGCCGTCGCCGGCGAATCCGCCGCAGGGCTGCCACTTCCATCCGCGTTGCCCGCATGCGGTCGATGCGTGCCGTGCCGCCTATCCGGTCGAGGTGGCGGTGAGCGATACGCACCGGGTGCGCTGTATCCTGGTCAAGTAGGGCCTCGTTGCGTATGGCCCTCGATCCGCAGATCGAACAGATCCTCGGCTTTGTCGAAAAGGCGGCGCATCCGCCGTATCACACCCTCACCGCGCAGGCCGCGCGCGCGATGTTCGCCAAACAGGCGCCGGTGCTCGACTTCAAGCCGCTGCCGATGTGGCGGGTGGACGAGGTGCACCAGTCGCCGTGGAGCGCGCGCATCTACACCCCGCGCGAGCCGGTCTGGTCCGAGCCTTTGCCGGTGCTGTTTTACATTCACGGCGGCGGTTTCACGATTGGCTCGCCCGACACCCACAACGGCCTGACGCGCTACCTCGCGCACCATGCCGACTGCATCGTGGTGTCGCTCAACTATCGCCTGGCTCCCGAACACAGGTTTCCGGCGGCGGTGAAAGACGCCTTTGCCGCCTGGCAATGGCTGC
>CANJDH010000152.1 GCA_947473125.1 Burkholderiales bacterium
ACCCTCGCCGGCTCCGCAGGCGGCCTGGCGGCAACCGGCTTTGCCGCCGGTGCCACTGCCGCGGCCACCACCACCGGCCTCACCACGCTCGACGTGTCGTCCTACGCCGGTGCTTCCAACGCCATCACGGCAATCGACAGCGCACTGGGTCAGATGAACACGTCACGCGCCACGGTCGGCGCGCTGCAGTCGCGCTTCTCGTCAACGGTCGCAAACCTGCAAACCACGTCGGAAAACCTGAGTGCATCACGCAGCCGCATCCAGGACACCGACTACGCGGCGGAAACGGCGACGCTGACAAAATCGCAAATCCTGCAACAAGCGGGCATGGCGATGCTTGCACAAGCCAACCAGCAGCCCAACTCGGTCATGACTCTGTTGCGCGGTTGATCCACCACCCCCGGCAGATTTGCCTGACGGCAAATCTGCCGGGTCGTTGCGGCATGCAACGGAAAGCGCTTCAATCATTTTCGAACCACTTTCCATTGCACGTCCTGAAGGTCCGCTTCCATGAGAATCGACTCCCTAGCAGCCGGTATCGCTGCGGCTGCGCCCGTGAGCGAGCCGGCTGCAGGCGCACGAGCACCTGCGCCTGTCGCCTCTGTCCAACTTCATGCGGTTGCACCTGCGGCCCCATCGGCTGCCGATGAAAAAAGAATACAAGCTGCCATTGACGCTGCGCACCAGTTTCTGCATCCGGTGGCCTCGAACCTGCGCTTTGTGCGCGACGATTCATCGGGACGTACGCTGATCCAGCTGGTTGACAGCGAAACCCAAAAAGTCCTGCGGCAAATTCCCTCTGAGGAAATGCTCGCCATCAACAAGGCCCTGGATCGCATGCAGGGGTTGATGGTCCACCTGAAAGTCTAGGATCCAGAGGCATCAGTCATCCATGGCCGTCAGCGCGCCCACATCAGCAACCTCCACGTCGGGAATCGACGTCAACAGCATCGTCAGCCAGTTGATGCAGGTCGAGCGTCGTCCCCTGCAGGCGATGCAGGCCAAGCAAAATTCGCTGCAGTCCAAAATTTCCGCGTTCGGCTCACTCAAGAGTTCGTATTCAGCCATCGGAGATGCCCTGGCCAAATTGAAAGCGCCGGACTCCTTCAAGGCGGTCAGCACCACATCCTCAGATCCCGCCGTCGTGAGTGCCACGGCTGCTGCCGGCACCACCCCGGGAAGCTACAGCATTGAAGTGACCCGGCTGGCACTAGCGCAAAAGCTTGCCTCCGGCGCGTTTTCAGGCGTAGATAGCCCGATTGGAACCGGCACTCTCAATATTCAGCTCGGCACCTTTGCTGTCGGCATTTTCACGGCAAACGGCGACAAACCGGCGCTTTCCGTGGCTATCAGCGCCGGCCAGAATTCGTTGAGCGGCGTGCGCGATGCCATCAATCGCGCCGGCTCCGGCGTGCGGGCCAGCATCGTCAACGACGGTAGCGGATACCGGCTGGCCTTGAGCAGCACCGACACCGGAACGGCAAACAGCATGCGCATCACCGTGGCCGACGATGACGCGAACCATCTGGACAATGCCGGTCTGTCAAAACTGGCCTACGATCCGGCGGCAGCGGTAGGCAACGGGAAGAATCTCGAACAAAAATCGGCAGCAGTCGACGCCAGCCTGACCATCGACGGGGTAAGTGTCACCAAATCGTCGAATACGATTGCGGACGCATTGCCCGGGATCACGCTGACACTGTCGAAAACCACCACGGGAACGCCGGTTTCGGTCAGCGTCACGCCGGATGCGAGCACGGTCAAAAATGCGCTCGACGCGCTGGTCGCCACGTTCAACAGCTTCCAGTCTTCGGTGCGCAGTCTCACCGGCTTCAATGCAAGCACCAAAACCGCCGGTTTGCTGTCGGGCGACGCGGCGGCCCGCGGCCTGCTCGGGGCGCTCAAGAGCACGCTCGCATCACCGATACCCGGTCTCACCGGCAATCCGTCGAACTTGTCACAAATCGGGCTGAGCTTCCAGCAAAATGGCTCCCTGGCTCTGGATACGGCCAAATTCAGCGCCAGCTTCGCCGATCCCAATGTGAACATGGCAAGGCTATTTGCCGCAGTCGGCGTACCGAGCGACACTCGCGTGCAATACAGCGGCGCCACCGATGCGACGGCAAGCGGATCGTATGCGATCAACGTCACCCAAGCCGCCGCGCGCGGCAACCTGGCAGGCAGCAGCGCCGCCAATCTGACCATCAGCGGCGGCATCAACGACACGCTCGGCGTTTCGGTCAACGGCATCGGCACCAGCGTGACCCTCGCGCCGGGCACCTACACTGCGGACAGCCTCGCTGCCGAGCTGCAGTCGCGCCTCAACGGTACGGCGGCATTGCGCAATGCCGGCGTGTCGATCGCCGTCACCCAAAGCGCCGGCATTCTCACGATTGGCTCGAATACCTACGGCAGCGCTTCGAACGTCACGTCGGCCAGCGGCAATGCCGCGCTCGATCTGCTGGGTGCATCGCCCACGGCGGCGGCTGGCGCGGACGTGGCCGGTACCATCGGCGGCAGCGCCGCCACGGGCACCGGAAGAACCCTCAAAACCACCAGCGGTCTTGCTATCGCAGTGAACACCACGACCACCGGTGCCTTCGGAACCGTGGAGTTCAATCGCGGCTACGCGAGCCGGCTCAGCGGGTTGATTGCAGGCGCCCTTGACAGCAGCGGCGCGTTCGCCAACCGCAGCGACGGACTTACGCGCAGCATCAAGGATAACCAGGTGCAGCAGGACCGGTTCAATGGCCGGCTCGCCCAACTCGAGGCCGGCATGCGCAGGCAATACACCGCGCTCGACAGCATGTTGAGCAGCATGAACACGACTAGCACCTATCTGACCCAGCAAATTAGCGCCATGCAGGCACAAAGCCGGTAAATATTCCTCGAAGTGCGCCGTTAATGAAAACAATGCGAATCCACTCCCGTGAGGAAATCATGTTCAGCGCTTATCAGCACGCCACCCGGTCGTATCGCGATATCGGACTCGAAACCGGAGCCGCCGGAGCCGACCCCGCCGGGTTGATCGTCATGCTCTACGACGGCGCAATCGACGCGCTGACCCAGGCCCTGGCCCATTTCGAATCCGGCAACGCGGCGGCGCGCCAGGCCAGCATATCGCGTGCAGTGCGCATCGTCGATGAGGGACTGTCGGCGAGCCTCAACGAAGTCGGAGGCGACATCACCCGGCAGCTGCGCGAGCTCTACGGTTACATGACACGACGCATGCTGTCCGCAAGCCTGGCCATCGATCCCGCGCCGCTGGTCGAGGTGCGCAAGCTGCTCAAGGAACTCCGTGGCGCCTGGGGCGAGATAGCCGCGCCGCCGGCGACGCGCGATGCTGCAAAGCGCAGCGCAGTGGCTGGAGCAAGAGGATGAACCATTCCCTCGCTTTGCTGCCGCATTACGAGTCGATCGCCGGTACCAGCGCGACCATGCTGGATGCGGCGCGCAGCGGCGACTGGGACAGCCTGGTGGCGGCCGAACGCGAGTGTGCGGCGCTGATTCACCAGCTCCAGTCGCTTGAGGCCGAAGCGGCGCTGAAGCTGGATCCAGTCGGCAACCGGGAGCGGATTCGCATCCTGCAACGGATCCTGTCGCACGATGCCGAGATTCGCGAATTGACCCAGAGCTGGTTGCGCGGCCTGGAAAAGCTGCTTCGTACATCGGGACTGGAACGGATGGTGCGCGGCAGCTACGGCAGCCCTTCTCCGGCGCAGTAGGCATGTTTTCAAGCGCGGACCCGATCCTCGCCAGTGCCCCGGCACTGGCGCTGCGGATGCGCGAGGTGATGCAGATCGACGCCATCATGCACGTGGCGGACGAGGGCACGGATCCCGGCAGGAACCGTTCGGCGGGCAGATTGTTGGCAGGGGAATCGAGGGCTGCGACGCAGCCCGGTCACCTCGGGCCGGATCCGGGCCTGGCCGACCATGAATCGGCGCGACCCCTTGAAGGCGGCGCAGCCAGGACCGTCACCAACGCGTCCGGCGGCCGATGGCCTGCGCCGGCAGGTATTGTGCTGCCCCTGTCGACGGGCGCCGAAGAGCATGTCAGCCTCGGGCCGCTGGCCCGGGTACTCGCTTCGCTGGCACCACAACTCGGCGCTGCCGCTACTGCCGTGCCGTTGGCCTCGATTGACGCGCTCGTGGCAGAGCCCGCGCGCTTCGCCACAGCCCTTGCCCATACCGTGCGCAACAGCGGCGTGTTTTACGAATCGCATTTGCGCGATTGGGTCGAGGGCCGGATCCCGTTCGAAGCCATCAGGGCCGAACCGCGCGCCCAAACCGTCGGCCATCTGTCTGCAGCCTCCCCGGAGCCGCCAACCGAGAAGGCGGCAATATCCGCGCCAGCACGGCTGGCAGGCTCGCTCATTGAAGCCGGCAACCTGCTGCTCAAGCCGGAGGCCGTTACGGTGGCGCAGTTGCGCTGCGCCGAAAGCAACGAAATGCACTTCAGCATCCAGATCTGGCCGGGGCAATCAGCCCAGATGCTGCTGCGCGTTCCGGAACGCGCCGCGCGGCAAGGGCATGCTGCGCCGCAGGAGCCGGTCACACCGGGCGCGGGGGTGTTGAAAATGCACCTGCCGATTCTGGGGCAACTCGAGGCAAGGATCCAGACCAGCGGTGCGGAAGTACGCGTCACCCTGAGCACCTCCGATCCTGCGGTAGCGCGGCGCCTGCGCGGCGCCGCTCCGTCCCTGACCGATGGCATGACCTCAGCAAGTCTCAATCTGATCAGCACCAGCGTCTATGAACAACCTGATTGAACAATCGCCGGGCCGCGGATCAGGCGCGCCGGCGGCCGTCGCCCTCGCTTACGAAGAGGGCTATGCCGCACCTCGCGTGCGCGCCAAAGGGCACGGCGCGATTGCCGAGGAAATCATCCGGCGTGCACAGGCTGCCGGGGTATTTGTCCACGAGTCGCCGGAACTGGTTAGCCTGTTGATGCAGGTCGACCTGGATCGCCAGGTGCCTCCGCAACTGTATGCGGCCATCGCGGAGTTGCTCGCATGGATTTACCGCATCGAACATCACACCGGCGCCGGCGCCACCGCAGGAGAGCCCGCATGAACCTGCAGACCCAGACCGCCTTGGCCAACACACAGAAAATGCTTATCCAGCTTGAACTGGATAGTCCGGCGAACGAGCCCTACCTGACCTATTCGCGCCGCGAGATTCTGGCGATCCTGCAGAACGTGATCGACCGGCGTTGCCTGATCACGCTCTACTTCAACCAGGGAGACGATCACGTCGTGACGACCCTGTTGCACCTCAATCCGGAATTTGAAGAGTTGGTCTTCGACGGCGCGATGCGCGAGGACCTCAACGCCAAGGTGGTGCAATCGCGGCGCATGACCTTTGTCTCGTTCGTCGACCAGATCAAGATCCAGTTCCATTCGCAACTGGCCGAAATGACCGTGTACGAGGGCAAGCCGGCGCTGCGCATCCGCGTGCCCGATTCGGTCATGCGCCTGCAGCGGCGCGACGCGTTCCGCGTCAATACGCCGAAAGCCGGCCCCTTGTACTGCGAAATCAAGACGCCGGAAAGCGGCATTTCACGCTTCATGGTCAGCGATTTGTCGGTCGGCGGGATTGGCGTCATTGCGGGGCCCGCGGCCACCGAATTCAAGCCGGGCGCGGTGTTCGACAATTGCCGCATCGAACTGCCCGGGCACGGCTCGTTCACGACCTCGCTGGAGATCCGCCACGGTACCGGCTTCGCAAACGATGGCCAGGGCAATCCGCGCTACCACTACGGTTGCCAGTTTCTTAACCTCGGCGGGCCGGTCGTGAACCTGATCCAGCGCTACATCAACCAGCTTGAGCGGACCCGCCGGGCACTTGCCTAGACCACGCTACATGCCGTAAAACCCTTGGTGGGAGCGGATTTGCGGCCGACGCCTATGCACTCAGCAGCCTCAAACCGGCATGTTCATGATGTCGTGATAGGCACTGACAACCCGATTGCGCACCTGGACAAGAGCCTGAAAGGAAATATTCGCCTTCTGCATCGAGATCATGGTGTCCTCGAGAGAGGCTGCAGGATCGCCGAGCTGAAAGCTGCGCGCCTTTGTACCGGCATCGTGCTGCGCCCCATCAACCTGCTCAAGCGCGCGCGCCAGCGCAGCGCCAAATCCGCCGGCCCCGACAGCTTCCGCTCCCGGAGAGCGGAGTGCACGCAAGGGCTCCATCAACGCTGACCCTACCGGGCCGATCTTGTCCATACGGCTCTCCTTCCGTCTGCCGTTAACCAGAATGAAGGGGCAGAGGGAAGCAGTCTAGCAACTGTCACCGGCCTGCGGCATGCCGAATTGCACGGCAAAAGGCAGCGTATTCATGCAATGCCATGAAGAGACGCTTCGCATAATGGGCGCTCACCCCCATATCGCATTGCTGCCCGCGCATCCATGGCCAACACCGCCGTACTCTCTGCTGCTGACAACGTCCGCGCACCGGTTTTGCCGCTTTTTCTGAAACTGCCGATGCGCAACCGCATCGGCCTGATGCTGGCCGGCGCCCTCTCGATCGCGCTATTGGTAGCCGGATGGCTGTGGAGCCAGGCGCCCGACTTCAAGGTGCTGTTCACCGGCATTGCCGACAAGGACGGCGGCGCGGTCGTCGCTGCGTTGAGCCAGATGAACGTGCCCTATCGCATGTCGGAAAGTGGCGGCGCGATCCTGGTACCCGGCAACATGGTGCACGAAACCCGTCTCAAGCTGGCGTCCCAGGGGCTACCCAAGGGCGGCACCCCGGGGTTCGAGTTGATGGATAGCCCCAAGTTCGGCATCACCCAGTTTCAGGAGCAGGTGCATTACCAGCGCGCCATCGAGGGTGAATTGGCGAAATCGATCCAGTCGCTTTCCGCCGTACGGGGTGCCCGCGTGCACATTGCACTGCCCAAGCAGTCGGTATTCCTCAAGGACACCCAGAAGCCGACTGCTTCCGTCCTGGTCGCGTTGTACCCGGGCAAAACCCTGGAGCGTGCCCAAATCAGCGGCATCATGCATCTGGTATCGAGCAGCCTGCCGGAACTTTCGCCACGCAACGTCAGCGTCGTCGATGACAGCGGCAACCTGCTGTCACCGTCGTCCGAGGGTGGAAAAGGCGGACAGCTCGATGCCAACCAGTTGTCCTACGTGCAACGCATTGAAGACAGCTACAACAAACGCATCGTCGATATTCTCGCGCCCCTGTACGGCGAAGGCAACGTGCGCGCCCAGGTCAAGACCGACATCGACTTTTCGGAAGCCGAATCGACCTCCGAGGCGTTCAAACCGAATCAGACCGCGGCCGAGGCCGCCGTGCGCAGCATGCAGGTCAGCGAAGTCCCGGGCGGCGCAGGCGGCGCCAGCGGCGTGCCGGGCGCCCT
>CANJDH010000153.1 GCA_947473125.1 Burkholderiales bacterium
CGGCCGCAACGAAAGGCTTGTCGCCGCACAGGCGCGCCTCGCCGCGCGCCAGGTTGATCAGTTCGAGCACGCGCGCGCCGAGCTCGGCGGCGCGCTCCGGCGCCGGCGGGGCGAGCGGACGGGCCAGTATCAGCCAGGTCTGCGCCTGGGTGCCGAGCATGCGTTGATGCAGGCCGATTTCGGTCCATTCGGGCGACGCGATCTGCTGGCAATAGCGTTGTTCGATAAATCGCGCCAGTGCGGCACCCGACGCGACGCCGCTGACCTGCAGGTACATCGAGCGCGTGGCGCGGTAGCCGGCACTGCGCAACACCTCGGTGAGCGGGCGTCCGACGGCCGCGGCATTTGTCGCCAGCTCTGCTGCGGCTGCGTCGAGTTGGGCACTGCCCAGCAAGGGGAGGGGCAGGGGCGCCACTGCCACGCCGGCTGCACAGGTGGTGCCGACCCGTACTGCATTGATCGCCGCCAGGCCGGCGTCGTCAGCCCGTGCACCGGCGGCGCCCGCGCTGCACAGGAGGCCAAGCGCCAAACTGGCCCAGCCACGCAGCGGTAAGGTTTTCATGAGCTTTTCAGCAGCACGATGACAGCGCCGCCGCCGCCGTCCATCGCGCGCGCCTGCACGAAGGCCAGCACCGGGTCGCTCTGCATCAGCCAGCGGCGCACTTTTTCCTTCAGCACCGGCGCGCGGTTCTTCGAGCCCAGCCCCTTGCCGTGGACGATGCGCACGCAGCGCAAGCCTTGCCGGAGAGCCGCTTGCAGGAACGGCGTCAGTGCTGCGCGCGCTTCTTCACGCGTCATGCCGTGCAGGTCGAGTTGCGCCTGGATCATCCAATCGCCGCGGCGCAACTTGCGCAAGGTATTCGGGGCGATGCCGTCGCGGGCGAACGACAGCGCCTCGTCGGTGTCGAGCAGCAGTTCGACGTCGACGCCGTCCGAAAGCGATGTAGCGAGCGCCTCTGCTTCATCACGCTGGCGCATCACCGGTAACGGGGCGCTGGCGGGCACCGGGCGCGCCGCGCGCTGCGGCGCGTCAAGCGGCTTGACGTCGCGCGTGGCGTCGGCAAACACCTGTTGCTCGCGTTGCCGGCGCTGTGCCGCGGCACGTGCCGCGCGCGTCGCCGCCTGGGCTTCGGCCTGCGCGTCGCGCAACTGCTTTGCCACGCCCTTGATCTGGCTGCGCAGGTCCGATCGCATCGCCGCTGTTGGCCTAAGAGCCGCTCCCACCAAAGGTTTCAGCCGTTTTGTGCTTCGAGGAAGCGCTGCGCATCAAGCGCCGCCATGCAGCCGGTGCCGGCACTGGTCACGGCCTGCCGGTACACATGGTCCTGCACGTCGCCGGCGGCGAACACGCCCGGCACGCTGGTCATGGTGGCCATGCCGTCGCGCCCCATCTGGGTCTTGATGTAGCCGGTGGCGTCCATCTCGAGCTGGCCGGCAAAAATGGCGGTGTTCGGTTTGTGGCCGATCGCGATGAAGCAGCCGGTCAGGGCGATGTCGCGCGTGGCGCCGCCCTTGGCCGATTTGATGCGCACGCCGGTCACGCCCGAATCGTCGCCGAGCACCTCGTCGAGGGTGTGCTCCCAGGCCAGTTCAATTTTGCCCTCGGCCTGCTTGGCCATCAACTTGTCGATCAGGATGGCTTCGGCGCGAAACTTGTCGCGCCTGTGGATCACCGTGACCTTGCGTGCAATGTTGCTCAGGTACAGCGCCTCCTCAACAGCGGTATTGCCGCCGCCGACCACGCAGACATCCTGGTTCTTGTAGAAAAAACCATCGCAGGTGGCGCAACCCGAGACTCCCTTGCCCATGAATTTTTCTTCGGAAGGCAGGCCCAGGTACATCGCCGAAGCACCGGTCGCGATCACCAGCGCGTCGCAGGTGTAGGTGCCAGAATCGCCGGTCAGTGTAAACGGCCGTGAGTCGAGCTTGACGGTGTGGATCTGGTCGAAAAGCATCTCGGTACCAAAACGCTCGGCGTGCTGGCGGAAACGCTCCATCAGCTCCGGACCCTGCACCCCCATGGCGTCGGCCGGCCAGTTGTCGACATCGGTGGTGGTCATAAGCTGGCCGCCCTGCTCGATGCCGGTGATCAGTACCGGCTTGAGGTTGGCGCGTGCCGCGTAAACGGCAGCGGAATAACCGGCCGGGCCGGAACCGAGGATCAGGACGCGGGCGTGTTTGACAGGTGGGGAGGTCATCGCAACGGGTTGAAAGACTTGGTGAAATGTGACTTGGGGTGAAATGTGACTTGGGGTGAAATGTGACTTAGTTCACGCTATAATCAGCGCAGTTGGGGGGCTGGTCTGAGGCAGGTCTTCTGAGGCAGGTCTTGCGCCTGGGGTGCCGCGAGTGACGGCCTCCAGCATTCATGCGGCAAGGTTGTGCAACGCAGGCGTCATTATCCCACAGCGCAAGTTGCATCCTGCGGCAGATTACAAAAACCATACCTCAGATGGCGTACAAGACTCGACGGGAGACACGGCCGGGCAGCCGATTCGGCCAGCGCCCCGTCATGCATCTCACGCTCATGGCAGCCAGCTTGGCCGCCTTGGTGCCGCAGGCGTACGCGCAGCTAAACACGATTCGTTCCGCTGCGGTGCAAACCGCGCGTCTGTTCGGCAATGTCGGTCCTGAGCCGGCCGCAGTCGTGGCAACCCCCCTTGCCCTGGTGGCGCCGGTCACACCGGTGGCCATGGCAGCCCCCGAGCCTGTTGCGGTGCTGCCTGCGAGCGCTGCTGCCCCGACGCAGGCCTCGGTGCCGGTCGCAGCGGCTGCACCGATGGAGCCGGCCGCGCCGCAGGTGAGGTCGGCGCAACTGTTCGGCAATGTCGGCGTCGAAGCCCCGCCACCCGCGCCGCGCTTCATCATTGCGCAAGCTCCCGGCGCCGGCGGCGCCTCGGTGCCCGCCGTGCCGGGGACACCGCAGTTACAGACCAAGCCGGCACCGGCGGCAGCTCCCGCGGCACCGGCGGCGTCCGGCGGACCGACCTTCGAGATTCGTGCCTTTGACATACAGGGCTCGACGCTGATCCCGAAAGAACGCTTCACTCCCTTGCTGCGTCCGTACCTGGGCCTGAACAAGAGCTTTGGCGACGTCCAGCAAGCGCTCGAGGCGATTGAAAAGCTGTTTGTGTCTGCGGGCTACGGTTCGGTGCAGGTGCTGCTCCCCGAGCAGGACCTCGAAGATGGCACGATCGAGTTCAAGGTGGTCGAGCCGCGCATTGCGCGGGTGGTTGTGGAGGGCAACCAGGAGTACACGGAGGCCAACGTTTTGGCGAGCCTGCCGGCCGTGGCGGTAGGTGTGTCACCCAACAGCAACGTGATTGCCGCCAACCTGCGCCTTGCCAACGAGAGCCCGGGCAAGGCAACGACGGTGCTGTTGCGTGCCGGGAGCAACGATGGCGAGATCGACGCAGTCGTCAAGGTGACAGAAGATTCGGTCGCAAAGTTCAATTACGCCTTCGACAACACCGGCACTGACGTCACCGGGCGCGGTTCGGCGGGAAACTTTCGCCATAGTCTTGGGGCGACCCACGCAAACGTGCTCGGGCGCGACCATGTCCTGTCGGGCCAGGTGGTCACCTCTCCGCAGGAGAATCGCGATTTTCGCGCCGGTATCAGCAAGGATGTGCTGATCATCGGTGCCTCTTACCGGATTCCGTTCTACGAATCGGGCAACATGCTCGACATATCTGCCGGTTATTCGAATGTCAATTCGGGCGCGGTGCAGAACATCTTCACCGTATCCGGGCGCGGCTCGGTGTTCGGCTTGCGCTGGACGCAAAACCTCGCGCGCATCGGCGAATACGACCACCGGCTCATTTACGCCTTCGATTTTCGCGCCTATGGCAACAGCGTCGTGCCGCTGGGTGGCGGCAATGCCATCGTGCCCGACATCACTGTCAAGCCGATCAGCTTGACCTACTCGGGCACTTTGCGTCAAGCAGCTGCCGAAACCACGGGTTACGTAGGCTATTCGCAAAACCTGCCCGGAGGCGGCAACGGCGGCAGCGGGCAGTGGGAGGCGGGGACCACGGCAACCGGTACCGGCGCCCGTGCGGGCGGGCGGCCCGGGTACACACTGCTGCGCTACGGGTTTAGCCACTATCGATCGTTTGCCAACGATTGGCAGGCGCGCTTCAACCTCGTCGGCCAAGCCACCAAGGATCGCCTGATTGCGCCAGAACAGTTCGGCATTGGCGGGGCCAACTCGGTGCGCGGTTTTGTCGAGCGTCAATTCTCCAATGACTGGGGTTCGTTTGCCAATTTCGAGGTGTACACCCCGGACATTGCGTCGTTCCTCAAATTCGGCAATGAATCGAAATTGCGCGTGCTGGTGTTTCACGATTACGGCCACCTGGTGCGCAACGGGCAGCAGGCCACAGAAACCGAGCGTGTCAGCGCATCCAGCGGTGGTCTCGGCTTGCGCTTCACGCAAGGGAGCAATTTGAGCATCAAGCTGGACGCCGCCTGGGCCAACCGTCCGGCCCACAGCGGCGATACCGATCGCCCCACCGTGTCACGCAATTTCCGTATGCACGGTTCGCTCCTCTATCTGCTTTAGACCCCTGCCACGCTAACCGGCGCTCGGAGCAAAACATTATGCTGCAACCTCACATTCACCCGGGCATGTTGCGCAACGTGCCCCTGTTTGCCGTGCTCGATGAAGCCCAGGTGAGCCGGCTTGCCGGGGTGATGACGCGCCGCTCGTTCCCGAAAAACCGTACCGTGATGCAGGCCGGCGACCCCACCGACAGCCTCTACATCATCTTGAGCGGCCGCACCAAGGTGCAAATGGCCGACGACGAAGGCAAAGAGGTGATCCTCGCGGCCCTCGGCCCCGGCGAGTTTTTCGGCGAGATGGGCCTGATGGACGACGAACCGCGCGCCGCCTCGGTGGTGACCACCGAACCGTGCGAATTTGTCGTCATCACCAAGGATGATTTCAACGCCTTGCTCAAGGACAATTTCGACCTCGCCATGGTGATCATGCGCGGCCTGGTCAAGCGCCTGCGCGAAGCCGACCGCAAGATCGAAAGCCTGGCGCTGCTCGACGTTTATGGTCGCGTAGCGCGGGTGCTGATCGAGAATTCCGAAGACATCAACGGTCAGAAAATCGTCAAGAACAAGCTGCCGCGCCAGGATATCGCCAAGATGATCGGCGCGTCGCGGGAAATGGTCAGCCGGGTCATGAAAGGCCTCGAAGTCGGGGGCTACATCGAGACCCGCGACGACGGCTCGACGCTGCTGCGCGAACGGCTGTCGACGCATCTTTAAGGAAGAGCTGAATAAGTCCGCAGGGAAGGAACACCGCTCTTGCAACACCCTGATTTCGTTAAATACTGTCGTGCGGTAGCCCGCAGATCAGGGACTTATTCAGCTTTTCCCTAGTATGAGGGTGTCGTAGTTCGATTGATCTCTGGAGTGAAGATGAATAATATGACTCGGTTCGGTTTCAGGCCCTTGGCCGCAGCACTGACCCTGGTGGCGACGACCGTTTTGGCGAATGGCACGGTACAACAACTATCCGGCACGATTTCCGTGCAAAAAGCGGATGGTTCCACTCGTGTGCTTGCGCGCCAGTCGGCAGTCGGCAAAGGCGATACCTTGAATACCGAGCGCGATAGCTACGCACAAGTAAAGTTTAGTGATGGTGCCGTGATGACGCTCAAGCCCAACACGCGTATCAAGATTGAGGATTTCGCGTTCGACGAGACGCAGCCAGCCAAGGACTCTTCCACGCTTAGCCTGCTCAAGGGCGGCCTGCGCATGATCACCGGGCTGGTAGGCAAGCGCGGCAACCAGGACGCGCTCCGGTTGGGTACGGCAACGGCCACCATCGGCATTCGTGGTACGACGTTCACGGTGGATGACTGCATCTCATCGGCCTGTGTGAAACGCGCGGCTACCCGTGTGAGCAGCCTCGGCGGCAGCGAATATGCACGCGCAGACACCGGCACCTCGTTTGACTTTCCCGAAGCATCGTCAGACCCCGAGAAATTCAATGCCTGGGTCAACCTTGATCGCGTACTGACCAACAATGCGCGCAATCCCTTTGCCCTGGTAGGTGAAAAACTGGCGCAGGCACAAAGTGACTGCGCTGGCGACGACTGCTTGACTCCCGCAGTCTATGTGGGTGTATCTGATGGTGAAGTATTGGTCCGCAATGGCGGTGGCGAGAATAGCTTCCGGGCAGGGCAATTTGGCCAGATTGCCAATTTCAATTCACGCCCGCTGACTCTCCCTGGCGACCCAGGATTGCCGATCTTTACCCCTGCGGCCTCATTTTTTCAGAATATTTCAGGGGGCGGTGTTCAAAAAGCCATCGCGTGTACGCCCTGATCTGGTGTACACGGTTGAGCTAGCCACGTATCCCCGCTCAGTGCGGGGATTTTTGTTTGTGGAGTCGGCCCTATAATTCTTGCATGGCATCCATGAATTCCGACTCTGTGGCACAGACTTCACGCCTGTCGCGCTTATTGCGCGAGTCGCGCTGGCTGGTATTCGTGACATTGGCCTTGTATCTGGCGCTGATCCTGGCCACCTACCATCGTGGCGATCCGGCTTGGTCGCACAGCACGGCGGATATGCTGACGCAAAACAGTGGTGGACGCATCGGCGCCGTCATCTCGGATGTACTGCTGTATCTTTTTGGGCTGTCCGCGTGGTGGTTGGTTGCGTTGCTGGGCTACCTCGTGATCGCCGGCTACAAGCGCTTGGGTGGAGGCGCAGACGCCGAAGCCACGGTACTGGATCGTCGTTCGCTATTTGCCATTTTTGGCGGATTCGCACTGTTGCTCTGTTCCAGCGCATCGCTCGAATCGCTGCGCCTGCATAGCTTGAAAGCACAGTTGCCGCTGTTTCCAGGAGGCATGCTGGGAGACCTGGCGGGCCGTATCGCCGAGACCTATCTGGGCTTTACCGGAGCTACCCTGGTGCTTCTGTTGGGGGCTGCGGTAGGACTATCCCTGTTTACCGGCGTCTCCTGGCTGGTGGCTACCGAACGCGTCGGGGCAGGCTGTGAATTCGTTTTCAATTTCGTCAAGTTCAAGCTCGAAGAGCGCCGCGACCGGCAGGTGGGGACGGTGGCGCTTGAAAAGCGCGAGCTGATCGTGGAAGAGGAGCGGCGCGACCTGTTTGACGAACATGTCGCAATTCGCATCGAGCCCCCCGTGATCGAGATTCCGCAATCGCCGCGCGCCGAGAAG
>CANJDH010000154.1 GCA_947473125.1 Burkholderiales bacterium
AGAGCTTGAGACACACAACCGGGAGGCACGGCGTCGGCTTCGGCGCTCCCGCAACCGGCCAACAGGGGATTACGAGGCTACACGCACGAACGTGCGTTCGATACCTTCCATTGCCGCCCATATTCGTCTTTGGCGGCCTGGTCGACGCGCATCAGGTTTGGCAGGCCGAGTTCAAGCACATGCACCCGGTCGGCATCGTAAAAAAACACCACGTAGGTCGCGAGCGGCTCGTAGCGGCTTGAGCGGGTGGCCTTGTTAAGCTCCAGCCCGCGCGTCACGGTGGCCTCGTAGGCCGAGGGCCGGTCCCAGCCGCGCAAGCCGTACTGGCGCACGCAAACGGTCTCCTTGTTGCCTGCGGTGGCGTTCGACGCCAGGCACATCATGAGGCAGAGCAGCAGTACGCGCATGGCAATACGGGCGTCGCAAAACACCCGGCGAAATGGAAAAAAGACATTGGCCCTGCCTGCTTAACGGCAGATCGCGCCATTTCCTGAAGGCATCGCCGGTCTACAATGCTTTCACCACTTGCCCCTCAGGAGATACACATGGCCATCAGCAGCGCCACCGGAAAACCCCTCACCAGCCTCGCCAAGGAGCGCGCCCGCGCCTACACCATCAGCCGCGCTGCGGCCGGCGGCTTCAAGCGCCGCGGCCTGCGCGCCTACTTTGAATACCGCGACCTGGGCATCGAAAAGTCATCCAAAGGCAAGGTGGTGGCCCACGTGATCAAGGCGCTGCCGGAAAAAGCCCCGCACGGCGCCTGGCACAGCCATGCCTGCAACCTGCAGTTCGTCTACGTGCTCAAGGGTTGGCTCAAGTTTGAATACGAGGGTGTCGGCGTGATCACCGTCAAGGCCGGCGACTGCTTCGTGCAGCCGCCGAACATCCTGCATCGCGAATGGGCCCATTCCAAGAACATGGAATTGCTTGAAGTGGTGGCGCCGGCCAATTTCAAGACGCTGGACGGGCCGCCGCTCGTGGCCGCCGCGGCAAAGAAACCCAAGCCCGTCAAAAAGGCCGTGAAGAAGGCCGCGAAAAAAGTCGCAAAAAAATAGCCAGCGCCATACGCACCCGGGCCCTCGGCCGCAAAGCCTTGGTGGGTGCGGCTTTTCATGGCAATGCTCCGAAAACCCTTGGTGGGAGCGCCTGTCAGGCCTTCTGCCCGACGACGGAGTCTTCCAACAGCTTGGTCAACGCATGCAGCGCGCGATTGAGCGGCACTTCCACGCCAAGCTCCGCGCCGCGCCGCACGATCAGGCCGTTGAGGTGGTCGATTTCGGTCTTCTTGCCGCGCGCCAGGTCCTGCGCCGTTGACGATGTCGATTGCGGCATGGCCGCCGCCAGCTCGATGCCAATATCGATCCAGTCACCGGGAGGCATGCTGACGCCCGAGGCCTGCGCCACCGCCAGGACTTCGGCGATCACGTCCTGCATCAGCGCGCGCGACTCGGCCACCGCCACAAGCCGGTGATAGCGCGCCCGGCCCAGTGCCGACAGGGCGTTGTAGGCACAGTTGATCAGCAGCTTGCCCCACAACTCGCCTTCGATGTTGTCGGTGAACTTGCACGGCACGGATGCCCGTTCGAACGCTTTGGCCAGCACCCGCAGGCGCGCCGGCGCGACCTCGCCGCCGATCACCAGGTCGCCGCGTCCGGTGTGTTTGAGCCGCCCCGGCCCGCTCATCGCGCAGGCGACATAGACCACGGCGGCAGCCACCGGATTGCGGCACTGGCGGCGAATCAATTCTGCGTTCTCCACGCCGTTCTGCAGACTCAGCACGATTGCATCGGGCGCGAGATGCGGCGCGATCTCGCGCGTCGCCGCTTCGGTATCCGGTGTCTTCACGCACATCAGCACCAGGTCGGCACCCACGGCGGCGGCGACATCGGTCGACGCTTGCATCGGCACCGCCTCCTGGAATTGCAGGCCTTCGAACCACAGGCCGTCGCGGTTGATCGCCTCCACGTGCGCCGGACGCCCGATCAGCGTCACCGTCGCGCCGGCGCGCGCAAGCATGCCGCCAAAGTAGCAGCCGACTGCGCCACCGCCCATCACGGCAACGCGCGCAATCGAGTCAGGTGTCAGCGTGCCAGCGGTCATGGCGGCATCTACTCCGGCTTGATCCCGGCCGCATGCACCACCTCGCGCCACTTCAGCACTTCGTCCTTGAGCATTGCACCAAACTCTTCCGACGTATTGCCGACCGGTTCGGCGCCCTGCTCGAGCAATTTCTGCTTTACATCCGGCGAGCGCGCCGCCCTGGCGACTGCCGCCGACAGCGTGGCGACAATTTCCTTGGGCGTTCCCGTCGGAGCAAGCACGCCGTACCAAAGCGCCATCTCGACGTTGATACCGGTTTCTTTCAACGTCGGCACCTCGGGCATGATTTCCGAGCGCCCGGCACCGGCCGCAGCCACGGGACGCAATCGCCCCGATTTGACATGCTGCAAAATCGCCGGCACATTGATGAACACCATATCAACCTCGCCCGCCATCAAGGCGGTGAGCGCAGGGGCGCTGCCCTTGTAGGGAATATGCAGCATGTCGGTTTTGGTCTGCAGCTTGAACAGTTCGCCGGTCAGGTGCTGGGTGCTGCCCGGCCCGGCCGACGCGTAAGTGAGCGCACCGGGCTTGGCGCGCGCGGCGTTCACCACATCCAGTGCGGTCCGGTACGGCCTGGCGGCGTTGACCACCATGATGTTCTGGCTGGCGGAAAACACCCCGATGGGAGCAAAGTCCCGGATGGCGTTGTAGCGCACGTTCTTGAACAGCGACATGTTGATCGTCACTGCCGAGGTGTTGATCAGCAGGGTGTAGCCGTCGGCGGCCGACTTGGCGACAAACTCGTTGGCGATATTGGTGCCGGCGCCGGGCTTGTTCTCCACCACCACCTGCTGGCCGAGCAGTTCGGAGAGCTTGCCGGCGAGCAGGCGCGCATTGATGTCGACCCCGCCGCCCGGGGAGTAGCCGACCACCAGCTTGATGGCGCGGCTCGGGTAGGCTTGGGCGCCAGCGGCTGAAGCGATGGTAATCAGGAGTGCGGCAACAAGCAGTTTCGGCGGGAACATGCGGCGTCGACATCAAACGGAAAGACGCAGGATACGACAGCTTGCAAGCGTGCGGGCCGCGCCGCGCGCAGAGTAAAATCCGGCCATGCCGCAACCCCGCTTCGTCCACCTGCGCCTGCACTCGGAATATTCGATCACCGACGGGCTCACGCGTGTCGACGGCGCGGTGGCCAAGGCTGCCAAGGACGGCATGGGTGCGCTGGCGCTGACCGACCTGTCCAACCTGTTCGGCATGGTCAAGTTTTACAAGGCGGCGCGCTCGGCTGGGGTCAAGCCGGTGATCGGCGTCGATGCCTGGATCACCAACCATACCGACCGCGACAAGCCGTCGCGCGTGCTACTGCTGGTCACCTCGAACACCGGCTACCTGCTGCTGTGCCGCCTGCTGTCGCGCGCCTGGCTGACCAACCAGCATCGCGGCCGCGCCGAGATCGACAAGGCGTGGCTCAAGGAACAGGGAACTGCCGGCCTGATCGCCCTGTCTGGCCTGCTGGTCGGCCCCGGCGCCGGCGAGATCGCCCAGGCGCTCGACGCCGGCAAGCCGGACAGCGCCGAACTGCTGGCCCACGAATGGGCCGGCATGTTCCCGAACCGCTTTTACATCGAGGTGCAGCGCGACCGCTCGTCGACCTCGGCCAACCACATCGAGCAGCAATTGCGCCGCATTGTTGCAGTGGCGGCCAAGGCAAAACTGCCGGTGGTGGCGACCCACGCGATCGAGTTTCTTGATGCCAGCGAATTTCGCGCCCATGAAGCGCGCGTCTGCGTGGCCGAGGGCTTCATGCTTGGCGACACGCGCCGCCCCAAGCATTATTCGCCCGAGCAGTTTTTCAAGACCCAGGCCGAGATGGTGGCGCTGTTTGCCGATTTCCCCGCCGCGGTGGAAAACGCGGTCGAGGTGGCCCGGCGCTGCAACCTCTCGCTGACGCTGGGCAAGGCCTACCTGCCGAACTTCCCCACGCCCGACGGCGTCGGTGTGGACGGCTACCTCGCGCAACTCTCGCGCGAACGACTCGAAACGCGCCTCCTGCAGTTGTATCCGGATGCGGCAACGCGCGATGCGGCGCGGCCGCGTTATGCCGAGCGCCTTGAATTCGAGATCAACACCATCTGCAAGATGGGTTTCCCCGGCTACTTTTTGATCGTGGCCGATTTCATCAACTGGGGCAAGAACAACGGCGTGCCGGTCGGCCCGGGGCGCGGCTCGGGTGCCGGCTCGCTGGTGGCGTATTCGCTGGGGATTACCGATCTTGATCCGCTCGCCTACAACCTGCTGTTCGAAAGGTTCCTGAACCCCGAGCGCGTTTCAATGCCCGACTTCGACATCGACTTCTGCGAAAACGGCCGCGACAAGGTGATCCAGTACGTCAAGCAGAAATACGGTGAAGAAAGCGTGTCGCAGATCGCCACCTTCGGCACCATGGCGGCCAAGGCCGCGGTGCGTGATATCGGCCGCGTGCTCGACCTGGGCTACAACTTTTGCGACGGCATCGCCAAGCTGATCCCGTTTGCGCCGGGCAAGCTGATCACGATCCAGATGGCGCGCGAAATGGAGCCGCTCCTCAAAGAGCGGGAAAAGAAGGAAGAAGAAGTGCAGGAGCTGCTGTCGCTCGCCGAGCAGGTCGAGGGCCTGACGCGCTCGGTCGGCAAACATGCCGGCGGCGTACTGATTGCGCCGGGCAAGCTGACCGATTTCTGCCCCCTGTATTCGCAAGGCTCGGGCGACGCCAGCAGCGGCGCGGTGAGCCAGTTCGACAAAGACGACGTCGAAGCCATCGGCCTGGTGAAGTTCGACTTTCTCGGCCTGACCACGCTGACCATCCTCGACCACGCGGAAAAATTCATCCGCAGGCTGCACCCGGAACTGCCCGACTTCAGTTGTGCCCTGCTGCCGCTCGCCGACGCCGGCGCCTACGACGTGTTCAAGAAGGCCAACACAGTCGCGGTGTTCCAGTTTGAAAGCCGCGGCATGCGCGACATGCTGATCGGCGCGCGGCCAGACCGGTTTGAAGACATCATTGCACTCGTCGCCCTGTATCGCCCGGGCCCGATGGACCTGATCCCCGACTTCATCGAGCGCAAGCACACGCTGGCGCGCACCGGCAAGCGCTCGTGGGGTTACCTCGACGAGCGCATGGCGCCGCTGATGGACGAGACCTACGGCATCATGGTTTACCAGGAGCAGGTGATGCAGACCGCCCAAGTGATCGGCGGCTACTCGCTGGGCGGCGCCGACCTGCTGCGCCGCGCGATGGGCAAGAAGAAGGCCGAAGAGATGGCCGAGCAGCGCCAGATCTTCCGCGAGGGCGCGGCCAAGGGCGGCGTCGCTGCCGATACCGCCGACGAGATTTTCGACTTGATGGAAAAGTTTGCCGGCTACGGCTTCAACAAGTCGCACGCCGCCGCCTACGCGCTGCTGGCGTATCACACCGCTTATCTCAAGGCGCATTTCCCGGCCGAGTTTTACGCGGCCAACATGTCGGCGATGATGGACGACACCGACAAGGTGCAGATCCTGGTGCAGGACGCCAAGGAAAACGGCATCACGATCCTGCCGCCCGACATCAACACCTCGGGCTACCGTTTCGAGCCGCTGCAGGCAACTGACAAGGCGGGGGCGGAGTTTGCCGGCCGGTCGCGCAGCCTGCTCTACGGGCTCGGCGGGGTCAAGGGCAGCGGCGCCGGTGCGGTCGAAAACATCATCGCCGCGCGCGCCAGGGCACCGTTTACCGACCTGTTCGATTTTTGCGCGCGCATCGACCGGCGCGTGGTCAACAAGCGCGCCGTCGAGGCGATGGTGCGCGCCGGCGCGTTCGATGCGCTCGACCCGGACCGCGCAGCGCTGTTCGCCAGCGTCGGCCTGGCCATCGAGGCGGCCGACCAGGCCGAGCAGAATGCCTCGCAAGGCGGCCTGTTCGGCGGCGCGTCGGATACCGACGCCGACGCGCACGCGCACAAACCGGAACTGATCCGCACTTTGCGCTGGAGCGCACGCGACAAGCTGCTCAACGAAAAACTGGCCCTCGGACTGTACCTCTCGGGGCACCTGTTCGATGCCTATGCCGCCGAGGTGCGGCAAATCGCCAAGACACGCCTGGTCGACGTGCAGCCACGCAACGAACCGCAGTTGCTCGCCGGCATCGTGTCGCAGTTCCGCACCGCGATGACGCGGCGCGGCAAGCTGATCATCGTCGAGCTCGACGACGGCACCGCCAAGCTCGAGCTCACGGTGTTCAATGAGCTCTACGAGCAGCATCGCGAGCTGCTCAAACCGGATGAACTGCTGGTGATCTCGGGCAAGGCGCGCGAAGACCAGTTTTCCGGCGGCATGCGCGTCGGCGCCGAGAAGATCTTCGGCCTCGCCGACCTGCGCCGCGCCTACGCGCGCTCGCTCAAGCTGTCGATGAACGGCCAGGCCGATACGCGCAAGCTGCTCGAACTGCTCGCGCCGCACAAGAACGGCACCTGCCCGGTGGTGGTGGAATACGACAACGGCAGTGCGCGCTGCGCCCTGCCGCTGCCGGACGAATGGCGCATCACGCCGCGCGAGGAGCTGCTGCAAGGCCTGCGCGACTGGCTCACGCCGCAAGGCGTGACCGTGGTGTATTGATGGCGCCCGATGCCGTCGACCTGTCGCAGGTCAAGCGTGCGCTGGTCGTCAAGCTGCGCCACCATGGCGACGTGCTGCTCACATCGCCGCTGTTTCACGTGCTCAAGTCGCGTGCCCCGCACATCGAGATCGATGCACTGGTCTACGCCGACACGCAGGACATGCTCACCCTGCACCCGGACCTGTCCCGGGTCCATACCATCGACCGCACCTGG
>CANJDH010000155.1 GCA_947473125.1 Burkholderiales bacterium
CAAGAAGGAAGAAGCGAAGAAGTAAGCCTCCGACTCCGCAGCAATCCGAAAACGGCACCCATGGAGACTCTCCCCGGTGCCGTTTTCTTTTGGTGCCCCACGCGCATAACGGGTGTCGGCTGAATGGACATCTTCATCCAGCAGGTCATCAACGGCCTGACGCTCGGCTGCGTGTATGCGATCGTCGCGCTCGGCTACACCATGGTGTACGGCATCATCCAGCTGATCAATTTCGCCCACGGCGAGGTGGTGATGATCGGCGCAATGGTCGCCTTCACGGTGATCAGCCTGCTCGCCAAGAGCGGCTTGCCGCCGGTGTTGATCGTGCTCGCCGGCGTCGCCTGCGCGGTGCCGGTCTGCGTGCTGCTCGGGCTGCTGCTGGACCGTTTCGCCTACAAGCCGCTGCGCAACGCGCCGCGCCTGGCGCCGCTGATCACCGCAATCGGCATGTCGATCATCCTGCAGCACCTGGCGATGCTGGTATGGAGCCGCAACCCGCTGGCGTTTCCGCAAATCCTGCCTGCGATCAACTTCGACATCGGCGGCGCCACCATCACCGCGGTGCAGATCGGCATCATTTCGCTTTCCATCGCGATGATGGCCGGGTTGTCGCTGATCGTCTACCGCACCAAGCTGGGCACGGCGATGCGCGCCACCTCGCAGCGCCCGGATGTGGCCGGGCTGATGGGGGTTGACGTGAACCACGTGATCGCCCTCACCTTCGCCATCGGCGCGGCCCTCGCGGCGGTGGCCGGCGTGATGATCGGCAGCTACTATGGCATCGCCCATTACTCGATGGGCTCGCTGCTGGGTCTCAAGGCGTTTTGCGCGGCGGTGCTGGGCGGCATCGGCAACCTGCCAGGCGCGATGCTCGGCGGCATTTTGCTGGGCCTGGTCGAGGCCCTCGGCGCCGGCTACATCGGCGACTTCACCAACAACTGGTTCGGCAGCAATTATCAGGACGTATTCGCCTTCATTGTGCTGATCGCGGTGCTGGTGTTCCGCCCACAGGGCCTGATGGGCGAACGGAGCGGCGATCGTGCCTGAACTGCCGATGATCGAGCGCCTGCGCCGGCATCCGAAGGCGGCGTGGATCGGCGGCGCCCTGGTCGCCATCGCCCTGCTGTTGCTGCCGTTCGCCCTGGCATCGGTCGGCACCGCCTGGGTGCGCATCCTCAACGTCGCGATGCTGTTCATCCTGCTCTCGCTCGGACTCAACATCGTGGTTGGCTTCGCCGGGTTGCTTGATCTCGGTTACATCGCCTTTTACGCCGTCGGCGCCTACGTCTACGCCCTGCTCGCCTCGCCGCACTTCAACCTGCACCTGCCGTTCTGGGTGATCCTGCCGCTCGGCGCCCTGGTGGCATGCGGTTTCGGCGTACTGCTCGGCGCGCCCACGCTCAAACTGCGCGGCGATTACCTCGCGATCGTCACGCTCGGCTTCGGCGAGATCATCCGCATTTTCCTCAACAACCTGTCGCGCCCGGTCAACATCACCAACGGCCCGCAGGGAATCGCGCGCATCGACCCGATCCGCATCGGCGGCATCGACCTGGGCAACAGCGAAACCTGGCTGGGCCTGACCTTCAGCGGGCCGATCAAGTACTACTACCTGTTACTGCTGGTGCTGATGGCGGTGATCGTGATCAACCTGCGCCTGCAGGATTCACGCATCGGCCGCGCCTGGGAGGCGATTCGCGAAGACGAAGTCGCCGCGCGCGCGATGGGCATCAATACGACGCGCGTCAAACTGCTTGCATTCGCGATGGGTGCCTCGTTCGGCGGCCTCTCGGGCGGCCTGTTCGCCTCGATCCAGGGCTTCGTGAGCCCGGAGAGCTTCGGCCTGACCGAATCGGTGATGGTGCTGGCTATGGTGGTGCTGGGCGGCATGGGCAACATCCGCGGCGTGATCGTCGGCGCCCTGCTGCTGTCGTTCGTGCCCGAACTGTTGCGCTATACCGTCGAGCCGTTGCAAAAAACGCTGTTCGGCAAAATGCTGATCGAGCCCGAGGTGATCCGCATGCTGCTGTTCGGCCTCGCGCTGGTGCTGGTGATGCTGTATCGGCCGGCCGGGCTGCTGCCGTCGGCAGTGCGGCGCCGCGAGCTCGATGAAGGCCGCGCATGACCGAGCTGGTTCTGACCGCAAGCGGCGTTGCCAAGTCGTTTGGCGGCATCCAGGCGCTGCAGGACGTGTCGATTGCGATCCGGCGCGGCGATATCTACGGCCTGATCGGCCCCAATGGCGCCGGCAAGACCACCTTCTTCAATGTGCTCACCGGACTCTATTCGCGCGACAGCGGCAGCATCGAACTGAACGGCGCGCCGCTGCAAGCGCAGACGCCGGATGCGGCCCTGGTGGCGGGCGTTGCCCGCACCTTCCAGAACATCCGCCTGTTCGCCAACCTCTCGGTGCTTGAAAACGTGATGATCGGGCGCCACGCGCGCACCCGCGCCGGCGTGTTCGCGGCGATCCTGCGCCTGCCTTCGCAACGCCGCGAGGAAGCCGCGATCGAAGCGCGCGCGCGCGAGCTGCTTGCCTTTGTCGGCCTCGCGCATCGCGCCAACGACGTGGCGCGCTCCCTGCCCTACGGCGAACAGCGCCGCCTCGAAATTGCCCGGGCGCTCGCCACCGACCCACAATTGCTCGCGCTCGACGAACCTGCCGCCGGCATGAATGCCTCCGAAACCCGTGACCTGGCGCAATTGATCCGCGCGATTCGCGCCCAGGGCATCACGGTGCTGCTGATCGAGCACGACATGAAATTTGTCATGTCGCTGTGCGATCGCATCCTGGTGTTGGACTACGGCCGCAGGATCTCTGAAGGCACGCCCGCCGAGGTGCGCAAGGACCCGGCGGTGATCGACGCCTACCTGGGCACCGGCCAGGCCGACGAACCCGGGAGGGCGGCTGCATGACCGCGCTGCTCGAACTCGCCAGCCTCCACGTCGCCTATGGCGGCATCCAGGCAGTCAAGGGCATCACCCTCAATGTCGGCGAGGGTGAAGTCGTGGCGCTGATCGGCGCCAACGGCGCCGGCAAGACGACTACGCTCAAGGCGATTGCCGGGATGCTGGCCGCCCCTCGGGAGGCGATCCGGTTTGACGGCAGACCGATCGGCGGCACGGCACCCCATCGGCTCGCGCGCGCCGGGTTGGTGCTGGTGCCCGAAGGCCGCGGCATATTTCCGAAACTGAGCGTGACTGAAAACCTCGCAATGGGCGCCTATGTGCGCAACGATGCCGGCGTCGGTGCCGACCTCGCGCGCGTGTTCGAGCTGTTCCCGCGCCTCAGGGAGCGCAGTGCCCAGACTGGCGGCACCTTATCAGGGGGTGAACAGCAGATGCTCGCGATCGGCCGCGCCATCATGACGCGCCCCAGGCTGTTGCTGCTCGACGAACCGAGTATGGGTTTGGCGCCGCTGATCGTGAAGCGCATCTTCGAGACCATTGGTGAAATCGCGCGCGGCGGTGTGACCATTTTGCTGGTCGAGCAGAATGCACGGCTGGCGCTGGAGACCACGCAACGTGCCTATGTGATGGAGAGCGGCATCATCACGCTGTCCGGGGAATCGAAAGCCCTGCTGTCCGACCCGAAAGTACGCGCTGCATACCTCGGCGAATAAGACGCCCAGTTATTGAGCGCTTGACGATTCAGGATACAGGCTCGGGATACAAACGCTCAGTTGTTGAGCGCTTGTATGGGCGCCGGAATCCGTCCGCCGCGTGCAATGAACCCGGTGCTGGCATGCAGGTTGACCGGCATTACCGGCGCGCGTCCGAGCAGGCCACCGAACTCGACCCAGTCGCCGACCTTGGTGCCCGGCGCCGGGATCAGGCGCACCGCCGTGGTCTTGCGGTTGATCATGCCGATCGCGGCTTCGTCGGCGATCATTGCGGCAATCGTTTCTGCGGGCGTGTCGCCTGGAATCGCGATCATGTCGAGGCCCACCGAGCACACTGCCGTCATCGCCTCGAGCTTGTCGAAAGTAATCGCACCCATCGCGGCGGCTTCGATCATGCCGATGTCTTCGGACACCGGGATAAAAGCGCCCGACAAGCCACCCACGTGGCTCGACGCCATCGCGCCGCCCTTTTTGACCGCATCGTTGAGTAATGCCAATGCCGCCGTCGAGCCGTGCGTGCCGACGCGTTCCAGCCCCATCGCTTCGAGGATGCGCGCCACCGAATCGCCCTGCGCCGGCGTCGGCGCCAGCGACAAATCGACGATACCGAACGGCACGCCGAGGCGCTCGGAGGCTGCGCGCCCGACCAGCTCGCCCATGCGCGTGATCTTGAAGGCGGTGCGCTTGATGATCGACGCGATCTCGCCGAAATCGGCGTCGGGCGCGGCTTCCACCGCGCGCAGCACCACGCCGGGGCCGGAGACGCCGACGTTGATCACGCAATCGGGCTCGCCAATGCCGTGAAAGGCGCCGGCCATGAAGGGGTTGTCCTCGACCGCATTGCAGAACACCACCAGCTTGGCGGCGCCGAGGCCATGGGTGCTCGCGGTCGCCTGCGCGGCAGCCTTGATCACGCGCCCCATTTCGGCCACCGCATCCATGTTGATGCCGGCCTTGGTCGAGCCGATGTTGACCGACGAGCAGACCCGTTCGGTGGTCGCCAGTGCCTGCGGAATCGACGCCATCAGCGCCGCATCGCCGGGCGTTGCGCCCTTGTGCACCAGTGCCGAAAAACCGCCCAGAAAATTGACGCCCATCGCGGCCGCGGCACGGTCCAGGGTAGCGGCAATGGCGACAAAATCGTCCGGGCTTTTCGCCACGCCTTCGGCGACGATGGCGAGCGGCGTCACCGAAATACGCTTGTTGATGATCGGCATGCCGTACTCGCGCTCGATCTCGTCGCCGACGCGGGTCAGGCGCTCGGCCATGCGGCAGATCTTGTCGTAAATCTGCCGGTGGAAATCGGCCAGCGAACCGGACGCGCAATCGCGCAGGCTGATGCCCATGGTGATGGTGCGGATGTCGAGTTTTTCCATCTGCACCATGCGAATGGTCTCGATGATCTCCTGCGGGGATATGGCGGAAAAGGACATCGCCGGATCAGACGCGGTGCATCAGCTTGAACACATCCTCGCGCTGGATGTCGATCTTGAGCTCCATGTCCACACCTTTGCGGTTGAGGCGCGCCTTGAGTTCATCGAAGGGAATGTTGAGCCCGGCAAGGTCGGTCATCATGATCATGACAAAAAATTCCTGCATGATCGACTGCGTGATGTCGAGGATGTTGGCATTGGCCTCGGCCAGGATCACCGCGACCGCGGCGATGATGCCGACCTTGTCTTCACCGATCACAGTGACGACGGCACGCGTGCCCGATGGCGTCTTTGCAGTCTTTTCAATCATGGCATCGGCCGCAGCGTGAGGTTTCATGCGCTTCTTCAAAGGCCATGGCTGGAGAATGAGGATTCATGCGCTTCTTCGGCCGGCGGTGGTTCGGATGGACGAGTCGGAATGTCAGGCCCCTTTGGCGAGGTCCGCCTCGGTGGTGAAACTGTCGGCGTAAAACTCCTCCTCGGGCAACTTGCATTGCGCGGTGAAATCCTTGCGTGCCGAGTCAATCACGATCGGCGCACCGCATGCATAGACCTGGTAGCCGCTCATGTCGGGGAAGTCCGCCACCACGGCACGATGGACAAAGCCGGTGCGGCCGCTCCAGTCGTCTTCCGGCAGGGCATCGGACACCACCGGGATGAAGGTGATGTGCGGCGCCGTCTTCACCCACTCTTGGCACAGCGCCATCATGTAAATGTCTTTCGGGCGCCGCCCGCCCCAGTAGAGCGTGATCGGGCGCTTGATCTCGCGATACAAGGCATGCTCGATGATCGCCTTGATCGGTGCGAAGCCGGTGCCCGAGGCGACCATGATGATCGGCTTGTCGGAATCCTCGCGCAGGAAGAAGCTGCCGAGCGGCCCTTCGAAGCGCAGGATGTCGCGCTCCTTCATCTTGCCGAACACGTGGTCGGTGAAATGCCCGCCCGGCATGTGGCGGAGGTGCAACTGCACGAAGGCGTCGTCATGCGGGGCGTTGGCCATCGAGTAGCTGCGGCGCTTGCCCTCCTTGAGGAGGAACTCGACATACTGCCCGGGCAGGAACTGCAAGCGTTCGCTGGCCGGCAGCTTGAGCGACAGCACGATCACGTCGTCGGCAACGCGTTCCATCGATTGCACCCGCGACGGCAGGATCTTGATCTGCTGGTCCTTGGTGCCGTCGACCTCGCGCGCTTCGATGGTCACGTCCGTGAGGGGTTTGGCGCAGCAGAACAGCGCCTTGCCTTCCGCCTTCTCGGCGTCCGAAAGTGCCGAGGCCGAGTAAGTGCCGTAGTCGATGCTGCCCGATACCAGCTTGCCCTTGCAGGAACCGCAGGCGCCGTTGCGGCAGCCATAGGGCAGGCCGATGCCGTTGTTGAGGGCTCCCTGCAGGATGGTTTCGTCGGGTTTGGCGTCGAACTGGTGGCCGGAAGGCTGGATCGATACTTTGAACGTCATGGCAAAATGGCTTGATGAAAATGTTGATGGTGGGCGCCGGCGACATCGGCCGGCGCGTGATCGAAAAAACCAGGCGGCGTGACAAGGTATTTGCGGCAACCTCGACGCCGGCCAAGCGTTCCAGCCTGCGGCGCTGCGGCGCCATCCCGATCCTCGCCAACCTGGACCGGCCGGGCTCACTGAAACGGCTGCCGCGCGACTGGAACGTACTGATCCATGCCGCGCCGCCGCAATCTTACCTGACCCGGGATGTTCGCACCCGCCACCTGCTGCGCGAACTCACGCGTAACCCGAAAGCGGCTGGCCGGGTGGTCGTGTATCTGAGCACCAGTGGCGTCTACGGCAACTGCGCAGGCGCCCGCATCACCGAGTCGCATCCGGTG
>CANJDH010000156.1 GCA_947473125.1 Burkholderiales bacterium
AAAAGCCAGTTGACAAGTTCAGCATGCGCATTCTTTTGAATGAAGCCTTGACTAGATTGCAGAACTTGCCGGAAATCGTTCGAGGCTTCTTTCGCCATCCAGAGTGCGCTACGCTTGTGTGAACTAAAGTAATTTACTACTTAGTAAGCGACTTTGGCCTGGATCAGAAGCCTGAGAATGCAGCATGAACATGAGTAAGAAGCTACGCGGAAGTAGTAAATATTAAGTGAAATGACGAATCAAATAACGAGGGAGGTAGTGGCAATGGCTTCCCCATCGTTGCTGCCCATTGCGGCTGGCAATCGTTCGCTCCGTACTGGCGACAACGTAGACGCCATTGCGCGCTATATTGATGCGTTGCGTGATCTTCCCGGCTTCAGTGGAAGCATCGTTAGCAGTTTATTGCTGGCGAGACAGAGATATCGGCTCGCCCGCGCGGGCTCTGGTCGCGAGGCCGTTGCGGTTTGCGGCTGGGAGCTGTCTCATAACGCTGCGGGCCGAGTCATTACCTTGGCCAATATCTATGAGAAGTTTGCTGATGTCGAAATCATCGGCAGTCATTTCAAGCCTTGGGGGACCGAGCTTTGGCCGCCAATCCGCAGCACGACGATGGTTCACCACAGCATCGTGGTGGCTGATGCTTCAAGTTTTCTTGATCAAGCGGTGGCGTTGGTGGCGGCGCATCCTTATGACATTGTCCATTTGTCCAAGCCACGGGCGCCGAACATCCTCTTCGGACTGCTCTACAAGCTGATCTGGGATGCCAAGGTGTTGTTGGACATTGATGACGAAGAACTCGCCTTTGCCGGTGCGGAGGGCCCGGTCGGGCTCGATGACTGGCTGTGGGAGCATGGTGTCTTTCCTGAACTCAAACGTTTGACCCAGAAGGACTGGACCCAGTTGGCGGTCGGGTTGAGTGACGTGTTTGACGGCGTCACGGTCGCCAATATTGCGTTGCAGCAGCGCTATGGCGGGGTGGTTTTGCCCCATGCCAGGGATGAACAGCTGTTCAGCCCGTCGGCTGAGCTCAAACGCAGGAGCCGCGAGAAATTCGGCATTCCTGCTGGCAAGAAGGTGGTGCTGTTCTTTGGCACGCCGCGTGAGTATAAAGGGCTGCTGGAATCAGCGCAGGCGATCGCCGAGCTGGGGCGTGATGATGTTGTCTATTTTGTGGTGGGGGATTTTCCTCAGGCCGAGCTCAAGAAGCGTTTGCAGCAGGTGGCCGGGGTGGACTTTTGTTTTGCCGGCAACCAGCCCTTCGACGCAATTCCCGATGTAGTGGCTTGCGCCGATATTTGCCTGCTGCTGCAGGGCGAGGAAAGTCTTGTCTCGCGGTTTCAAACCCCGGCCAAGCTGAGCGACGCGTTGGCCATGGGAGTCCCGGTGTTGGTGCTGGTGTCGCCGAATCTGCCGCTGCAAGCGGCTATCGCAGAGGGTGCGATCCAGGCCGTGCTCCCCAGCGATCTTGGTGCGGCTTTGGGATTGTTGTTGAGTCAGCCTGAGCGTGCCCAATCGCAGGGCGATGCGGGTCGCGCCTATTTCTTGCGGCATATGTCGCTGGCAGTCACGGTGCCGGTGTTGCAGCAGGCGGTTGCGCAGGCTTGCGCGCTACGAGACGCGGGGCCGGACTTTCCGGACGTTCGTCCGCTTGATCCCAGGTTGTTGCTGCTGGCGCAAAGGGTATTCGGGCCCTGGGCTGTTTTGGCTGGGCACGGGGCGGGTTTGATTCCTCCTCCGGCGCTCGCCGGTGCATCGCCTGCTTTGCAAACCACGCTGGCGCCTGGCATTCTCAGCTCTGCGGATGCGCCCCAGGCACTGCAGCAAGTTTCTGCCTTGGCGCAAGATCTGCTTCGGCTGGGAGATTCGGGGCTATTCGATGAAGCGTATTACCTCAGCCAGCACCCGGCGCTGGTCGGCCAGCCGCTGCATCTGCAAACTCATTACCTGACCATCGGCCGCTTCAGCGGAGCCAGTCCCCACCCGGCATTTGATGCAAGGTTTTATGCCTTGGCCCATGCCGCCTATTTGGTGGGCGGTGAAGATCCATTTCTGCATTACCTGCGTCAAGGCGCTGTGGCGGGCTTGGCCTTGCGTTCGACAGCCGAGCAGGAATTGGCCGAAGCGCCTGCCTTGCGTTCTCAGGTGCTCAACACGGCGCTCATCGATTGGCAGGCGCAGGCAGCAAGGCCACGGCAAGCCGGTCTGGTGTCTGTGATCGTGCCTGTCAATGCTGAGCTCGCGTTGACGCGGGCTTGCGTGCAATCGGTCTTGCTGCACACGCCGCCCGGTATGTTTGAGTTGGTGCTTGTCGACAACGGCAGCGATCAGGTCATAGCGCGCGAGTTGAATGAGCTTGCCCAGCAGTACCTCGGGCGGCTTCGGCTGCTGCGCAGTGAAGAAAGCCTGAACGATGCACTGTGTTGCAATCTTGGCGCTGCTGCGGGCTTGGGCGAAGCACTTGTATTTCTTAACAACGCCACAGTTGTCACTGCTGGCTGGTTGCGGCCGCTCATGGCCTCGCTGCAAATGCCTGGTGTGGGTGTGGCTCAGCCTTTGTTGTTGTACCCGGACGGTCGTATCCAATGCATGGGCCTGGTGTTCTCCCAGAAAAGCCCGTTGGGATATCCGCTCTACCGTGGGCTTAGCGGAGATGGCGCCTGGGCTTGGCGGGCGAGGGCGCTCAAAGCGGTCACCGGCGTTTGCATGGCAGTGCAAGCAAAGCATTTCGTTGCCATTCGCGGGTTTGACCCGCTGTTCATCAATGGACAGGAAGACCTAGACTTTTGCCTCCGAATGCACGTCGTTCTGGGCTTGGGCGCTTGGTACTGCGCTGGAGCCGTCGTCTACCACCATGAAAACGAGACACCCGGGCGCCGCCAATTCGAGTCCCGCAACCGTGCCTTGTTCGTCAGCCGCCATGGCAGCCCCAGACCAGCGCCGGACGATAGCCAGCACTTTGAACGCGATGGGCTGGTTGTGGAAGAATACCGGCCTGAAGCGGATGCTGCTGCGCAGTCCGCCGGCACCGTGATCTGGCGGCCGGTATTCAGGCAAGAGGTATAGGTGGTGATGTTGCCTTAGTAAATCTTGCACAAGCTACTGATCAATCCACAAGATTGACCACCACGACTACCTCTCTGCAGCGCAATGACAGGCACTTACAACAATAGTAAACGCGATGGAGTTGACGCGGCCGAAGCCTCGGCGGTTTCAGCGACCGCCATCACGGTGTTCACGCCGTACTTCGCCGCCCGCACCGCCGAGCGCCAGGCAGAGTTTGACCTTTGCCTGCGCCACAATCTGGCTTGCGACGCCATCGACCAGCTGGTTTTGCTGATCGATGATGGCCACATACCGCCGATGGCGCACCCTAAGTTGCATGTCCGTCGCTTCGATTTCAGGCCCACCTACCTGCAGTGGCTGGACCTGACTGATGAACTACCCGCCGGCCAATTGTCGATCCTGGCCAACACCGACATCTACTTTGACGAGACGCTGCCAAAGGTGCAGACGGTTCTGGCAACGAGTGGCCGTTTTTTGGCGCTGTCGCGGTATGAGAAAGTGGCCGAAACGCTGCAGCGGCATTACAACCCGAAGTGGTCGCAGGATGTATGGGGCCTGCGCACGGGCCAAGCACTCGGGCCATCGCTTCGCAAATCGCTCGACATCCCGCTGGGTGTGCCGCGCTGCGACAACAAGATTGCTTACCTTTTCGCGGTGCACGGTTGGGCCATTCATAACCCGATGAACGATGTTCGCACGGTGCATGTTCATGAGACCCAGCAGCGGCACTACAACAAGACGACCGACATGACCGTGATGGGTGGTGTGGCCTATGTTCAACCCTCTGCCAGTTTGGCCGATGCGTCCAAACTGGAGTTCGAGGTTTGGACCCGTAATGCTGGTGCGGTGCAAAGCGTCAAGATCAATGGCAGTTTGGATCGATGGCTGGAGGAAATTGCAGCGGACTCAGTGAAACCGACGGCACTTTTAGCGGGCAAACCGCGCCATGCGGTGGACCGGTCGCTTGCCCAATTTCGCGAAGCACCCTTGCCCGTTTCTGGCTCAGCCAGTGGGTCTGTTGGTGACGCAAGGCAGGTTCAGCAAGCCATGCGCGAAGGAGATCTGGTTTTTAGTGCCTGCCGCCGTTTCAAGGTCTACCGTTGGGGCGGCCGCTGCATGGCGGTGGACAGCCTTAGCACTTCGGCCGCGCAGTGGCTGCCAAAGTCGATGGCGAGCCTCGCCGAACTTGGGTCTCGCGCTGAGGCGCTGCTGGCGGCTTTTGTTCCGCCCGTCGTGGACATCCGTCCTATCCGCATTGGCGAGCGGCCGCATGACAAAGCCGATGCTCACTTTTGGCAGTACCCGGCCGCAACCGAGCGGCAGGCCTTCGAGAATCACCTGGCGATGGCGCGCGGCAGCAATGTGGACGCGGCCCAGCGTGTGGTGCACACCTACTTGGCTCTGCCCTGGGCGACCTACATCGACAAGAAGCACCTCCCCGACGAGGTGGTACGGCTTAACGGCCCGCGCTTGGCCGGGCTGGCAGCGCTCGCTCAAGAACTGGGCTTCCACCTGAAGGTGCACACGGTGTGCCAGCAGATCCACTGGCGGCGTTTTGTGGATACCTTCATTCAGATCGGCATCACCGACCTTCACCTCTCGCACGACGAGCAGAGCATCGACCCTGCTCGCGAGGGCTGGCCGTTCCGAGTGCATAGCTGGGCCCTGTTTGCGCCTAACATTGAGGTATCCGAACGACGATTGGGCTTGGTCATTGGCAAGCCGGTGGCCGAGAAGCGATACCTAGCCTCGTTCATCGGGGCGCACATGCCGCATTACCGCACCGACGCGCGCCTGAGGTTGGCCGAATCCGCTCAGGATGCCGGGCGTGACGACATCCTGGTGGACCTGGGCAAGGAATGGCATTTCAACAAGATGGTTTATCAGGAACAGGTGCAGCACGAACTGATGGCCGAGACCGAACATGCAGCCGAACGCGCGGCGACTCTGCGCTACAACCAAGTGCTCAGTGATTCAGTGTTCTCGCTCTGCCCGGAAGGGGCGGGCCCGAACACGTTGCGGATATGGGAGTCATTGGCCGTGGGTGCGATACCTGTCGTGATCGACAGTGGCTGGCGGCCACCCATCGTTCGCACTAGCGCAGACAGGTTAACGTTGCAAGATTGTTTCATCTTTTGGCCGCGGGATCAGATATCAGATTTGTGGCGAGAATTAGAGAGAATGTCGAATGAACGACTGGAAATGATGCAGAAAAAGGCTATGGCTCTTTATCAAAGTGTGCGACAACTGACGGCATGGTAGTCTATGGCCATTGCTTCAGTGGTCTGATTTCGGATTGATGAATAGTATTACCTGGCAATGAGAGCGGCTGTTAAAGTATATCAGAGTGTCGCTCTAAGCATCTAATGCTTAGAGCGACAATATTGCCACGTAAAGACCTTCATCTTTAAATTAAAAATTAGATAGATATTCAGTCTGCTCTTGACCCAAATTGCAAACGCTCGCGCTTTGCATGAATTATTAGACAGAAAAAGTATTATATGAATTCGAAAACTTATAAGCCGGGTTATGTGTGGCCCGCACCCGCATTTCCCTTTCGAGAGTACTACAGTGGTCCCGAATGTCGGATTTTCATCATTGAAAACGTCCAGCACAATTGGGTCTGGATGAGTGAGTGGGCGAATAAATTTCGCGATACTGATTACTTTCTAGTCTACTGTGGCTGGTACCATAGCCCAGCCTTTGCCAAAGAAGCGGAAGCCATTTTTTCTGTGCTTAACCTCAACAGGGAAAGGTTCTTTTTCATGTTCAACTCCTATTTGGAGAAGGATAACTTTACGAAGGTTGGATTTCTAGGCGATATTATTAACCACAATGCCTGGATTGATGAAAATCTAGTCATGCGGCCAAGAGTGCTTCCAAAGAAGTATCAGGCAATTTATGTCGGACGCCGGAGCGAATTCAAAAGGCATTACCTGGCAGCCAAAGTCGGTAACCTAGCCTTGGTTGCCGGAAATAATCACGGAAAATCGACTGTTGAAGTCCCTCAGCATGACTTTATCAATGATATGCCACTCAAGCCGGATCGGGTCTGTGAGTTAATCAATGAATCACACTGCGGATTGATTCTCTCTGCTGCTGAGGGGGCTTGCTTCGCGTCCAGCGAATACCTGCTTTGTGGCATTCCCGTGGTCTCTACCCCTTCAACAGGCGGGCGCGACTTTTGGTACGACGAATATAATTCCATAACATGTGAGCCGACAGAAGATGCGGTGGCAGATGCTGTCGAGGAATTTGTCAGAAACCCACGCAATTCCGAAGTAATTCGAGAGCGACATATTCAGATCTCAAATAAAATAAGACTGGTTTTCATCAATCACCTTCAGGATATTTTCTCGCGTCACGGCGTACTTGTAGATGCTGCGAAATTTTTCCGCGAAAATTTCTTCCATAAAATGAGACGATCCTATAAGCCTGACTTCAGGAAGATTTTCGCGTAGATTGTCTCTTTTATGTAAAAGATTTTATGCAATGAGTGATTCAGTGGCGCTCCCCCAAGGGGGTGTGTGGCCTCTTTGCCCCCACCAGTGGGGCGCGCGTGATCGTCGCTTCGCACACAGCCGCATCAGCGAAAGTGATCAATGCTCGTTGGACTTTGGCGGGCGACTAGACCCTGGAGCACTCTAACTGTGCCAGCGCTGAACAAGGCAAGCATGCTGCTCGTAGGCAGGGTACAGGGGGCGCTGGCGTGTGAAGCACAGTCGCATGGTTACCTTTCCCAGCACCGGTAAGCGCAGCGTCACGTTGAA
>CANJDH010000157.1 GCA_947473125.1 Burkholderiales bacterium
AAGGCGGCGGCCGCCAAGCCTGTCAAGAAGCCCGCCCCGAAAAAATCCACGAGAACCCGGTAAACACGACATGACCAGAGATCACAAAGACATCATCGTCGGCCTCGACATCGGTACCTCCAAGATTGTTACCGTGGTGGCCGAGGTCACTCCCGACGGCGGGCTGTCGATCATCGGCACCGGCAGCCGCGAATCGGAAGGCCTGCGCAAGGGCGTGGTGGTCAACATCGAAGAGACGGTGAAGTCGATCCAGCGTTCGCTCGAAGAAGCCGAGTTGATGGCCGGCTGCAAGATCAGCACCGCCTATACCGGCATTGCCGGGAGCCACATCAAGAGCTTCAACTCGCACGGCATGGTGGCGATCAAGGACAAGGAAGTCTCGCAGGCCGACATCGCCCGGGTGCTCGAGACCGCACGCGCCGTCAACATCCCGACCGACCACCAGATCCTGCATGTGCTGACCCAGGAATTCATCATCGATGGCCAGGAAGACGTGCGCGAGCCGCTCGGCATGAGCGGCATGCGCCTCGAAGTGAAGGTGCACATCGTCACCGGGGCGGTGAGTGCGGCGCAGAACATTGTCAAATGCGTGCGCCGTTGCGGCATCGAAGTGACCGACCTGATCCTGCAACCGCTCGCCTCCAGCCTCGCGGTGTTGACCGACGACGAAAAGGAGCTGGGCGTGGCGCTGGTTGACATCGGCGGCGGCACCACCGACGTGGCGGTGTTCACCAACGGCGCGATTCGCCATACCGCGGTGATCCCGATCGCCGGCAGCCAGATCACCAACGACATTGCCATGGCCTTGCGCACCCCGACGCAGGATGCCGAAGACATCAAGCTGCGCTTCGGTGTGGCCTCGCAGCGCCTTGCCGGCACCGACGACATGATCGAGGTGCCGGGAATCGGTGACCGCAGCTCCAAGAGCATGAGCCGCCAGGCCCTTGCCGCGGTGATCGAGCCGCGCGTCGAGGAGCTCTATTCGCTGGTGCAGCAAAGCCTGCGCGACTCCGGCTACGAAGAGCTGCTCTCGTCGGGCGTGGTGCTCACCGGCGGCTCGTCGCAGCTGCCCGGCATGGTCGAACTTGCCGAAGAGATGTTTTCGATGCCGGTGCGCATCGGCACGCCGCGCTACAAGGGCGGCCTTGAGGAAGTGGTCAAGGGCCCGCGCCACGCAACGGCGGTGGGCTTGTTGTTCGAAGGGCTGGCGCAGCGCCAGCAGTTGGGGCGCATCCGTGAAAAGACCGGACGCCTCGGCACGATGACGCAGCGCATGAAGACATGGTTTGCAGGTAATTTTTAGAAGTGTGATGTGAGGTGGAAACCAGGGACTAGGGATTAGGAATTAGCGCGGAACCGAAGTAACGAGCGGCAACACGCAGTACGCAAATTCCAACATCTGAATCCTGATCTCTGAATCCTGATTTCCTTTTTTTAGGCGTTTTGGAGTAGGGCAATTCAAGGAGAACGTTATGGCATTCGAAATCCAGGAAGTAGAACCAAACGGCACCATCATCAAGGTGGTGGGGGTCGGGGGTGCGGGCGGCAACGCCATCACCCACATGATCTCGCGTGACGTCAAAGGCGTCGAGTTCATCGCCGCAAACACGGATGCGCAGGTATTGACGCGCACCCAGGCGGGCACGCAGATCCAGCTCGGCTCGAGCGGCCTGGGCGCGGGCGCAGACCCGGCCAAAGGCAAGGATGCGGCCATCGACGAGCGCGAGCGCATCAAGGAAGCCCTCGAAGGCGCGCACATGGTGTTCATCACCGCCGGCATGGGTGGCGGCACCGGCACCGGCGCCGCGCCGGTGGTGGCCGAGATCGCCAAGGAAATGGGCATTCTCACCGTCGGCGTGGTGACCAAACCTTTCATCTTCGAAGGCGGCCGGCGCATGCGCGCAGCCGAAGCCGGTATCCAGGAGCTGAGCGAACACGTCGATTCCCTGATCGTCATCCTCAACGAAAAGCTGATGGATGTGTTGGGTGAAGATGTCGAGATGGATGAAGCTTTCAAGGCCGCCGACGACGTGCTGCACAACGCTGTGGCCGGTATCTCCGAAATCATCAACCAGCCCGGCCTGGTCAACGTCGACTTCCAGGACGTGCGCACCGTGATGAGTGAAATGGGCATGGCCATGATGGGCTCGGCCTACGCCGAAGGCATGGACCGCGCGCGCATCGCCGCCGAGCAGGCGGTGGCCAGCCCGCTTCTCGAAGGTGTCGACCTCACGGGCGCGCGCGGCGTGCTCGTCAACGTCACCGCCAGCAAATCGGTCAAGCTCAAGGAATACCGCGAAGTGATGGAAACCATCAAGCACTTCGCCGACCCCGATGCCCACATCATCTGCGGCGTGGTCTACGACGAATCCATGGGCGACAGGATGCGCGTCACCGTGGTGGCAACCGGCCTCGGCCGCGCCAACGCCCAGCGTGCCCCGAAACCGCAACTGGTGCAAACCCCGATGCTGCGCACCGGCACCGACAACATGCCGGTGATGGTCGATGCGAACGCGCAACCGGGCGTGGATTACGGCGCGCTTGACACGCCGGCCGTGTTCCGCACCGCGCGCGCCGACCGGCAGGCGCAGGTCGCAGCGCTGTCGTCAGCGGGGATGGAGAAGTACGACATTCCGGCGTTTTTGCGGAAGCAGGCGGACTGAAGAGTCTGCGCGTGCAATAGATCAAACGCCGGGCTTGTCCCGGCGTTTTTCATGCCAGACATGGAGGAAATGAGCAGGCGCGCTGGCCTGAAACGCGCTTCCACCAATCCTTTTCACAGGACCATGTGGAAGAAGTCCAATCCATGCGCTTCTCCGGGCACATGCCTCGGAAAAATCACACCGGCAGTATCACGCCCTTGCCCGAACTCTGCTGGTCAAACAATTGATACGCCTCTTTGGCCTGGTCGAGCCGCCAGCGATGCGTGAACAGTTTGTCCACCGCTATGCCGCGGTCCGCGACATAGCGCGCGCACTCGGCCTGACCCACGGTTGAGAAGGTCCACGAGCCGATCAGCGTGACTTGCCGGCGCAGCAGGTCGGGGCTGACGTCTAGCGAGACGCTGCCGCCTTCGCCGACAAAGCAGGCTTTGCCCCAGGTACGCACGCAGCGCACCGCTTGGGCGCGGGCGTCGGCGGACGATGACGCGTCGAGCGACAAGTGCGCGCCCAGGCCGTGGGTCAAGGCCTTGATGGCGCCGACCACGTCGTCGGTGGTGGCCGGGTTGATGATTTCTGCCGCGCCGAATTCCTTGGCGCGGGCCAGGCGTTCTGGGCTGACGTCGAGGGCGATGACGTGGGCGCCCATGGTTGCCGCTAGTTGCGTGGCCGACAGGCCCACCGGCCCCTGGCCGAAGATGGCGATGCTGTGTTGCCCCATCAGCCCCATGCGCTGCAGTGCACCCCAGGCGGTGCCGGTGCCGCAGGCGATCGCGGCGCCGGTTTCGAACGAGAGTTCATCGGGCAGTGTCACCAGGGTGCGGGCTGGCGCCTTCATGTATTTGGCGTGGGCGCCGTGGCCGGTGACGCCGTAGACTTCCTTGACGCCTTCGTCGCACAGTTGCATCCAGCCGGTGGAGCATTGCGGGCAGACGCCGCAGCCGCGGTAGTGGTGCACCATGGCGCGCATGCCGATGTGCGCCTGGTTTTTCTCGACGCCGGGGCCGACTGCCACCACCACGCCGCAGGGCTCGTGGCCCGCCACCACCGGGCCGGCGGAAGCCTTGAAGCCGAGTGACGCCGGGCCGCCGACCGCGCGGTAAAACTTGAGGTCGCTGCCGCACATGCCGGAGGCCTTGATCTCGAGAACCACTTCACCCGGGCCGGGCGTGGGGTCAGGTATCTCGATGATGTCGAGCTTGCGGTCTCCGGGGAAGGTGACGGCTTTCATGGGGGGCTCCTCTCGTTGGTGTGGCGGTGGCTTCGTGCTTGCTTGATGGTTATTTGACGGCGGGTTTGAGGATCGATTTTTTGACCAGCGGCCAATCCTTGATTTCAAAATTGTCGGGCATCACCAGGTGCATGAAGCCGCGCGTGCCGCGCAGCGAGCGCGTGATGTGGCCCTTGCCGGTGAAGTCTTCGGCGAACACCAGGTCGCCGGGCTGGCACACGGTGCGCTCGCCGTCGCTGGTTTCGATTTCCATGATGCCGGTGGTGAGCACGATCAGCTGGCGCCGCGGCGCGTTGTGATAAGTCTGCACGTGGCCTTCGGGCGTATCGCGGAAGAACACCGACTCGGCCTTGAAGGTTTCCGAGAGCGGCCGGTCACCGCCGGTCATCGGGATCTCGTGCAGGTCGAGGGCGGAGTCGCCGTTGTCTTTGGTATAGAGTCTGAATACGCGCATGGGTTGGATCACAAAAAGAGGAGAGTCGGTGACGCATCTTAACGAATACCGCGCATGACAAGCGAGCATGACAATCGACGTTGACCTGTATCGACGCACTGTGGTGCTGCCGCAGGCGGATGGCAGCGAAGTGCGCTTTTCGGTGGTGGATGCCGGACCGCGCGATGCGCTGCGCACGCTGGTGTTTGTGCACGGCTTCGGCGGGCGCGCCGCCTACTGGCACTTCCAGCTCGACCATTTTCACTACGACAGCCGCGTGATTGCGCTCGACCTGCGCGGCCACGGCTTGTCGGACGCGCCGCGTTCGCGCTACGACGTCGAGGAGTTGTGCGCCGACGTGGTTGCGTTGCTCGCGGCAGTCGATGCGCCGCCGCGCTTTGTGCTGGTGGCGCATTCGTTCGGCGGCGCGATTTCGTCGTTTTTCACCACGCGCTACCCGGAGCGCGTCGAGAAGCTGGTGATCATCGGCTCTGCGGTGCGCTTCAAGCTCAAGTGGACCGGGCGCGCGCTGCTCGGGTTGCCGGCGTGGCTGCTGCGCGTGGCGCAGCGCTTCGTGCCGCTGGCGCGTCTGTACCCGCCGGCGCATGTGGTGAGCGCGCAAAGCCGCAATGCGCTCTCGAAGTGGGACGGCACTGATGTCTTGATGCGCATCGCCGCACCGACGCTGGTGATCCTCGGACAGCGCGACTTCCTGTTCGACGAAGCCTCGCAGCGCGGTCTGGCGCAGCTGATTCCCGGCGCCGAAGAAGTGGTGGTTCCGGTGTCGGCGCACCAGGTGATGGTGGAGCGTCCAGACGCGGTGAATCGCGCGATCGAACGCTTTCTCGGGCCGGCGCGATTGGCCGAAGAACGCGCCGCGCGCCGCGCCAGGGCGCGCGCGCTCGAAGTGGCGCGCCCCTGGGTCAAGTTTTACGACAGCCGCACGCCCTATGGCATTCGCCCGCCGATCGCACCGCTGAACCGCACGCTTGAAGTCGCGGCAAGGCGTTTCGGCTCGGTGGCGGCCCTTACGTTCTATGGCCGGCGCATCAGCTACCGCCAGCTCGACCGCCTCGCAAACCGCTTTGCCAATGGTCTCGCGAGCCTGGGTGTGAAGCGCGGCGACCGCGTCGCCATCGTGCTGCCCAACGTGCCGCAGGCGGTGATCGCCTATTACGGCGTCTTGAAGCTCGGCGCGGTGGCGGTGTTCGTCAACCCGCTGTTCTCGCGCGAAGAGCTGGTCGAGCGCCTGCAGGATGCCGGCGCCAGCGTGCTGGTGGCGCTAACCTCGCTGAGAAGTGAGATCGAGGCGATTGCCGACCGTGCCGGCCTGGCGCACGTGGTGCTGACCCATTTCAAATCCTTCATGAGCCTCAAGCAAAGGCTGCTGTACGCGGCCCTGCAGGAGGCCAAGGGCGAAGCGCATCGCAGTGCGGGTGCGCTGGCCGGTGTGCAGATCGCCGATACCAGCATCGACCCGTATTGCCAGTTCTCGCGCTTCGGCATGCTGCTGGCGCGCGCGCGGCGTAGCGCGCCGGAACGCGGCCCCGAGGTGGACGATTTGGCGGTGATCGCCTACACCAGCGGCACCACCGGTGCCACGCCTACCGGGGTGATGCTGACCCACGCGGCGCTCGCGTCCAATGCACTGCAATTGCGCCACTGGTCGCCGGAGCTGCGCCCGGGTGATGAACGGATCCTTGCAGTGGTGCCGTTTTCACATTCCTACGGCTTGACGGCGGGAATCCATACTGGCGCGATGATCGGCGCGACGTTGATCCTGCTGCCGCGCTTTGACATTGAAGAGGTGCTCAGGACGATTGCGCGCGAGCGGCCATCGATCTTTCCCGGCGTGCCGCTGATGTTCCAGAACCTGGCGCTGTTTCCCGGGGTACGCAAATTCGGCATTGCTTCGATCCGCCTGTGCATTTCGTCGGGCTCGCCCTTGCCGGTGGAGGTGCAGGAAGAGTTCGAGAAGCTCACGCGTGGCCGCGTGGTCGAAGCCTATGGCCTGACCGAGGCCGGGCCGGCGACGCATTGCTTTCCGTTTGCCGGCAGGCGCCGCCATGGTTCGATGGGCCTGCCGCTACCCGACACTGAAGCGAAAATCATCGACCCGGAGACTGGCACGGAGCTCGGGCCGGAACAGCCCGGCGAGCTGCTGGTGCGCGGGCCGCAACTGATGAGCGGCTACTGGAAGCGCCCCAACGAGACAGCGCGCGCGCTGCGCGACGGCTGGCTGCACACCGGCGACATCTGCCGTATGGATGAGGACGGCTTCTTTTACGTCATCGACCGGCGCAAGGACATCCTGTTTGCCGGCGGCTACCCGGTGTATCCGCGCGACATTGAGGAAGTGCTGTACGAGCACCCGGGCGTGCGCGAAGCGGCGGTGGCGGCAGACCCGGCGTGGCTCGCCGTCGATGCAGCCGCCACGGTTGGTGCGAGCGGTGCCGCCGGCGCTGCGATCCAT
>CANJDH010000158.1 GCA_947473125.1 Burkholderiales bacterium
AGAAGCGCGTCCAGGAAAATGCCCTCAAGCAGAACATCACCACGTTCAACAACCGCATCAATGCGCTTGGCGTTTCCGAACCGGTGATCCAGCAGCAAGGCATCGACCGCATCGTGGTGCAGTTGCCGGGGGTGCAGGATCCCGCGCAGGTCAAGGCGATCCTCGGGCGCACCGCGTCGCTCGAATTGCGCATGGTGTGCGAATCCCCGGAAGACGCCGCCACCCTGGCCGCCGGCAACGTGCCGTTTGGCTGTGAGCGTTTCTCGGAGCGCGGCGGCATCCCCATCGCAGTGCGCAAGCAGGTGCAGCTCACCGGCGACCGCCTTACCGACGCCCAGCCCGGATTCGACAACCAGACCCAGGAGCCGGCCGTGCATCTGGCGCTTGATGCGCAGGGCGCACGCATTTTCAAGGACCTGACGCGCGACAACGTCGGCAAGCGCATGGCCATCCTGCTGATCGAAAAAGGCAAGGGCGAAGTGGTGACGGCCCCGGTGATCCGCTCCGAGATCGGCGGCGGACGCGTCCAGATCAGCGGCAAAATGTCGACAACGGAAGCCGCCGAGGTATCGCTGCTGCTGCGCTCCGGGGCACTGGCGGCGCCGATGGAAATCATCGAAGAGCGCACCATCGGCCCGTCTCTGGGTGCCGACAACATCCAGAAAGGCTTCAACTCCACGATGTACGGGTTTGCCGCCATCGCCACCTTCATGTGTTTTTACTACCTCCTGTTCGGCGCCATTTCGGTGATCGCGCTGGCGGTGAACCTGTTGTTCCTGATCGCCTTGCTATCGCTGCTGCAGGCGACCCTGACCCTGCCCGGCATCGCCGCCATCGCGCTGGCGCTCGGCATGGCAATCGACGCCAACGTACTGATCAACGAGCGGATCCGCGAAGAGCTGCGCGCCGGCGCCAACCCCCAGGCGGCGATTGCCGCCGGCTACGAGCGCGCTTTCGGCACGATTCTCGACTCCAACGTCACCACGCTGATCGCAGGCCTGGCGCTGCTGATTTTCGGCTCCGGCGCAGTGCGCGGCTTTGCCGTGGTGCATTGTCTGGGCATTCTCACGTCGATTTTCTCGGCAGTGGTGGTATCGCGCGGCCTCGTGAACCTGATTTACGGTTCGCGACGCAAGCTGACCGCAATCTCGATCGGCCAGGTCTGGCGTCCGGATTCGGCCACCACCGCCGTGGCAACGACCAAATAACCCGCGCTAACGCATCCAGGAAAACATCATGGAATTCTTCCGCATCCGGCGCGACATCCCGTTCATGAAGCACGCGCTGGCATTCAACGTGATCTCGATGGTCACGTTCCTCCTCGCCGTGGTCTTTCTTGTCACGCGCGGCCTCAATTTTTCGATTGAATTCACCGGCGGTGTCGTCATCGAAGCGCGCTACGAGCAGGCCGCCAATCTCGAAGGCATCCGCACTTCCCTCGACAAGGCGGGCGTCCATGAACCGCAGGTGCAGAACTTCGGCACCTCGCGCGATGTGATGATCCGCCTGGCGCTCAAGGATGCAAACAACCCGGCGCTGACCAAGCTCGACGAAATCTCGAAGAAGCAGGTATTTGACCAGGACAAGTTCACCGCCTTGGCCATCGCCCAGGGCGGGCCAGGCGGCAAGATCTCGCGCGTCGAGTTTGTCGGTCCGCAGGTCGGCAAGGAACTGGCCTCGGACGGTGCCCTGGCGCTGCTGCTGGTGTGCGTCGGCATCATGATCTACCTGGCGTTTCGCTTCGAGTGGAAATTTTCCGTCGCGGCGATCATCGCCAACCTGCACGACGTGATCATCATTCTGGGGTTTTTCGCCTTCTTCCAGTGGGAATTTTCGCTCTCGGTGCTGGCGGCGGTTCTGGCGGTGCTGGGCTATTCGGTCAACGAATCGGTGGTCGTATTCGACCGAGTACGCGAGACCTTCCGCAAAAAGCGTGGCATGACCGTTCCCGAAGTCATCAACCACGCCATCACCAGCACCATTTCGCGCACCATCATCACCCACGGCTCAACCCAGATGATGGTTACCTCGATGCTGTTTTTCGGCGGACCGACGCTGCATTACTTTGCGCTGGCGTTGACCATCGGCATCCTGTTCGGCATCTATTCGTCGGTGCTGGTGGCCAGCCCGATCGTGATGTGGCTCGGCATCAAACGCGAAGACCTGATCAAGCCGGTGCGTGACAAGACCACCAACGATGGCGCGGTCGTCTAGGCGCGTGACGGCATCAGGCGACTGACCCAACAGGCAAAAAGGAGTGCCATGACAGTCCAAACCGATTCTTCTGCAACAGTCGACACCCCGGTTCAGGTCTGGGACATTGGCGTACGCGCATTCCATTGGTCGTTGCTGCTGCTCATGGTGGGCGCGGTCGCTACCGTCAAGCTGGGGAAGCTCGAATACCACACATGGTGCGGGTACGGCATCCTGACCTTGATCCTGTTCCGCATTCTCTGGGGTTTTGCGGGCGGCACGTATGCGCGCTTCACCACGTTTGTCAAAGGTCCTGGCGCCGTGCTGGGCTACATGCAGGGCTTGCTGCGGGGCGCCAAGGACACAACCCTGGGCCATAACCCGATGGGAGCGCTCTCGGTGCTGGCGATGCTGGCCGCGGTTCTATTCCAGACGTCGTCGGGGCTCCTTACCAACAGCGATGATTTCTTTTTTGAGGGCGCCCTCTACAAATGGGTGGGCAAGGACCTGTCCGACAAAATCACCACCCTGCACCGGCTGAATGAAAAGGTCATTTATCTGCTGGTGGCGCTCCATCTGGCGGCCATCGGTTTCTACTACTTCGTCAAGAAGCACAACCTGATCAAACCGATGTTCACCGGTACGACGACAATTTCGGGAGCGGTACCGCCGATTCGACGCGGCAACAGCGGTTTGGCCATAGCGCTCCTGGTGCTTTGCGCCGGGTTCGTCTACTGGCTGGTGAAGTTTGCGGCCCGGTAGCGCGGGCCAGACTTTCACACGGTGCCATGCGGTGCGCTGGCCCCAAACAAAAACGCCGGGGAGTACCCGGCGTTTTTGCGTAAAACAGGTAAAGCTTACTGCGCGCGGAAGGTATCGTGGCAGGATTTGCACGAACCACCCACACCACCCAAGGCTGCCTGGATGGCCTTGATGTCATTGGCCTTGGCAGCTGCGAGAAGTTTCGGGGTTTCGCCCTGGAGCTTGGTCTGTTCACCCTTGAACTTGGCCCACTCTTTCCAGATTTCAGGCTTGGCCTTGGTGGCGCCTGAAGACTGGTCGGTGCCTTCAATAAAGCCGTCAAATGCGACCATCGACATGTCCTGAACCACTTGCGCCGACAGCTCAAGCTGCGCCGGTGTGAGCTGGCGTTCGCCTTTGGCGTGCGCACCAATGCGACCCACGTGATTGGCCATGATGGTCAATGCGCTCTGGCGATACTTAATGGAACGATCAGCGGGAACCTGGGCCTGCACCGCGCCCGCCGCCAAAGCCGCGAGAACCGCAGCGCCCAATAACACTTTCTTCATGGAGCCTCCTTGTTGTGAAGAGAAAGACGGGTGCGACCCGTCCGATGATAAACACGCGACCTATCCGGAATATTCCCGCTTATCTTGTGCTGCAGCAGAACCTTGCGCTGCTGCAGAACCAGGCGCATCGTAGCTGGCATCCGTGCGCTCCGTCAAGGACGTTGCGCCAGGGCCGAATGCATCATCGCGGTGCCCCCGGCCTGGCATTTGCGACCGCTTGATCTATACTTCCGCCATCGTGAAACGGATCCTGCTATCCCTGCTTCGGCTGCTCCTGCCGGTCGCCTTGCTGCTCGCGCAGCACGGCGTATGGGCACACGGCTTTGGCCACGATCTGGCAAAGATGGCCTCTCATGGCCAAACCCAGGATCACACATCGCATGCCTGCTGCCTGCCATTCGAGTCTTCCAGTGACGCGGCTTGCTCGGCGCCACGCCTGGGTACCAGCGCCAGTCCTGACGCCGCCGTCGACACCAGGCCTGCATTTGGCCTGCCTACGGCGGTCCGTCCTCCCTACTCCTCACGCGCCCCGCCCCTGACCTCCTGATTTGCGCTCCTATTGGCAGGATCTGCTTGATGCAGATCCTGCCGCATCCGCAATCGTTCAGGAGGTTTTCATGCGTTTCCGACTCGCACCCATGCAGGCGCTATCACTAGTTCTTCCAGCTTTTGTATCGCACGCGCAGGTTCTCCGCTCAGATAGTGCACCGCCGACGGTGGTCATCACCGGCAATCCGCTTGGCAGCGGTTTATTTGACCTGGTCGCGCCGGTGTCCACTCTCGAATCACCCGATCTCAAGCTGTGGGCGCAGGGTTCACTCGGAGAGACCATCAGCCACATGCCGGGCGTGACGTCTACCTATTTCGGGCCGGCCGCGAGTCGCCCGGTGATTCGCGGCATGGACGGCGATCGTGTCCGGATCCTGCAAAACAGCATCGGCACGCTCGACGCGTCGGGGCTCTCAGCCGACCATGCTGTGCCGATTGAGCCGCTCGCCGTGAATCGCATCGAAGTCGTGCGTGGGCCGGCCGCGCTGTTCTATGGCGGCTCCGCCGTGGGCGGCGTGGTCAACGTGATCACCAACCGGATTCCGGACCGCGCCATCATGGGCGTGCAGGGCAGCGCCGATACCCGCTTCGGCGGCGCCGAGAGTGAGCGCGGCGCCGCCACTCTGCTCGAGACCGGCAATGGCCGTTTCGCCCTGCATGTCGACGGCTTCTGGCGCCAAACCAGCGACCTGAAAATTCCCGGCTTTGCCCGTTCATCGCGCCAGCGCGCCACCGATGCCGCGAACGATCTGGCCAACGGCACCAGCACCGAGCAGCCCTACGGCCGCGTACCGAACACGCCGTCACGCGCCGACGGCGGCGCCGTCGGCGGCGCTTTCACGTGGGACAAAGGCTATGCCGGCTTGTCTTACACCAACCACTCGATCAACTACGGGTCGCCCGCGGAACGCAATATTCGCATCGACCTGCACAGCGACCGCTATGATTTCGCTGGTGAGGTGCGAGAGCTGCCAGGCTTCATCACCGGCCTCAAATTCAAGGGGGGTTATACCGATTACGTGCACCGCGAAATCAACGGCGGCATTGTCGGCACCAACTTTTTCAACAAGGGCTACGAGGCGCGTGTCGAGGCCACCCATGCAGCCATCGGCCCGTTCAAGGGCGCCTTCGGCTTGCAGTCCGGGAAGAACCGCTTTTCCGCACTCGGCGACGAAGCTTTCATCCCCCCGACGCTAACCGACACCGTCGCTGCATACTTATTTGAGGAGACGTCACTCGGCGCCGGCAAGGTCAATTTCGGCGGCCGCATCGAGCGCACCGGCGTCAACGCGAATGCCAGCCCGGACCTGCTCGATGCCTCCACTGGCCTGTCGCGCTTTCCTACCGAGCAATCGAAACGATTCCACGCCCGCAGCATGTCGCTCGGCGCACTTTATCCGGCCGGGCCTCTCATCCTGACGGGGAACCTGTCACACACCGAGCGCGCGCCGACCTATTCCGAGCTGTTTGCCTACGGGCCGCATGCCGCCACCGGCACGTATGAACTGGGCAATGCAACCTTCGGCGTGGAGAAATCCAACGCCATCGACGCGGGCTTCAAATGGAAGGCGGGGCCGCATTCGGGTTCGGTGTCGGCGTATCAGGCCAAATTTGACAACTACATTACCGGCTTTGCCAGCGGCACGGTACGTGACGCAGATGGCACCATCAATGCCGCCGGCGAGTTCAACGAATTCCGGTTCCGGCAGAACCCGGCGCGTTTCAGAGGGTTCGAAGCGGAGGCGCGCTTCCGTTTGTTGGAGCGCCCCGGCACGCTGTACCTGGAGTTCAAGGCCGATGCAGTGCGCGCCGACAACCTCGCCACTGGCGAACCGCTACCGCGCATCCCGGCAGCACGCTTCGGCACCGCGCTCAACTACGCTAGGGACACGTGGAACGTCAAACTGGAGGCGACGCGCTCGGCGGCGCAGACGCGCGTACCGACGGCGGATACCCCCACGGATGGCAACACGCTGATCAACCTGTACGGCAACTATCGGTTCAGCAGCGGGCCGGCGCGAGTTTCGGCATGGCTCAAGGCCACCAACCTGACCAACGCCGATGCGCGTCTGGCAACGTCCCTGTTGCGCGATCGCATGCCATTGGGGGGGCGCGCACTTACAGGCGGCGTGCGCATCGACTTCTAGCGCATCAATCGAGGCGAAAACGCACCAGCTCGATCGTTTCCTGGCGCGGCGCTTCTTCAGCCACCTGCGTCACCGACTCCACCTTGACCGGACGCAAAATCTCGCGCGCATACCAGTGCGTCTCGCGCACGCGCAATGTGCGCGCCGCATCGCCCGGATCGATGGTGTCGAGTTCGACAATCACCTTCATCGCGAAAAAACGGCCGGCCGGCGTTTCGACCTCCTCAAAGCCTGCGGCACTGCCTTCGCCTTCGATGCGACTCGACTGGTCGGCACCGAAATTGTTGACCCGCGAATCGATGCGCCAGCGCTTGCCCGGATAGAGCGGAAACGCGTAGTAGGCCAGTGCCGGCGTGTAGGTGTTGTAGCCGCTGCCAAGCAGGCCCCACTGGCGGTCGTACACCGCCGTCGCGGTATCGACCGAACCGGCGACTTCGGTGATCAGGGAAATGCCGTCCTCGGTTAGAGCGGTCACGCGCTGGCGCATCAGCACGGTGGTGCTTCCCGACTGGCGCCGGTACA
>CANJDH010000159.1 GCA_947473125.1 Burkholderiales bacterium
AATGCCTCTCGCAGGAGAGGTGCGTCCGGCGTAGGGAAATAGTGGGGGCAGAGCCCCCTTTCCTCGACAATTTCACCTGATTCGTCATCAAATTGACTTCAATTCCCAAACTTATCGCCTCCACCATCACTTGTTCAGTGATTCCTTAGCACTCGGACGCAGGAGCACAGCCGCAGCGGTTGATTCAGCAAGGCGCGCTGGTGACGCTGCGCGGCCGAAGTTCAGGCGGGCGAAGTCCGATCAGTGGCTCCGATTGAAGCCGCGAGGGGAGCCGCCCATGAAAGAACGTCGTTGCCAATGCCAGCGAAACTGGAAGTATCAAGATGCGAGCGGTAAGGAAAAGCTGATCGACGCACTGCAGGATCGGCCGTAGCCCTGAGAATAGCTCCCAGAGCCATTCTTGGGCCATTCCCCGAGGGACCGACCTGCGTGCTGCTTAAGCCGCGGCGCGCTGTTCGTTGGCCTTGGCGCCGGCCAGCAGCCGCGCGGCCGAAGCGCGCAATTCGTCCAGGCGCCCCGGCAGGCCGCCGAAGATGAGCTTGCCGTCGCGCTTGGAGATGCGCCCGGCCACCATCACCGTATCCACATCCGTACTCTGGGCGTAGGCAACCACCGCCTGCACCGGGTCTTGCGCCGATACCATGTGCAGGGCATCGCGCCGCACCATGATCAGGTCCGCCTGTTTGCCTGGCGTCAAGGAACCGATCCGGTGGTCGAGGCGCAAGGCCTTGGCGTTGTTGAGCGTGGCCCATTCGAGCGGTTCGCGCACCTTGAATGACACCGCATCGATCAGCGAGCCCCCCGTGCCAATGGTCTTCAGGTTGCTTTGGGCAAATTTGGCGGCATCACTTTCGCGCTCGGCTTCGATGCGGCGCACCGTTTCCATGTTGGCGAACAGCCGTTGCACCTGCAGTGCCAGGCGCATCACCTCGAACATGTCACCCTTGTGCGCCACTTCGCTATCCACGCCAATCGAAGGCTTGCCGCCCATGCGGCTGATGCGGCCGGTTAGCGGCGGGCGCACGTGGTTGTTGATCTCGCCGCCGGCGGTGGAGGTGACGGTGGCGCCGCTGTCGACCAGGATTTTCAGCTCGTCGTCTTCAATGTAGTTGCCGTGCGCCAGGTTGTGGTCGGGCCCGAGCAGGCCTTCGGCGGCAATGGTGCGGTAGCCGCCCGGCACCAGCCGGTTGGCGCGCCCCCACACGTGGGCGCTGGAGAGCAGATCGAGCTCCCGCGCGGCGCGAAAATCCTGGCGGCACACTTCCAGCGTGGAATAGTCCGGGCCGAGGATGGCCATGGCCAGCGTTACCAGGGCTTTGTCATCCGAAAGGCGCCCCTTGCGCAGGCGCTCGATCTCCTCAAGCGGGTGCGGCACCTGGGAGAAATGCGGCTGGCCCGGCTTGGGCGGCCGCTTCACCGTGCCATGGCCGAACACGGCACGAACGCCGGAGGTGAACAGGGCATCGATGGCGGCATCGCTATGGGCAGGCGTGGCGTTGTTGTGGCACCAGTCAAAAATGGTGGTGACACCGGCATCGAGCTGCGCCAGCGAGCCCACCAGGGTGCCGATAAAGCTGTCTTGCGGGGTATACAGCGGCGCCAGCTTGGCGTGGAAGAAGCTGAAGTAGTCGGTGCCGGCCCAGTCTCCACCAATGCCGCGCAGCGCTGTTTCCCAGGTGTGGATGTGGGCATTGATCAGGCCGGGCAGCACGATGGTGCCGGTGCCATCGATGGTCTGGTCGGCGGCGGCATCAATGCGCGGCGCTACCTCGGCGATGCAGTCGTCGACGATGAGCACATCACCGTGCGGCAAATCCCCCAGGCGCGGGTCCATCGTCAGAATGCAGGCGTTCTTGATCAGGGTGCGGGACATGGTCGATTTCGGAGTGCGGTGGAGAGTAATGCCAGCGCAGCGCAGTGCCTTATTTAGGCTGTGCTGCGGACTGCGCTGCGGGCGGTGTGGCGGTTTTGGCCATCATCTTCGCAATCACCGCATCTTCGGTGATGATGGTTTTGGTGAACACGTCGGTCGGCTGGTAAGCCGGCAGGAAACCGAAGCGCTCACCCTGCTGGCGGAATTCGGCGCTTTGCACGGTGGTGCGGATCGCCGTTTCCAGGCGCGCCACCACCTCGGGCGGCGTGCCCTTGGGCGCCGCAATGCCACGCCACAAGTCGGACTGAAAGGTATAGCCCTGTTCATTGGCGGTAGGTACTGCGGGAAATACGGGCTCACGCGCCGAACCGAGCACGCCCAGCACCTTGATGGTGCCGGCCTTGGTGTGCTGCGCAATCGAGCCCGGCAGGGTGACAATGGCATCAATGTGGCCGCCGAGCAGGCTGGTGACATGGCTGGTGGTGGGGAACGGCACTTGCGTCACATCGGAGGCCTGGCCGGTAAAAAAGGCGTCCGAGGTCAGGTGCATGTGGCTGCCGACGCCGGTATTGCCGACGCGCAACTGGCCGGGATGCTGTTTGGCATAGGCCACGACGTCTTTCAGGTTCGCATACGGCGCGCTGGCCTGCACTGCCAGCACCGGCAATTCAATGGTGACGCGCGCAATCGGCTGGAACGCCGTGTAGTCAAACGGCATCATGCCGGCGTGGTACGCGGTCGAGACCGAATTCGAGTTCAGCACCAGGGTGTAACCGTCAGGCTTGCGTGATTGCACATATTTGTAGCCAATCGCGCCGCCGGCCCCGGGGCGGTTCATCACCACCACCTGCTGCCCGAGCAGCTTTGACATGCCATCGGCCAGGGCGCGGGCTACCGCATCCGGGGCAGCACCAGCGGCGAACGGCACCGTGAGCTCGATCGGGTTGGCGGGGAAAGCCTGTGCCCGCGCCTCCCTCTCTGGAGGGCCAAGCAGCGCAACTGCAGCCAGCCAGGTTGCCATCCCGATTCGCTTTGCGATTGCCTTGCCCATGTGTTGTTCTCCGTCAGGTTGCCTGTGCATCGAGTTGCAGTTGCGGGTTCAAAAAGGTCCAAGCGCGTCAGATCATAGCCGGAATGGCGCATCGCTTTCCATCTATCTGGCGGCCTTAGAGGCGTGGAGCGATACACGCCGTACCACGAGATGGCAAGGGCCACGTCCTGAGAGCCGCTCCCAAATACATTCCTGGCCATTTCCACCTCTGCATAGAGATTCGGCGGCCGACGCCTGTAACATCCGCGTGCTTCACGGACTAATTGGGATTCATTGGGGACAGACCACGTTTATTCACAACAGCTCGCCTTCATCATGGCTGCTGGTTAACTTGCGGAGTTTAAGTGACATATTCCCCGCATTTCATGCGGCGCATACGATCCTCGAACGGACTCGAGAATGATCCTTGCAGGTCGCCGCGTAGTGCACCGATTCACAGCCTTGTCACAAGCGCGGCATAATCTCGCGGGCTTGGCCCATCCAAAACCATGGAGACAAACATGACCGATCCAATCCGCTCGACCACCGCCCGCCGCCAGTTCCTGGCCGCATCTGCCGCCGTTGGCGCAAGCGCCTTGGCGCCGCTGCCGTTCAATGCTCTGGCGCAAAGCGCACGCGCGCTGTGCTACAACTGCCCGCCCGAATGGGCCGATTGGGGCGGCATGCTCAAGCTGATCGGCCAGCGCACCGGTGTCGCAGTGCCACCGGACAACAAGAATTCAGGCCAATCACTGGCGGCGCTGATTGCCGAAAAGGGCAATCCGGTTGCCGATGTTACCTACCTCGGTGGGCAATTCGGCCCGCAGGCGCGCGAAGCCGGCGTGCTCGCCCCCTTCAAGCCGGCGCGCTGGAACGACATCCCCGCCGGGTTCAAGGACCCTGACGGCTACTGGTTCACGATCCACTCCGGCACGCTCGGCCTGTTCGTCAACACCGCCGCGCTGCGCGGCAAGCCGGTGCCCAAATCGTGGAAAGACCTGGCCAACCCCCAGTACAAAGGCATGGTGGGCTACCTCAATCCGGCCAGCGCCGCAGTCGGCCAGGTGGGTGTGGTAGCGGTGAACCTGGCGCTGGGCGGCAATTACGAAAACTTCGACCCCGCGATCAAGTTCTTCAAGGACCTGCAGGCCAACCAGCCGGTGGTGCCGACCCAGACTTCGTATGCGCGTGTGCTCTCGGGCGAGATTCCGATTCTGCTCGACTACGATTTCAACGCCTATCGCGGCCAGCATACTGACAAGGCGCCGGTGCAGTTCGTGATTCCGCAGGAAGGCACGGTAGCACTGCCCTATGTGATGGGCCTGGTGACCAAGGGGCCGAATGCCGACAACGGCCGCAAGGTGCTCGACTTCGTGCTGTCGGACGAAGGCCAGCGCCATTGGGCCGCGGCTTACCTGCGCCCGGTGATCGCCTCGGCGATGACGCCCGAATCGCGCACCAAGTTTTTGCCCGATGCCGACTACGCACGTTCCAAGCCGGTCGACGTGTTCCGCCTCGCGGCTGCGGCCAAGACGATTGCCACGCGGTATCAGAAAGAGGTCGGCTGATTTCCGCACAGTTATCGGCTCAAGAATGGCTCCTGGAGCGGATTTCACGCGGCATGTCGTGAAGCGCCGCACCGGGAGCGCGTCTCCAGCCAGATTGACTTGAACATTCGCCTTCAGGCCCTCTCGGTTCAGCCCGAAGGCATCGGGCATCGCTGCTGACATAATGCCGGCAATGCGCGAACGCTCCCTCCTGACCCTGCTGATGCTGCCGGCGGCAATCGTGTTTGCCGCTTTTTTTCTGCTGCCGCTTGCCCAACTGGTGGTGATCGGCGGCAGCGGCAAGCTCGGCTGGGCGGCCTACGCCGAAGTGTTTTCGGGCACCCATTACCTAAAGAGCTTTGGCCAGACCATCGCCTTGTCAGTCGCGGTGACGCTGTTTACCTTGGTCGTGTCGGGGATTGCCGGGGTGTTTCTGGAGCGCAACCGCTTTCCCGGCCATTCGGTACTCACAGCGATGCTGACGTTGCCGCTGGCGTTTCCCGGCGTGGTGATCGGCTTCATGGTGATCATGCTGGCAGGTCGCCAGGGCCTGATCCCCGACATCACCGACATGCTGGTGGGCGAACGCCTGGTGTTCGCCTATTCGATGGCGGGCTTGTTCATGGGCTATGTGTACTTTTCGATCCCGCGCACCATCCTCACGGTAATGGCGGCGGCCGAAAAGCTTGATCCGCGCCTTGAAGAAGCGGCACGCTCGCTCGGTGCCGGCCCCGTGCGCGTGGTGCGCGACGTGATGCTGCCGGCGCTCAAACCGGCCCTGCTCGCGGCCGGCGCGATTTGTTTCGCAACGTCCATGGGCGCCTTCGGTACGGCATTCACGCTGGCCACGCGTATCAACGTCGTGCCGATGGTGATCTACACCGAATTCACCTTGCAGGCCAACGTGGCGATGGCGGCAGCGCTCTCGTTTGTGCTCGGCGCGATCACCTGGGCCGCGCTGGCCTTTGCGCGCTCGCTGACCGGTTCGTCGGTCGCTGCGGCAGGTTAGCCACAGGACAAGAAGCGGATCGACACCATGCGCATGCGCCGCTCGATCTGGTTCTGGCTGCAACTGGGGTTCACACTGGCGGTGTGCGCCTTCCTGATCGTACCGATTGTGCTGTCGATGCTGGCGGGCATTACGCAGAACTACTTTATCGGCCTCTCGAGCGGCTTCACCTTGAAATGGGTGATCAAGGTCTGGACCGATTATCAGGCGCCGGTGCTGCTGTCGATCCAGCTGGCGGTGGCGTGCCTGGCCTGCAATCTGCTGCTGGGGATTCCCGCAGCCTATGTGCTGGCGAAACGCCAGAACGCGTTTACGCGTGCCATTGAAGAGCTGCTGGTGATGCCGGTGGCCGTGCCCGGCATTGCCACTGCCCTGGCGCTGATCGTCACTTACGGCAGCCTGGGCGGCTTTCGTACCCACTGGACCTTCATCCTCGCCGGCCACGTGCTGTTCACCCTGCCCTTCATGGTGCGCTCGGTGCTGGCGGTGATGATGTCGATTGACCTCACCACGCTTGAAGAAGGCGCTCGCAGTCTGGGGGCCAACTTTATCCAGCGCTTTTTTGGCGTGATCCTGCCCAACTGCCGCGCCGGCATCATCGCCGGGGCGCTGATGGTGGTCACCCTGTCGCTGGGTGAATTCAACATGACCCTGCTGCTGCACACCCCGCTCACCCAGACCCTGCCGGTGGGCCTGGCCGATACTTATGCCTCGCTGCGGCTTGAAGTCGGCAGCGCCTATACCCTGGTATTTTTCGTGATCATCATTCCCCTGCTGGTCGCCATGCAGTGGGCCTCGAACGCAGCCAGCCGGGCGCGCTCGCTGTGATGCCCCCGACCGCTACCGCATGACGACCAAAAACCCCTAGGCACCCCATGAGCGTCACCATCCACCTCGAACACTGCGCACGCACCTTTGACAATGGCACGCGCGCCTTGGAAGCCACCGACCTCACCATCAACGGTGGCGAGACCCTGGTGTTTCTCGGCCCCTCCGGTTGCGGCAAGACCACCACGCTGCGCCTGGTTGCCGGGCTCGACATGCCCGACGCCGGCGGCCGGGTGCGCTTTGACGGCGAGGATGTCACCGCCCTGCCGATCGAGCGCCGCAACGTCGGCATGGTGTTCCAGAGCTACGCGCTGTTTCCCAACATGAGTGTCGAAGAGAACATCGCCTACGGCCTCAGGGTGCGCAAGATTGCCGCGCCGCAGCGTGCCGCGCGCGTGGCCGAGATGCTGGAGATGATGCACATTGGCGAT
>CANJDH010000160.1 GCA_947473125.1 Burkholderiales bacterium
AGCGGCTCGTCGAGCAGCAGCAGTTTCGGCTGCTGCGCCAGCGCCATCGCGATTTCGACGCGGCGCTTCTCTCCATACGATACCTGCGACAGCGCGCGCTCCGCGACGCCTTCGAGGCCGACGCCGGCGAGGATGGCACGCGCCTGGTCGTACAGGTCGCGCCGCGCCGCCAGCGGTTGCAGGGCATTCCAGCGCGTTGGCGAGCGGCCCAGGAGGCTCAGCACCACGTTGTGCGCCAGCGTGTCTTTCGGGAACAGGGTAATGATCTGGTAGGTGCGCGCCAGGCCCTGCTGCGCACGCTGGTCGGTGCGCAGGCGCACCACTTCGTCGCCGAACAGGCGGATCGAGCCGCTGTCGGCCGGCAGGTCGCCGGTGATCAGGTTGAACAGCGTGGTCTTGCCGGCGCCGTTCGGGCCGATGATCAGGCGCCGCTCGCCCGCTTCGATCGCCAGCGACACATTATTGGTTGCCGGCAGGCCGCCGAACGATTTGCACAGGCTTTTGACTTCAAGCGCCAGCGTCATGGCTGCCCCCGCTGCGGCGCACGGCCTTTGCCGGTCAGCCTGGCCCAGAGGCGCTGCACCCCGGGCACCACGCCGTCGGGCATGAACAGCACGATGAACAGGAACACAAAGCCGAGCAGCATGGTCCAGCGCTCGACGAATGCCGACACGTAATTCTTGAGCAGCACCACAATCGCGGCGCCGACGATCGGCCCGATCAGCGTGCCCGACCCGCCGGCAATCACCATCAGCAGCGTCTCGGCCGAATTGGTCAGCCCGAGCGCTTGCGGGTGGATGAACTTGTGATAGTAGACAAACAGCAGCCCGGACACGGCGGCCCAGAAACCGGCCGAGATGAAGGTGAGGTAGCGCACCAGCCAGACGTTGTGGCCCAGCGCCAGCATGCGCCGCGGCTGGTCGCGCGTGCCGCGCAACACCGAACCAAACGCGGAGTTGGCGAAGGCCACGATGCACACCATCGACGCGGCAAAGATGATCAGGGTAAAAAAATAGAACGCGTTGGCGCCATTGAGGTCGATACCGAACGGCATCGGCCGCGTCAGGCCCGACAAGCCGTTGTCGCCGTTGGTGACGGTGACCCAGCGAAACGCCAGGCCCCACAGCACCTGCCCCAGCGCCAGCGTGATCATCAGGAAACCGATGCCCGAGGCGCGCAGCGCGATCAGGCCGAACACTGCGGCCATCAGCGTGGTGACCAGGAGCGCGAGCGGCGCCGACGCCAGATGCCCGAAGCCGAATTTGAGGAACAACCAGCCCGACACATACGCCGCCACGCCCATGTAGGCGGCGTGGCCCAGCGAGGTGAGGCCACCGTAACCGACCAGCAGGTTCAGGCTCAACGCAAACAGCGCGGCGATCAGGATCTGGCTGGCGAGGTTGATGTAGTACTCGCCCGCCACGAACGGCATGGCGACCAGCAAACCGGCGCAAACTGCGAGAGCCCTGCGATTCATGCCGAGATGCGCCCGAACAGGCCGCGCGGCCGCAGCGCCAGCACCAGAATCATCGGCAAAAACAAAATCATGTAGGCCAGATCCGGTATCAGGGTCTGGCCGAAGGTATAGACAAAACCGATGATGAAGCTGCCGACGAACGCCCCCACCAGACTGCCCACCCCGCCGAGGATGACTACGACCAGGGCAAGCGGCAGCATGTCAGTGTCAAGCCCCGGGTACACCGACAGGATCGGCCCGCCGAGTACGCCGCCGACACCGGCCAGAAACGAACCGAGGCAAAACACTGCGGTGAACAGCATCGAGACCGGAATGCCGACGCCGCGCGCCATTTCCATGTCGTCGACGCCGGCACGGATCATCGCGCCGATGCGGGTTTTTTCGAGCAGCAGCCACAACCCGATCGCAAACAGGCAGGCAATACCGATCACCGCGACCCGGTACTTGGGAAACACCGCCTCACCGACGCGAAACACGCCACGCAGCAATTCGGGCGTGGCCAGTTGCTGCGGGTCGCCGGTCCAGTACAACAGGCAACCGTCGGCAATGATGAACGAAATGCCTAGCGTCGCCAGCACCTGGCCGAGCGGGTTGCTCGACAGGCGCCGGATCACGAAACGCTCGATCAGGCCACCCAGGATCGCCACCGCGAGCCCGGCCAGCAGCATCGCCATGACAAAGCCGAATCCGGCGCGCAGCGCCGACAAGCCGATGTAGGCACCGAGCATGAAATAGGCGCCGTGCGACAGGTTGGCGATGCGCATCAACCCGAAGATCAGCGAAAACCCTGCCGACAGCAAAAACAGCAGCCCGCCCAGCGAAAAACTGTTCAGGCTCTGGATCAACCAGAACGCCAGCGGCTTGTCGAACATGCGTGAACCGGGAGGAAGGAAAAGAGAGGCGCGGACGGCAGGTCAAAAACGCGAATGCCGCGGCAAGCGGCATTCGCGCACACGGCTCACGGCTCGATATTTTTTGAAGGGGGTACGTCGCGCGAGTACACCGGCGCAGCAAGGAAAGCTTTCGGCTCGTAGGTCCAGAACTGGCTTACGTTCGGGTAGGTCTTGACCACGGTGTTGACCAGCTTGCCGCCCTTGCGCTCAACCTTGCGGATGTAGATGTTCTGCACCGGGTTGCCGTATTCGTCGACTTTCCACTCGCCGCGCGCATCCTTCACGGTGCCCGGGTTGCGCAGTGCCTTCATGAAGGCTTCCTTGTCTTCGACCTTGCCGTTGACGGCCTTGGCGGCCTGTTCGACGAGCACGCCGGAGGAATACGCGCCCAGCGTGTAGTAGCCGGGGTCGGCGCCGAATTCCTTGTTGGCCGCCGCCACGAAGCGCTTGCTCTCGGGGGTGTCGATCGCGGCCGAATACCAGCTGCCGCTGATCACGCCGAGGGCTTCGTCACCCATCTGCTTCAAAATGCCTTCGTCGGTGGTGGTGGCGCTGCCGAGCACCGGGAGCTTGTTGCCGTATTCGCGCAACTGCTTGAGGAAGCGCAGGCCGTTGGCCCCGGCAAAGCCGGCGTAGATCGCGTCGACATTGCCCTTGAGCTGGCCGACGTACGAGCCGTAGTCAGCCACGTTGAGCGGGGGCCAGAGCTTTTGCACCACCTTGCCGCCGTTGTCTTCAAACACGCGCTGGAAGCCCGAAGCGGTTTCGTGGCCATAGGCAAAGTCGTCGGCGATGATCGCCACGCGCTTGTAGCCGAGGGTCTTGGCCGCGTATTCGCCGAGCGGCTGGTTCGGCTGCGCCGAGCTGGTCGAGGTGCGCACAAACCACGGATTGGGCTTGCGCTGGGTCAGGTCTTCGGCGGCTGCCGAGGGTGCCACGATCGGCGTCTTGGTCTGGCGGATGTAATCGTCAATCGCCAGCGCTTCAAATGCGGCCAGCGGCCCGATGATCACATGCACCTTGTTGCGCTCGACCAGTTCCTGGGTCTTGGTCTTGGCGCCGGCGGGGTTGCCGCCGGTGTCGGCGATGATCAGCTCGACCTTGCGGCCGGCGATCATGTTGTTGCGCTCCTTCAGGAACAGCTGGATGCCCTCTTCCATCTGCTTGCCGCCGGCGGCCAGCGCCCCGGTGCGTACGGTGAGGAAGCCGATCCGGATCGGCTCGGTCTGGGCATGGGACGACTGCAGCGGCAGCAGGGTTGCCGCCACGGCACCTGCGGCGCACAGCGCCGCGCGTAATGATTTGATCAGCATCGGATCTCCTTTGGCTGGGTGGGTACAACGCCGCTTGTGTGCAACTGGTGCTGCGGCTTATCAAAAGATAAATAAGGGAATTGTAGGGTTGCGATAGTAGCACCTGCAGGCGGGCTGTCAATGCCGCCGCGCAACAATGCGAGGCGGCATTGACAAGCCTGCAAACACCCCCCTACTTGCGAGCAATGTCGGCGCCGCCGACGTAGATGCGGTTCCACACCGGCGTGATCACCAGTTCGTTGATGCACACATGCGGCGGCATCTCGGCGATGAAGCGGATCGTCTTGCCCATTTCGTCTTCCTGCAGCATGCGCGCCTTCTCCTCGGCGCTCGGCTCGACCGGGCGTTTTTTGAGGATCGGCGTCGCCACTTCTCCGGGGCACAGGGCCGTGGCGCGCAGGCCGTTGACGCATTCCTCAATGTTGAATGAATGGCTCAATGCCATCATGCCGGCCTTGCTGGCGATGTAGGCTGGGCCGGTAAGGTAGCTGAAGTGCCAGCCGGCGAACGAGGCGACGTTGATCACCGTGCCTTCGCGGCGCGCCTGCATGCCCTTCAACACGGCCAGGGTGCAGAAGGTCGCTCCGTTGAGGTTGATCGCCACCACCTTCTCGAAGGTGTCGGCGTCGGTTTCGGTCCAGAACCGTTTCGGGAAGTTGACACCCGCGCTGTTCACCAAGATGTCGACACGCTTGAGCTCACTCTGGATCTGCTCGGCCACTTTGGCCACCGCTGCCTTGTCGGCCACATCCAGCGGCATCGCGCTCACCATTCCTTTGGGCGCGCCGCGCCGCTCGGCATCTTTGACCGCCTCGTCGAGCTTGGCGGCTTCACGCCCCGAGATCACCACGCGCGCGCCGGCCTTGGCAAGCTCTACTGCACCGGCCAGGCCGATGCCCGAGCCGCCGCCCGTGACCCACGCAACTTTTCCCGTGAGTTTCATTTCTTGACCCGCTCCGCCATTTGCTGCTGGTTGAGCTTGCGGTCGGCATCGACCTTTTGCACGTGCGGTCGCACCTTCATCATGGCAAGGTACTCGCGCACCTGCGGCAGGGGCGCCAGCAGGTCTTCGCCATACATCTTCTTGGTCACCATCGACACCAGCGGCAGGTTCACATAGGCGGAGCAATCGGCGTAGGTCAGCTTGCCCCCGGCGATGAACGGCCCCCACTTGGCCAGGCCCTGCAGGGCGCGCACGCCCTTGGCCAGGTCTTTTTTCGCCTGTTCCTTGGTCTGGTCAGTGACACTACCGCCAAAAAACGCCTCGGCATACAAGGTGCGTGCCGGCAACTCGATGTGCAGGTCGAGCACGGTGCACAGCTCGCGAACCTTGGCGCGCTCGAACGGATCGCTCGGGTACAAGGGCATTTGCGGATAGGCGTCTTCAAGGTAGTCGCAGATTGCCTGGGATTCGCACAGCGTGCCGGCGGGCGTGTCGATAAACGGCACCTTGCCCATCGGCGAGCGCTTGAGCATGTCGTCCTTTTGCGAGGTGTAGACCAACTCTTCCTCGAACGGCACGCCCTTTTCAAGCAGAGCGATCTTGACCTTGTTGTAGTAATTGCTGACGGCAAATCCGCAAAGCTTGAGCATGCTGGTCTCCAGTGGTTTTGTGCATATGCCGGGGAATTAAAACATGGCGCCAGTGATAACATCAATGCCCTCGCGCGGCCCTGGCACGCGCCTGTTCGCAAAACAAACATATCGAGACAATGAAAAATTTCGCTACTGACGCGCTGACCGTCGGCGTCGCCGGCACCGGCGCGATGGGCCGCGGCATCGTCCAGGTGATGGTGCAAGGTGGTTGCAACGTGTTGCTTTACGACACATTCGACGGCGCTGCGGCCAAGGCCAAGGATTACGTCGAAGGCATGCTGGTCAAGCTGGCCGAAAAAGGCAAGCTCACCACCCAGCAGGCCTGCGAGATGCGCGAACGCATGCACATCGTCAACGACATCACGGGGTTCAAGCCCTGCGACCTGGTGATCGAGGTGATTGTCGAAAACCTCGCCATCAAGAAGGAGTTCTTTGCCAGGCTCGAAGCGGCGGTGAGCGACGAGTGCCTGCTCGTCACCAACACCTCGTCGCTGTCGGTCACCTCGATCGCGGCCGCCTGCAGCAAGCCCGAACGCGTCGCCGGTTACCACTTTTTCAACCCGGTGCCGCTCATGAAGGTGGTCGAGGTCATCGCCGGCGTGCGCACCGGGCCGGGCGTGTGCGATGCGCTCACCGCGCTGACGCGCCGCTACGGCCATACGGCGGTCAATGCAGCCGACACACCCGGTTTCATCGTCAACCACGCGGGGCGCGGCTACGGCACCGAAGCGCTGAAGATTCTCGGCGAAGGCGTCACGACCTTCCACGCCCTTGACCGCATCATGACCGACGCCGCCGGTTTCCGGCTCGGCCCGTGCGAACTGCTCGACCTCACCGGCATGGATGTCTCGCACCCGGTGATGGAGTCGATCTACCACCAGTATTACGAGGAGCCGCGCTACCGCCCTTCGGTGATCGGCCAGCAGCGCAAGGATGCGGGCCTCCTGGGCCGCAAGACCGGGCAGGGTTTTTATCGCCACCCCGATGGCAAGCAGGAAGTGTTTGCCGATGCGCCGTTGCCGCTCGACCGGCCCGCATCGGTCTGGGTGAGCCGCACCAATAGCGATGCGTATCCGCTTGTAGGCGACCTGTTGGCCACGCTGGGCGCACGGGTTGAAAGCAGCGGGTCGCCGTCCGACGCGGCGCTCATCGTGGTGCTGCCGCTGGGCAAGGATGCCACCAATTCGGCGATCGACAAAGGCCTGGACCCGACGCGCACCATCGCGCTCGATACGCTGCTGCCGCTCTCGAAGCGGCGCACCCTGATGCCGACCATCGTGACGCGCCCCGATATGCTCGCTGCCGCCCACGGCTTGTTCGGCGCCGACGGTGTGCCGGTAACCGTGATTCGC
>CANJDH010000161.1 GCA_947473125.1 Burkholderiales bacterium
ATATCAGGATCGAATCCTCGAAGTTGTATCCATTCCACGGCATGAACGCAACCAGCATGTTCTGGCCAAGGGCCAGTTCGCCCAGGTCGGTTGATGCACCATCGGCAATCACGTCGCCCTTCGATACCTTGTCGCCAGCTTTCGCAATCGGGCGTTGGTTGATGTTGGTGTTCTGGTTGGAACGGGTGTATTTGATGAGGTTGTAGATGTCCACGCCAGCTTCACCCGCAACCGTCTCGTCGTCGTTCACTCGAATCACGACCCGACCAGCATCGACATAGTCAACGTGCCCGCCGCGCAGCGCCTGAACCGTCGTGCCCGAGTCCACTGCCACCGTGCGCTCAATGCCTGTCCCGACAAACGGCTTTTCGGCGCGCAGGCAAGGAACCGCCTGACGCTGCATGTTCGAACCCATCAACGCGCGATTCGCGTCGTCGTGCTCAAGGAACGGGATTAGGGAAGCAGCAACCGAAACAATCTGTCCTGGTGCAACGTCCATGTACTCGATGCGATCTGCCGTCGACAAGATCGTCTCGCCTTTGTGGCGCGAAGTGACTAACTCATCGGTCAGGCGACCGTTCTTGTCGAGGCCTGCATTGGCCTGGGCAATCACGTAACGCCCTTCCTCGATGGCCGAAAGGTAATCGATTTCGTTGGTCACCTTGTGATTGATGACCTTGCGATACGGTGTCTCAAGGAAGCCGTAGCGATTGAGGCGTGCATACAGCGCCAGCGAATTGATCAGGCCGATGTTCGGGCCCTCCGGGGTTTCAATCGGGCACACGCGGCCGTAATGGGTGGGGTGTACGTCACGCACCTCAAAGCCGGCACGTTCGCGCGTCAGGCCGCCTGGGCCCAGCGCGGAGACGCGACGCTTGTGGGTGATCTCCGACAAGGGATTTGTCTGGTCCATGAACTGCGACAGCTGGGACGAGCCGAAAAACTCGCGAATTGCCGCAGATATCGGCTTGGCATTGATCAGGTCATGCGGCATCAGATTTTCTGTTTCGGCTTGGCCGAGACGTTCGCGTACTGCGCGCTCAACTCGCACGAGCCCGGCGCGAAACTGATTTTCGGCCAGCTCGCCAACGCAGCGCACGCGACGATTGCCAAGGTGGTCAATATCGTCAATTTCACCGCGGCCATTGCGCAAGTCAACCAAAATCTTGATGACCGCCACGATGTCTTCATTCGAGAGTACGCCAGGACCTTCCAGTTCTTCACGGCCAACGCGCCGATTGAATTTCATGCGTCCCACAAACGACAGGTCATAGCGATCCGCATCGAAGAACAGGCTGTTGAACAGCGACGCCACAGCATCTTCGGTCGGCGGTTCGCCAGGACGCATCATGCGATAAATGGCAATTCGGGCGGCCGTTTGGTCAGGAATTTCGTCGCTACGGAGCGTGTTGGAAATGTAGCCGCCATGGTCAAGATCGTTGATGAAGAGGGTCTTGATGTCTTTGATGCCGGCATCGCGCAATGCGGTGAAGACCGTCTCGGTGATCTCGTCATTCGCATTGGCAATGATTTCGCCGGTTTCGGTATCGACCACGTTGTTGGCCAGCGTGCGGCCAAGCAAAAAGTCATCCGGCACTGCAATTTTCTTGAGCCCTGCAGCCTCAAAATCCCGGATGTGTTTGGCCGTGATGCGCTTGTCTTTTGCGACCATCACCTTGCCGGTCTTGTCGGTGATGTCGAAGCGAGCAATCTCGCCGCGCATCCGCTCGGGCACCACGTCGAACTGGGCGCCTTCTTTCTGGATGTGGAAGGTTTCGAATTCAAAGAAGTTGGCGAGGATGTCTTCGGGGGTCAGGCCAATCGCCTTAAGCAGGATCGTGACCGGCATTTTGCGGCGGCGGTCAACGCGAAAAAACAGCACGTCTTTCGGATCAAACTCGAAGTCGAGCCACGAACCGCGGTAAGGAATGATGCGTGCGGAAAAAAGCAGCTTCCCAGATGAGTGGGTTTTGCCCCTGTCATGCTCGAAAAACACGCCTGGCGAGCGATGTAGCTGCGAAACAATGACGCGCTCGGTACCGTTGATCACGAACGAGCCGGTGGTAGTCATGAGCGGAATCTCGCCCATGTACACTTCCTGCTCCTTGATTTCCTTGATTTTCTTCTTGGTCGAATCTTCTTTATCGAGAAGAATCATGCGCACTTTTGCGCGCAGGGGAGAGGCGAAGGTAAGGCCGCGTTGTTGACATTCCTTGACGTCAAACGCCGGTTGGCCGAGTTGGTAACTCACATACTCGAGCCGCGCATATTCGTTGTGGCTGACGATCGGGAAAATCGACGAGAAAGCTGCCTGCAGGCCATCGACGCGGCGCGCATTTGCGGGGGCGTCAGCTTGCAGAAAACGCGTATACGACTCGAGCTGGGTTGCGAGCAGGAAAGGCACATTTTGCACGCTGGCGCGTTTCGCGAAGCTCTTGCGGATGCGTTTTTTCTCGGTGAACGAATAAGCCATGACTTCTCCCGATTACTTCTATGGACAGTGCGCGATGCACTCAGGGCATCGCGAGATTCGACTGGGCTGGACGCGGGTCCGTTAACCTGGTGGCTGGCCTCTACCAGCCTATGGCGGACGGCCGCGCATTGCACGCGGCCCGGCCAGGCTTGCACTTCTGCAGTCGGTTCAGAAGATACAGGGCAGGCAAGCACGCCAGACTGCCCTGTAGCCTCTTGGCGGGGGGCAACCGACGCGCCGGTTGCCCCCCGCTTAAAGCAATCACTTGACTTCGACCTTTGCTCCGGCGTCTTCGAGCTGCTTTTTAAGTGCAGCAGCATCTTCTTTCTTGATGCCTTCCTTGACGGCCTTGGGTGCGCCATCAACCAGGTCCTTCGCTTCCTTGAGGCCAAGACCAGTTGCAGCGCGCACAACCTTGATCACTTCAACCTTCTTCTCGCCAGCGGCAAGAAGGTTCACGGTGAACTCGGTCTGCTCTTCCGCAGCGGCGGCGGCGCCTGCAGCCGGGGCCGCAACCGCGACCGCAGCAGCAGCAGCTGACACGCCAAATTTCTCTTCCATCATCTTGATGAGTTCAGCAACTTCCAGCACCGATTTTGCGGCGATGGCGTCGAGGATTTCTTGATTGCTAAGTGCCATGATGTATTACTCCATTAACTTGAGGTTTGTTGAAACGCTTGGTTGTTGGAACGGGTGTAGATTCAGGCCGATTGCTGCTCTTTTTGGTCGCGCACCGCAGCGAGAGTCCGGACCAGTCTGCCCGGTACTTCGTTGAGGGTACGAACAAACTGCGTAATCGGCGCCTGCATGGTTGCCATCAGTTTCGCCAACAGCTCATCGCGCGACGGCATGCTGGCCAAGGCCTTCACACCATTCGCGTCCATCAAGAAATTGGGCATCGCGCCCCCTTTCACGACGAGCTTGTCGTGGTCCTTGGCGAAACCGGACAGCACCTTGGCGGCGGCGACCGGATCGGGGGAGATGCCATAGATCAGCGGCCCCACCATCTTGTCTGCCAGGCCGGCGAAGGGAGTCCCCTCGACGGCACGACGCGCCAATGTGTTTTTCAACACACGCAGATAAACCCCCCCTTCGCGCGCCTGCTTACGCAACGAGGTGATTTGCCCCACTTCCAGACCACGGTACTCCGCGACAATGATCGATTGCGCCTTGGCAATTTCCGCCGAGGTTTCTGCGACGACTGCCTGCTTTTCCGAAAGGTTGAGACCCACGGTCTTACTCCTGGTTATGGCACCGCACACTGGTCAATCCAGCTTCACGGTACCGTTTGCACCACAGCGAACCACAAACAACTTCTGTCTGGGGACTCGCCATCTGCGTAGGACGGCTTGGCATCCAAAGACACGCTGCCACTTAAAGGCTCTGGCCGCCAACCCCTGACAGGGTTCACACTGGCTGCCCGATCCTTCCTACGGTCTTTGACAGCGCACTGGAGACCGGCTCCCACCAACATTCCTGGCAGGCTCCCGCTACAGCGGCCCAAAGAGGGTTGGATACGCAGACCCCAACGGCCCACGATCCGAATGTGTTTCCTTTAATTGCGTGATTACGCGACCACGCTCGCCTGGTCCACGCGAATACCGCGCCCCATGGTCGACGAGATCGAAATTTTCCGGAGATAGATGCCCTTGGACGCAGCCGGCTTGGCCTTGTTCAGCGCTTCAATCAAGGCTTTCATGTTGGTCTGCAACTGCTCAACAGAGAAATTGGCGCGTCCGATGGTGCATTGGACAATGCCGTTCTTGTCAGTACGATATTGCACCTGGCCCGCCTTGGCATTCTTGACCGCTTCGGCCGGATTGGCGGAAACCGTGCCGACTTTCGGGTTTGGCATCAAGCCACGGGGACCGAGAATCTGGCCCAAAGTACCGACGATGCGCATGGTGTCAGGAGTGGCAATGACAATATCAAAGTCCATCTGCCCCGCCTTGATCCTCTCGGCGAGATCTTCTAGACCGACGATATCGGCGCCGGCGGCTTTGGCCTGCTCGGCCTTCTCACCCTGAGCAAACACCGCAACGCGGACGGTTTTACCGGTGCCGGCAGGTAACACAACCGAGCCGCGCACGGTTTGGTCCGACTTCTTCGCGTCAACACCGAGCATCACCGCGATATCAATGGACTCGTTGAATTTGGCGGTCGCCATTTCCTTGGCCAAACCGAGCGCATCCGCCATCGCATAAAACTTGGCGGTCTCGACCTTGCCATTAAGTGCCTTCTGGCGTTTTGAAAGTTTTGCCATGTTCAGACCCCTTCCACAGTAATGCCCATGCTGCGCGCGCTGCCTGCAATGGTGCGCACTGCGGCGTCAAGGTCGGATGCGGTCAGGTCGGGCATTTTGGTTTTTGCAATTTCTTCGGCCTGCGCCCGCGTGATCCTGCCGACTTTTTCGGTATGCGGCGTCTTGGAGCCTTTTTCGATTTTGGCAGCCTTCTTGAGCAAAATGGAGGCGGGCGGGGTCTTCATCACGAATGTGAAGCTCTTGTCCGCGAATGCAGTGATCACCACCGGAATCGGCAAGCCCGGCTCGACTTTCTGCGTGGCGGCGTTGAACGCCTTGCAGAATTCCATGATGTTCAGGCCGCGCTGGCCAAGTGCCGGGCCGATCGGGGGGGACGGATTGGCTTTACCAGCCGGGACTTGCAGCTTGATAAAACCGACGATTTTCTTCGCCATTGAACTACTCCTGCATAAATTACGTTGAGTGGTAGCGCCGTTTGGACAGATGCAACCTGCTTTTTCTGCCTACTCGGGCTCCTCTGCCAACTTTTCGGCAGGTGGCGTGCCGGGAGAACAGTATGGCCGGGGCTCTCCACCCTTGACGCTGAAACGACTGTTTATTGTTTCTCTACCTGCGCAAAATCAAGCTCCACCGGTGTGGCGCGTCCAAAAATGGTAACCGTAACCTTGAGCTTGTTTTTTTCATAATTCACTTCTTCCACGTTGCCGTTGAAATCGGTGAAAGGGCCATCCTTGACGCGCACCATTTCGCCAATCTCGAAGAGGACTTTAGGGCGCGGTTTCTCCGCGCCTTCCTGCATCTGCGCCATGATCTTGTCGACTTCCTTTTGGGAAATCGCGGTCGGCTTGTTGCCGCTTCCGCCCACAAAGCCGGTGACCTTGGCGGTGTTCTTCACCAAGTGCCAAGTCTCGTCGTTCATTTCCATCTCCACCAGCAGATAGCCGGGGAAGAATTTTCGCTCGGAGATGCTTTTCTGTCCGCCCTTGAGTTCGACAACCTCTTCGACCGGCACCAGAATCTGGCCAAATTTTTCGCGCATGCCAGCGCGGTTAATACGCTCTTCAAGGGCGCGCCCGACGCTTTTCTCGAAGCCCGAGTAAGCGTGGACTACATACCAGCGCTTTCCGATGATTTCAGGTTTGACGGCAGCAGTCGCGCTCATGATTTTTTCCAACCCAGAATCAAATCGTACAAAACCCACTCGAGGCTCTTGTCTGAAATCCACAAGAACAAGGCCATGATGACCACAAAACCAAACACGGCGGCGGTTGTCTGGGTCGCCTCTTTTCGCGTCGGCCAGACCACTTTTCGGGTTTCGCCCCAGGAGTCGCGGGAAAACGCGAAAAACTCCTGCCCCGGCACGGTGAACCAGGCCACCAGCGCGCCGCCAAGCAAACCGCCAATGACATACAACACCCGCAGCACCAGAGCATGCTCGCCAAAGTAGTAGAACCCCACCAATCCGGCGATGACCAACAACACAGCGACACCTAGTTTTACTTTATCCACAGCACACACACACTTTCTTCAAAGCCCCGAAATCTGCGGGGCCCTGGCAGGGGCGGAGGGAATCGAACCCCCAACCTACGGTTTTGGAGACCGTCGCTCTGCCAATTGAGCTACGCCCCTAGATACTCCAGTTACTCGATGACTTTAGCGACGACGCCGGCGCCGACGGTACGACCGCCTTCACGGATGGCGAAGCGCAGTCCCTGTTCCATGGCGATCGGTGCAATCAGGGTTACGATCATTTTGAT
>CANJDH010000162.1 GCA_947473125.1 Burkholderiales bacterium
ATCGCGATCCTCTCCGAATGGGGCTACAAGGTCGTCGCCGCCACCGGCAAGATGAACGAAGCCGAGTATCTCAAGTCCCTCGGCGCAGTGGACGTGATCGACCGCAACGAACTCTCGGCACCCGGCAAACCGATGCAAAAGGAGCGCTGGGCCGGCGTTGTCGATTCGGTCGGCTCGCACACGCTGGCCAACGCCTGCGCGCAAACCAAATATGGTGGCGTGGTCGCAGCCTGCGGCCTCGCGCAAGGCATGGACCTGCCCGGCAGCGTTGCGCCCTTCATCCTGCGCGGCGTGACTTTGGCCGGAGTCGATTCAGTGATGGCGCCTCGGGCCCTGCGCGTCAAGGCCTGGAGCAAGCTCGGGTGCAACATCGCTGCATCCAAGCTTGAAGCGATCACCCGGGAAATTGGCCTGGGTGACGCGATTGCTGCGGCCGGCGATTTGATGGCGGGAAAGATTCGCGGGCGCGTGGTCGTGAATGTCAACGCGTAATCACGCTTCCCTGCGCTAGCGACTCCCGGCAATCAGCACGAACGCAATCCGCGCCGGCTTGTCCGAGCGATTCGCCCATGCATGGTTGGTGCCGCGCTGGATCAGCACATCGCCCGCCCGCAACACGGTTTCGTCCTTGTCCATGATGGCGACCATTTCGCCTTCAAGCATCAACGCGTAGTCCACCGTCTCGGTGCGATGCATGCCGGGATGCTGGCCGGATGTGGGCGCGTGCTGCGCGTCCGGAAACAGGTTGGTGAAGGTGGCGTCAGCCGCGCGTTGCCGTTCTTGCGGATCTTTGGGCTCGGGCGGAAAGTCGATGATGCGCAACACCGTGCCGCCGGGTGGCGGTGAGACGCCCTTGTGGTCGACGATGCCGTCGGGCGCGCCGACCGGCGAAGGCGCGGCGCCGGTGCGCCAGATATTGGTAACCCGAAAGCCGGGCCGCTCGGGCACCAGGCGCACTGCGGGAGAGGGTCCGTCCTCGCCAATCGAGGAGTGTCCCTGGGCATCGTCAACAGTCAATACACGGCGAATCGGTGGCAGCGTCATGTCAGTTTTTCTCCAGATTGAGTTCGGGCACCAACTCTGCGTGGGTACGATAGGTCTTCTCGATGCGCGCCTTGAATTGCGCGCCGCTCAAATACACCGGGGTTTGCTGCAGGGTCTGTGCGGATTTCTTAAATTCGTCCGATTCGAGCACCTTCTGGCAGATGCCCTGCAACTGGTCGAGCACGGCTTTGGGCGTCCCTGTCGGAGCGTAGACGCCGTTGAGGCCGGGAGTAACTGCCGGGTAGCCTAGATCTGTCAAGGCTGGGACATCGGGCAACGCCGGGTGGCGTTTGTCCGACAGCACCGCAAGCACGCGCATGCCCTTGCCGCCGATCGACGAGATTGCCGGTGCGCCAAAATCAAGCTGGCCGCCCATCAACTGCGGCAGCATCGGGCCGTCGCCGCGATACGGAATGCCGTTGAACTTGATGCCAAGCGCCTTCTCCACTGCGGCCACTCCCATATGCGGCACCGAACCTGCGCCAGCATGGCCATAGGAGAGCTTGCCGGGTTCAGCCGTGGCGCGCGCCACCAGCTCCTGCATCGACTTGATCGGCGAATCGGGCCTTACCGTGATGGTGAAGACGTTTTCAAATACCTGGCATACCGGCTCGATCTGGTCGTTCCTGAACGGCATGCTTCTGTTGAGGAACGGAGCGTTGGTCAATGCCGATGCAGGCGAGAACACTACCGTGTGGCCATCGGGATTGGCCTTGGTCAGCGCGGCAAAACCTACGATGCCGGCGCCACCGTCGCGGTTAACCACCACCCACGACTGCCCGGTGAGGCGCGATGCCTCGCGTGCGAAGGCACGGCCCATCGCATCGACACCGCCGCCTGCCGCATAGGGGAGAATCACCTCGACGTTACGCGAGGGAAATTTTTCCTGCGCCTGCGCTGCAGTTGCACACAACATCAGCACCGCAATTATCACTTTCATCATCGCCTCCTCTTTTTCGCGTCGCTCGAAGTCTATCCGATTGCATCCGACACTCCCTATAATCGCGCGGTTTGCCATTCGGCCCAATCCGGACCATCCCATGCCCCTGTTCGCCGCTACCGTCTTCCTGTCCGCCTTCCTGCTGTTCCTGGTGCAGCCGCTGATCGCCAAGCAGATCCTGCCCTGGTTTGGCGGCGCAGCCGGTGTATGGACCACCTGCCTGGTGTTTTTCCAGTCGGCCCTGCTGGCGGGATATGCGTATCCGGACCTGGTCGCGCGCAAGCTGGCGCCAAAGACACAGGCCTGGCTGCATACGGCGCTGTTGCTCGGCAGTTGCATGGTGCTGCCGGTGATCGCCGGTGATTTCTGGAAGCCCGCCGGCGACGCCGACCCGATCTTCGGCATCCTCGCGCTGCTCGCCGGTGTGATCGGCCTGCCCTATGTGATGCTCTCGACCACCAGCCCAATGGTGCAGACCTGGTTCGCGCGCGCCCACCCCGGCATGAACCCGTATCGCCTGTTTGCGCTGTCGAACGTCGCCTCGATGCTGGCGCTGCTGTCGTATCCGTTCATCATCGAGCCGGCTGTTGGCGTGAAGCTGCAGGCCTGGATCTGGTCGGGCCTCTACCTGTTGTTTGTGCTGCTCGCGATCACCTGCGCGTTTCGCAGCGCCGCGAGCGCCGCGGCACCAGTGGCAGCCGCGGCAAGCTCAGACGAACCGCTGCCGGCCGCCGCCACCCAGTTTCTGTGGTGCGTGCTGTCGGCTACCGGGTCGATCCTGCTGCTCGGCATTTCCAACCATGTGACGCAAAACATTTCGTCGATTCCGCTGCTGTGGGTGGTGCCGCTGGCGCTGTACCTGCTGACCTTCATTCTGTGCTTCGACGGCCAGGGCTGGTACAAACGCAAATGGTTCATGATCGCGGCCGGGTGCTGGCTCGCCGCCATGGGCGCCACCCTGATCGCGCCGCAACTCAAGTTCGAGCTCAAACTGCAGATCGGCCTGTTCTTCTCGGGCCTGTTCGTGGTCTGCATGTTCTGCCACGGCGAGCTCACCCAGCTCAAGCCGGCGCCGCGCTACCTTACCCGCTTCTACCTGATGATCGCCCTGGGAGGCGCTCTGGGAGCCATTCTTGTCGGCATCATCGCCCCGCTCACCCTGCCTGCCTATTACGAATTCGAGCTCGGCCTGACGCTCGCGGCACTGCTGCTGTTGCTGCGTGCCAAGCCCTCCGGCAATCGCATCGCAATCACCTTCGCGGGCCTGCTGGTTGCCGGCGGCATCGGCATCACCGTCACGCAGATGGTCAGCTACAGCAAGGATGCAGTGTTCACCGGCCGCAACTTCTACACCGTGCTGCGCGTCAAGGAATACGGCACCAAGGGCGACGACCAGCACAGTCGGGTGCTGGTGCATGGCGTGATCAACCATGGCGAGCAATTCCTGTCGCCCGAATACCGGCGCGCCGCCACGCGCTATTACGGCAGCGGCTCGGGCATCGGCCGGGCGCTCACCGCCAAATACGATTTGCCCGCAATGAAGGTCGGCATCCTCGGCCTCGGCGCCGGGGCTGTGACGGTGTATGCGCGCAAACAGGACCACTGGCGCATGTATGAGATCAACCCGATGGTGCCGGAAATTGCGAAGCGCGATTTCACCTATCTCGCCGACTCCCCGGCGAAGATCGACATCGTGTTGGGCGACGGCCGCCTGGCGATCGAGCGCGAACCCGCGCAAGCCTACGACCTGCTCGCGATGGATGCTTTCTCAAGTGACTCGGTGCCCGCGCACCTGATCACCAGCGAAGCCTTCACCGCCTATGAACGCCACCTCAAGCCCGATGCGATTCTGGCGATCCACGTCTCGAACCGTTTTCTCGACCTTGCTCCCGCCATCCGCGAACTGGCACTCAAGCATGGCTTTCACGGGGTGATCGTCTATGAAACCGGCGCCACCGTCAGCGACTGGATCCTGCTGTCCAAATCAAAGGCGGCACTGGATCACGCCAAGATCCGGGAAGTCGGACAGGAACTGCCGTCCAAACCCGGCATGAAGCCGTGGACCGACGACTTTCACAACATCGTGCAGGTACTGCGCTAGAGCCCCAAGGGTTCATTCTGGGCTCAGTCAGCCTTGATGTTGGCCTCGCGCGCCAGCTTGACGTAGCGCGCCGTCTCGTTGCGCACGTAGTCGCCAAACTCCGCTGGCGAATTGCTGGCAAGCATTTCGATGCCGCGCTCGCCGAAGCGCTTTTGCAACTCGGGGCTGCGCACGATTTTCGCGACTTCCTGCTGCAGGCGCGCCAGAATCTCAGGCGGCGTGCCGGCGGGTGCGAACAGGCCGTTCCAGGTCGAATCCTCGAAACCCTTGAGCCCCGCCTCGTCCAGCGTCGGCACATTCGGCAGACTCACCGAACGCGTCATGGTGGTCACCGCCAGCGGCCGCAGTTTGCCCGAGGCGACGTGCTGGATCGAGGTGCTCACCTGGTCGAACATCATCGGCACCTGCCCGGCCATCACGTCGACCAGCGATTGCGAGTTGCCCTTGTAGGGCACGTGCAGCATCTTCACGCCTGCGGCGCGACTGAACAATTCGGCGGCGATGTGGCCGGTAGAACCATTGCCCGACGTGGCATAGGCGAGCTCGCCGGGTTTCGACTTGAGCAGGGCAATGAATTCCTGCGCGGTCTGTGCCGGCACGCCCGGGTGCACCACCATCACCATCGGAATCCTGCAGGTCAGGCTGATGCCGGCAAAATCCTTCACCGGGTCGTAGCCCGGGTTCGCGTTGATCACCGCTGCCGACGCAAACGTGTTGGCATGCGCCAGCAGCGTGTAGCCGTCAGGCGGTGCCTTGGCCACCAGTTGCGTGCCGACCAGTGCTGCTGCGCCGGGGCGGTTCTCGACAATCACTTGCTGCCCCAGGGCCTTGGAAAGCGGCTCGGCAACCGCGCGGGCGATCGGGTCGACGTTGCCACCGGCGGCCAGCGGCACGACGATGCGAATCGTGCGGTTCGGATATTGCGCCGACGCCGGCGCGCTGTTGACGGCCAGTATTGCCGCAACCAGTGCGATCCATTTTTTCATGCAGCTTCTCCGTTATTGCCTACTGCGCCTTGATGCCGGCCTCGCGCACCACGCGCGCCCATTTGACGGTTTCTTCCTGGATATATTTGGTGAATTCAGCGGTGCTCATCTGCACACTCTCCACTGCCTCCGATTCGAAGCGCTTTTGCACCTCCGGGGTACGCTGGATCGCTGTGATCTCGCGATGCAGGCGCGCGATGATCTCGGGCGGCGTGCCGGCCGGCACCAGCAGTGCCCACCAGTTCACAGCATCATAACCGTGCAAGCCGGACTCCGAGATCGTCGGCACGTCGGGCAGCGTGGACGAGCGCTTCAAGCCGCCCACGCCCAGCGCCTTTAATTTGCCTGATTTGATGTGCGGCAGCGTCTGCACCAGCGAACTCAACATCAGCTGGGTATTGCCTGCAATGACGTCGACCATCGCCGGGCCGCCGCCTTTGAACGGCACATGCACGATGTCGGCCTTGGCCATGCTCACGAACAAGGCGCCACCCAGATGCTGGAAACTGCCGATGCCGGCCGAGGCATAGTTGAGTTGACCGGGTTTGGCGTGGGCCAGCGCAATCAACTCACGCACCGAATTGACCGGCATGCTGCTCGACACCGCCAGCACGTTGGGACCCGCCGCGATCATCGCCACCGGTGCAAAAGCTTTCACCGGGTCGTACGGCAGCTTGTACAGCGAACTGTTGGCGGCGAATGCGGAGGAGGCGAACAGTATCGTGTAACCATCGGGCTCCGCCTTGGACGCCGCTTCCGTGCCGATCATGCCGCCGGCACCGGCGCGATTGTCTGGCACCACTTGCTGCCCCAAACGGGTCGAAAGCTGCTGCGCGATGAGCCGGCCGACGACATCATTACTACCGCCGGGCGGGAACGGAATGATCAAACGTACCGGCTTGGAAGGGTACGGGTCGGCTGCAAGCACCGCGCCCGGGAAAATGATGCAGGCGAGCACGGCGGCAATCAATTTGGTCATGGCATTTACTCGATCGGATTCAAGCGGGTTCAAACAGGTAAGGCACACCGCAACGCGCGCACACTTCACGTATTTTTTCGGCCAGCGATGGCGATACCGGAATGCCGTCGCGCAAGCGCCGCTCGCGTTCCATCGCCTCCGGATCGCCGGCAACCAGCACCGGTAGTGCCGGGTCCACCGGCGGCACCGCATGCAGCACGTCGATGGCGGCATCGAGGTCGTCCTCGAAGTCGCCGGCATCGCGAAACACGGTGGGGTCGATCGCCATGAAGAAGTGGCCGAGGTTGTCGGGGTCCTCGGGCCTTTGCGTCTTGACGCGGATCGGCGAGAACGACGAGCCCGACAAGGCACCACCGAGGATGTGCGCCATCATGCCCAGGCCATAGCCCTTGTAGCTCGACATCTCCGCCGTGCCGCCCAGGGGCGTGAGGCCG
>CANJDH010000163.1 GCA_947473125.1 Burkholderiales bacterium
GCCGGCGCAGCCTTGTGCTGGCGCGACGCGGACGCACGCTACGCCTGCGGCGCGATGAGCGAGCCGCGCTCGGTGCTGCCCACCGGCCTGCGCTGGATCGCGCCGCTGCTGGTACGCCTCGCGCGCCGCTGGATTGCGGCCGGGATCGGCTGCGACGCGGCTGTCGAGGCCGCCCCGCCGCAGTAAGCGCCGGGGACAAAGCCGGACGCTGACGAGAAGCTTGCGTTTTTATACAGTATGCTGTATAAAGACCCAGTTTCCACAACCACAGGTTGCGACTCCCATGGCCCACGACCTCACCGCCCGCCAGACCGAAATCCTCGAATTCATCCGCGACACCGTGCGCGCCACCGGCATGCCGCCGACGCGCGCCGAGATCGCCACCACCTTCGGCTTCAAATCGCCCAACGCCGCTGAAGAACACCTGCGTGCGCTTGAGCGCAAGGGCGCGCTGACCATCGCGGGCGGTACGGCGCGCGGTATCCAGTTGGCCGAGCAGATCGCCGGCACCATGCAGTCGATCAACGCGCTGCCTCTCATTGGTCGCGTCGCCGCGGGCAGCCCGATTCACGCCGAGCAGAACATCGACCGCCACGTGCCGGTCGACCCGTCGATGTTCAAGCCGGCGGCCGACTACCTGCTCAAGGTCAAGGGCGAGTCGATGCGCGACATCGGCATCCTCGACGGCGATTTCCTCGCGGTGCACAGCCAGCGCGAGGCGCGCAACGGCCAGGTGGTAGTGGCGCGCATCGGCAACGACGTCACGGTCAAGCGCTTCATGCGCACCGGCAACGGCATCGAGCTGGTGGCCGAGAATCCCGACTTCAAACCGATCATCGTCGATTCGCGCAGCGATGAGTTCGTGATCGAAGGCCTCGCCGTCGGGGTGATTCGCGCCGGCGGGTTGTAGGCATCCCCCTGGGCAAAGTCTCCGGGAGACTGCCGGCGTAGGGGATGCGCGGTTCCACGCGGTTTCCGCAGGGGCGCTGCCTGCTTCCATTGGGGGGGGCGGGTTCAAGCGAGATGACGCGCGCCCGATAGAGTCCATTAATATGGGGTCTGCACTTTGCGCACCCATTTCCTGCACTCAAGAACCCACCGGGAGACAAAAGCATGAGCGGCAACCTGGCATTGGCAAGCGTTGAAAGCAAACCCGACGTAAGACCCCTCACCAGTTCGGGCGGTGCGGAAATTTTCGGCGTCGATATTTCGCAGCCGCAGGCGCCCACCACGGTGGCGCAGCTTCGCCAAGCGCTGCTCGACCATGGCGTGATCTTTTTTCGCGAGCAGAAGCTCGAACCCGAGAGCCACAAGGCGTTTGCGCGCGTGTTTGGCGAGATTGTCGTCAACCCGGTATATGGCAACGTCGAAGGCCATCCGGAAATCATGCCGGTAGTCAAAGAGGCCGGCGACAAATACAACATCGGCGATACCTGGCACAGCGACATGACCTACATGGAGGTACCGCCGCTCGGTTCGATTCTGTATGCGCGTGACGTACCCGAGTACGGCGGTGATACGCTTTTCGCCAATATGGCGATGGCCTATGACAACCTGCCCGACACCATGAAGCAGATGCTCGAAGGGCGCCGCGCGCTGCACTCGGATCGTTTTCTGACGGCGCGCATCGATGAACGCAATGCTGGGCGCTCGACCCAGTTGCGCGCCGATCGTGCCGGCAAGGAAATCAGTGCCTGGCATCCGATCGTGCGCACTCACGATGAGACCGGCCGCAAGTCCCTGTTTGTCAATTTCCCGTTTACCTGGAATATCGAAGGCCTGAGCCGTGAAGAAAGCCTGCCGATTCTCAATTTCCTTTACGAGCACATGACCATGCCGGAGTTCCACTGTCGCTTCCGCTGGCGCAAGGGTTCGCTGGCATTCTGGGACAACCGCGCCGTGGTGCACTACGCCTGCAATGATTACCACGGCAAGCGCCGCGAAATGCATCGCATTACGATTGCCGGAACCCGCCCGCGGTGACAGGCGGAGAGGGTTTCACGCTGGTTACCGGCGCGACAAAGGGCATCGGTCGCGCCATCACTGAACGTCTGGTGGCGCGCGGCGAGCGCGTGGTCGGCATCGCGCGCAGTGCTGACGCGTCGTATCCGGCGCCGCTACTGCTCGCCGACCTCGCCGATGCGCAGGCGCGCCGCGCGGTGTTTGCCGCAGTGGCGGCCAGGCATCCGATCCTCAGGCTGGTGAACAACGTCGGCCTGAACCGCATGCAGCCGCTCGCTGAAATCACGCCCGAGGCTTACCAGGACGTGCTCGATACCAATCTGCGCGTTACCCTCGACGCGACCCAGGCGGTGTTGCCGGCGATGCGCGAGGCCGGCTTCGGCCGGATCGTCAACATTTCCAGTCGCTCGCTGCTCGGGCGCCATGGCGGCAGCATGTATGCGGCGGCCAAGGCAGCGCTGGTTGGCTTCACGCGCTCCTGGGCTCTCGAGCTTGCGAGCAGCGGCATCACCGTCAATTGCGTGGCGCCGGGGCCGGTGGCCACGGAAATGTTCGCGCGCAACAACCCGCCCGAGCTGCCGCGCACCAAGGCGATGCTGGCCGCGGTGCCGGTCGGGCGCATGGGCGAGCCGGCCGAGATTGCCGCTGCAATTGATTACTTTCTATCGGCGGAAGCCGGATTCACCACCGGGCAAACCCTGTTTGTCTGCGGCGGCGCCAGCATCAGCCAGGTGCATCTGTGATGCTGGCTGCCTTGCACGACATTCGAAAAAAATTGAAGGAGACACCATGAAATCGTTGCGCTCGTTGCCGGGACTGGTGGCATGGGTTCTGGCGGGCGTTGCAGGCGCGGTGGCGCCGGTAGCGGCCCAAACCTATCCGACCAAGACCATCAGGATCATCGTCGGCTACGCTCCCGGGGGCACCACCGACATCATCGCGCGCCTGATCGCGCCGCGCCTGAGCGCCAGCCTGGGGCAACCGGTGGTAGTGGAGAACCGCCCGGGTGCAGCGGGCAACGTTGGCGCCGACGTCGTGGCCAAATCCGCCCCGGACGGCCATACCCTGCAGCTAGGTACGGCCGGCAACATGACCATCAACCCGTCGCTTTACGCCAACATGCCGGTCGATACGATCAAGGACTTCCAGGCGATTTCGATGATCGCCGCGCTGCCCAACCTGATGGTGGTCAATCCTGCCGTGCCGGCCAAAACCGTGCAGGAGTTTGTGGCATGGGCCAAAGCGCGGCCCGGCAAGGTGTTTTTCGCTTCATCGGGCACCGGCAATTCGCCGCATATCACTGCGGAACTGTTCAACCTGGCCACTGGACTCGCCATGGTGCACGTGCCGTATCGTGGCAGCGGGCCAGCGCTGACCGATCTGATCGGCGGGCAGGGCGTGCAGGTAATGTTTGACAACATGCCGTCGGCAATCGGCTTCGCACGCGCCGGCAGTTTGCGCGCCTTGGCGGTCACCGGTTCAGCGCGTTCGCCGGCCGCGCCGGAATTGCCCACGGTACGCGAATCAGGTTACCCGGATGTCGAGGTGCTGGCCTGGTTCGGCCTGTTCGCCCCGGCGCATACGCCGCGTCCCGTGATCGACCGCCTGCATCGTGAAGTGGTGGCAGCCTTGCGTACCCCCGAGTTGCAAAAGCAGTTGGCTGAACTCGGCGCGCAGCCGGTAGGCAATACACCGGACGAGTTTGCAAAAGTGGTCGAAGACGATGTCAAGCGCTGGGCCCGGGTGGTCAAGGCCGCCAACATCCCCGCGCAGTAGGCATCCCCGAATATCGAGTGGGCAGCAGACGCATGTCCGGCACGGATTGGACACACAGCAAGCGAACATGGAGGGCGGTATGGAGGTAGGCGACAAGGTGGCACTGGTCACCGGTGCGGCGCGCGGGCTGGGCGCGGCGATTACGACGCGGCTCGCACAGGCCGGGCATCCGGTGGTGCTGGTCGACCAGGATGCTGCGGTCGAGCAGTGTGCGTTGTCCCTGCAATCGGCAGGGTACGTCGCGCGCTGGGCGCGACTGGACATTTCGAATGAAGCGGAAGTCATGGCCTTGCCGGCGCTACTCGGCGACTGGTGGCCGAGGCTTGCGATCCTGGTGAACAACGCCGGCATATCGCCCAAGCACGAGGGCAAGAAACGCGAGGTGATCGACATGCCGCTGGACGAATGGCGCCGCGTACTCGACGTCAACCTGACCGGAACGTTTCTGGTGACGCGCACCTGCTTGCCGGTGCTCACCTCTCACGGCTGGGGCCGCATTGTGATGATCACGAGCCAGGCGGCGCGGACCCGTACGCCGGTGCCCGGCGCACATTACTCGGCGACCAAATCAGGGATGACGGGATTGGCGCGAGTGCTGGCCGGCGAGGTGGCCGGTGCCGGCGTGACCGTCAACTGCGTGGCGCCGGGGCGCATCGAAACCAGCATGACGGCGGGCGTGAACCCAGAGGTCAATCGCCAGCACGCTGCGGGCATTCCGGCCGGGCGCATGGGCAAGGCCGAAGAGGTGGCCGCGACCGTCGCGTTTCTGGTGTCGGATGGTGCCGGTTACTCGACCGGCGCAACGTTTGATGTCAATGGCGGCAGCTTCATGCATTGAGCGCGATGCGCTGCGGCTGGCCCGGTTTCAGCGTGTGCGCGGCGGCATCACCCACATCATCACGCGGCTCTTTTTGTCGACGCCAACCGGCTTGTCGGGTACGTCGATGAATTCTTCACGCACCGGTATCCAGTCGCCCATGTCCCAGTCGTGCGAGAGCACGCGGGTGCCGTTCTTCACTTCGCGCTTTAGTTTGTCGCGCAACTTGAGGTTGTGCTCGGGCAGCAGGTACATGGTCACCACCGTGGCCGGTGACAGGTCGACTTCGTAGATATCCTTTTGCTCGAAGCTTGCGAGCTGCTCCAGGCCGTTGTCGCGGGCGCGGCGCCGGCACAGCTCGATCAGGTAGCCATCGAGGTCGATGCCCAGGGCGCGCGCGCCGCGCTTCGCGGCCTCGGTGACGATGCGGCCGTCACCGCAGCCGAGGTCAATCAACCGGTCGTTCGGCCCGACCTGCGCCATGTCGAGCATGCGCTCGACCACCTTCATTGGCGTGGGAACAAACGGGACTTCCGGCAACTCGTGCGATTCGGAGCCGAACGCCGTGGTCGCGAAGGGCGCCCCCAGCACCGCACCAAGCACCGAGCAGAGCAGGCGGCGGCGCTGGTGCATAGGCCGGAGAGGCGCTCCCACCAAGGGTTTCAGAGTCTCGGTTAGCGTTTTTGGTATTGCGTCGACCCGAACAGGATTTCCTTGGCCTTGTCATCGAACGCGGGCTTGCGCAGGTCGGCCAGCACGGTGACGCCGCGCTGCACCGCCGGGCGTTTGCCGATTGCCTCGAACCATTGCGCCACGTGCGGGTAGTCGGCCATCTCGATGCCCTGGTTTTTCCAGTTGCGCAACCACGGCCAGATCGCCATGTCGGCAATCGTGTAGCTCTTGCCGGCGATGTAGGGCGTCTTGCCGAGCTGCTTGTCGAGCACGCCGTAGAGGCGCTTGGCTTCGTTGGTATAGCGGTTTACGGCGTACTCGATCTTCTCGGGCGCGTAGATGCGAAAGTGGTGGCACTGGCCCAGCATCGGCCCCAGACCGCCCATCTGGAACATCAGCCACTGCAGCGTGCTGTAGCGCTCGCGGTCGGTCTTGCCAAGAAACTTGCCGGTCTTGCCGGCAAGATAAATCATCATCGCGCCCGACTCGAACAGGGAAATCGGCTTGCCGTCGGGACCGTCGCTGTCGGTCATCGCCGGGATCTTGTTGTTCGGGCTGATCGCCAGAAACTCGGGCGTGAACTGCTCGCCCTTGCCGATGTCGATCGGGTGCGCGCGGTACGACAGCCCGCACTCCTCGAGCATGATGTGGATCTTGTGGCCGTTGGGCGTGGCCCAGCTGTAAACGTCGATCATGTTGCATCCTTCAAGTGGTTCGACGAGCGGTCGGCAGCGGGGGGGTCCCCGCTGCGGGCGTCAGGAGCCGCGCGTGATCGGGATCTCGACCTTGTCGGCAGCACCCGGGATCTTCATGTGCTTGGCTATTTCAAGCTTGGCGATCATGTTGCGATGGACTTCGTCCGGGCCGTCGGCAAAGCGCAGGGTGCGCTGGTGCGCATACATGTTGGCCAGCGGGAAGTCGCCCGAGATGCCGGCGGCGCCGTGCACCTGCATGGCCCAGTCGATGATCTTGCCGGCCATGATCGGCGCCAGCACCTTGATCATGGCGATCTCGGTACGCGCGATCTTGTTGCCTACCGTGTCCATCATGTAGGCGGCCTTGAGCACCAGCAGGCGCGTCGAGTCGATCATGATGCGCGCTTCGGCGATGCGCTCTTGCGTCACGCCCTGTTCCGAGACGCGTTTGCCGAAGGCGACGCGCTCGAGCGAGCGCTGGCACATGAATTCAAGCGCGCGCTCCGCCGCGCCGATCGAGCGCATGCAGTGGTGGATGCGGCCCGGCCCGA
>CANJDH010000164.1 GCA_947473125.1 Burkholderiales bacterium
CTCCGAGGTGCTCTCGGCGCGTTCCGACATCTCTTACGAAAAACGTATCGAGGCCGCGCGCTTCGTTGAAGACCTCACGGCCTCGTATCAAGCCGGCTGGTATTCGGTGATCAGCCTGCACGGCGGTGGCTCGCCCGAAGCGATGAAGATGGAAATCTTCCGCCGCTATCCGCTCGGCAACAAGGTGGATCTGGTGGAGCGGCTGCTCGATCGCGGCATCCTGGCTGACGAGACGCGCAAGATCACGCGCAACCGCCAGCCGGGCAGGTGTTGTGTGACGGGCTGTACCGTACCGGAGGCACCGCACATGGTGCGGTTGGCTCCGGAAGTTCAGACCAGGCTCGATGCACCAAAGCGCGTCGGCAACACCTGAGCGAAACTTATTGAGGCGGTTTGACGCCGCCCCTGCTCACCTGCACACGGAGGGCCGTCAGATTGCCGTCTGCTGCCTTCTGCGCGACGACAAACACATACTCCCCCACTTTCAGATCATCTTTCGTGCCCGGCACCGCACGAACGATCGGAGCGTTCGGCGGCACGATGATGGTTTGCTCCCCATCCTTGTGCTTTAGTTGCAACTCACGGACGCCAGATCCTGCAGACGACTGCACGCGTGCTTCGACGACGTTCGCGTTGGTCATGGTTGAGCCTGGCTCCAGATCCCAAGGCGTAAATCCTGAGGGTACGGTTGCCGCCAGGTAGTGCACCTCAAGGGCAACTAGCTTGCCGTCTGCGCCTTTCATCGCCGCAGAACCGACGTAGTCACCCGGCTTGATATCTTCGAACTTCACCGCGGTAGCCACGGCCACGCCGAGCTTTTCGTCCAGTGCCATTTTCAGGTCTTCGCCGGCGCGCGACTTCACGGCGATCGTGGTGGCGTCGATCGCGGTGATGGTGCCGCGAATGCGCATCTGCGCCGAGGCGGCGCTGCTGGCGAGTACCAGGACGGCAGCAAGCAGGACAGTTGAAACATTACGCATGGAAATCTCCTTGGACGACGGGAAGTGAATGAGTGGACATTCGAATCATTGAACGAAGTAAACACGCCCGGGTAGCGGCGCATTCCATCCGCCAGCCAAAACTGCTGCGGCTTGCGGGGCGGCGTCACTACTGCGCCGTGATGTTGCCCTTGCGGATCACCTCGGCATAGCGGTCAATCTCGCTCTTGAGGTGCGCACCGAGCTCCTCGGGCGTGCTGCCCACTGCCGTCATGGCGTCCTTGTCGAACAGGGACTGCACTTCTTTCAAATCGAGGGCGGTCTTGACAGCACGATTCAGTGTCGCCACCACCTCGCGGGGCGTGCCCGCTGCCGCGAACATGGCAAACCAGTTGTCCGCGACAAACCCGGACAACATGGCATTCATGGTGGGCAGATCCGGGAACGCCGGCGCGGCCTTGGCCGTGGTGACCGCCAGCGCGCGCACCTTGCCGGCCTTGATTTGCGGCAGCGCCAGCAATGCTTCGGCAAACACGAAATCCACTTCACCGCCCAGCAGCGCCAGCATGGCGGGCGCCCCGCCCTTGTAGGGAACATTGGCAAAGCTGATGCTGCCAATCTGCTTGAACATTTCCGCAGCCAGATGGCTGGTGCTGCCCGACACGGTCAACCCGGCATTGAGGCCGCCGGGCTTGTTGCGCGCGAGCGCGACAAGTTCCTGCGGCGTGTTCGCCGCCACCTTCGGATTGACGATCAGCACCAGCGGCGTGGCACTGACCCAGACGACTGGCGCCAGATCCTTCACCGGATCGAATTTGATCGTGCTCTTGGCAAGCGTCGCATTGATTGCCAGCGCCGCCGTCGTGAACAGGATGGTGTAGCCGTCTGGCGGTGATTTGGCCACTGCCTCTGCACCGATCATGCCACTCGCGCCCGGGCGATTCTCCACGATCACGGGCTGGCCGAATTGTTCGCTCAGCACTTTGGCAAGCAAGCGCGCCTGAATGTCGGTCGCACCGCCCGGCGCCAGCGGCACAATGAGCCGAATCGGTCTGGTGGGAAAACCCTGTGCGCCCGCCGGCGCGGCAAACATCAACGCCCAACCAGCCAGCATCAGGATGATGCTTTGCAACACTCTCCTTGGTGTCATGGTGCGTCCCTCAAAAAGGCTTGCTACCGTCCAGCCACAGCCGCAGCTCGGGCATGGGCTGCGCGCAATGCCGGCAGCACCGTGCGAAAATTCTCGATCAGGTCTTGATGCGTTTGCATGGGGCGTGGAAAAGAAACCGCATAGACGCCCCAGCGCACCGCAGTCGGGCCGACAATTTCGACAAGGTCGCCTTCGCCCACTTCCCAGAGCAGGCTCGCCTGGGTACCGCCCGGCGCGACCACAAAGCCGTCGCCGCTGTCTTCCCCGAGAAAAGGGGTGACTTCCCCGAGCACCCAGCCGTCAATGTAGGTTTCCGGCACCACCACGTAGCCGTGATACACCGGCAAGCCAGCGGGCTCGGCATTCACGGTCACCCCTCCAGCCACTTCAATATCGGCTTCCACTGCTCAAGGTCCTGTTCCACCCGGGCCGGATTGAGGTCGAACAGCGTCAAACCACGCGCCGCGAGCTGCACGTAGTTCTGCGTGTTACGCAGATTGCCGAGCACCGGCAACCCAAGCCCTTCGAGAAAGCGCTGCAGTTCATCGTACGAGCGCGTGCGCGAGTCGACGCGCATGCCGATCACGCCGACCAGCGCATCGCTGGCGCGCACCGCCTTATCGTTGGCCAACTCTTCAAGAAAGCTTTTGGTCGCGAGGATGTCGAGCATCGAGGCCTGCAGCGGCACCACCACGCGGTTGGCGCTGCGGATCACGGTATCGAGCAGCTTGCCGTGCAAGCCGGCGGGCGTGTCGATCACGGCGTGGGTGGTGCCCTTGGGCAGCTTGGCGGTCTTGCCCGCTTCGATGTCCCAGCTCTTGATCGGCGCCACTTGCGCCGGGCGCAACTTGAGCCATTCACGGGCCGATTGCTGCTTGTCGACGTCGCCAAGCATCACCGATTTCCCTTGATTGGCAAAATAGCCTGCAAGGTTGGTGGCGATGGTGGATTTTCCTACCCCACCCTTGGGATTCATGACGACGGTGACATGAGCCATTTTTGCTCCCCCTGAACGTTAAAATGTCGGGTTGCGCCGTCGGCGTATGAGTCAACGCTGTACTGATGCGGCGAACGGCAGTTTTATCACACTATGATCCGTCTTCAAAACCTCACCCTGATCCGCGGTACCAAGCCGCTGTTGCAGGGCGTTGATGTCGCCATCAACCCGGGCGAACGCGTCGGCCTGATCGGCGCCAACGGCTCGGGCAAGTCGAGCCTGTTTGCCCTGATGATGGGGCGCCTCGGCGCCGATGGCGGCGACTTCGACATCCCCAAGCACTGGCGCATGGCCCATGTGGCGCAGGAGACGCCGGCGCTTGACCGCAGCGCCGTCGATTATGTGATCGATGGCGACACAACACTGCGCGGCCTGGAGTCTGAACTCCTCGCGCTTGAGGAGCAGGACGAGGCGCACGACGACCACGAGCGTCACGCAACTGAGGGCGAACGCATTGGAGAGCTGCACGGCCTGCTCGGCGACGCCGGTGCCTACACGGTGCGCTCGCGTGCCGAGCAGTTGCTGACCGGCCTTGGGTTTACCCAGGAACAGATGTTGCAGTCGGTGGCGCATTTTTCGGGCGGCTGGCGCATGCGCCTCAACCTCGGGCAGGCGCTGATGTGCCCGTCCGACCTGCTGCTGCTCGACGAGCCGACCAACCACCTGGACCTTGACGCCATCATCTGGCTTGAAGAGTGGTTGAAGCGCTACACCGGCACCTTGATCATCGTCTCGCACGACCGAGACTTTCTTGATGGCGTGGTCAACGTGATCGTGCACATCGACCAGTGCAAGCTCAAACGCTACGGCGGCAACTATTCGCAGTTCGAGGTGCAGCGCGCGATGGGCCTGGTGCTGAACCAGGCCACCTACGAGAAACAGAAACGCGAACGCGACCACCTGCAGTCGTTCATCGACCGTTTCAAGGCCAAGGCCTCGAAGGCCAAGCAGGCGCAAAGCCGCATGAAGATGCTGGCCAAGATGGAAGATCTGGCGCCGATACACGCATCATCGCCGTTCTCGTTTGAATTCCGCGAGCCGGCGAGCAGCCCGAACCCGCTGCTGGTGCTGGACGCAGCCGATGCCGGCTACACGCTGGACGACGGCAGCCACAAGGCGATTGTCAATGGCATCAACTTTTCGCTGCAGAACGAGCAGCGCATCGGCCTGTTGGGTGTGAACGGCGCCGGCAAATCGACGCTGATCAAGACGATCGCCGGTGAGCTGCCACTGGTCAACGGCGTGGCGCATTTCGGCAAGGGCCTGGTGATCGGCTATTTCGCCCAGCACCAGGTCGAGATGCTGCGCCACGACGAATCACCGCTCTGGCACATGGCCAAGCTGGCACCGACCACCCGCGAGCAGGAGTTGCGCAACTTCCTCGGCGGCTTCAACTTCCCCGGCGAGATGGTGACGAGTTCGATCAAGCCCTTTTCCGGCGGTGAGAAAGCGCGCCTGGCGCTGGCGCTGATCGCCTGGCAGCGCCCCAATCTGTTGCTGCTCGACGAGCCGACCAACCACCTGGACCTCGAAACCCGCGAGGCGCTTACCGTGGCCCTCGCCCAGTTCGAGGGCACGCTGGTGCTGGTCTCGCACGACCGGCACTTGCTGCGTGCCACCACCGACCAGTTCATGATTGTGGCTGAGGGTTCGCTCGAAGAGTTTGATGGCGACCTCGACGACTACCGCGATTGGCTGTTCAAGACCAAGCTCGCAAAACCGGACGACAAGGCGGCAGCAGCGGCCAAGGCGCCGACCAAGCTGGTGGAGAAGCCGATCGTCAAGATCGAAGCCGCTCCGCCGCTCACTGCGGCGCAACGCCAGGAGCAAAAACGCCGCGAGGCCGAGCTGCGCCAGCAGCGCGCGTCACAAACCAAACCGCTCGAAACCCGCATCAAGCGCCTTGAGGAACAGATCGCCAGGCTCACGGCGCAAAAGAAGACCATCGATGCGCAACTCGCCGAAGCGTCGATCTACGACGATGCCAACAAGGACAAACTCAAGACCCTGGTGATCGACCAGGCCTATGCCGTCAAAGAGCTCGAACAGCTTGAGGCCGAGTGGCTGGAGAAACAGGCGCAACTCGACGCGTTGCAGGCGGCGTAGTATCCCGGTTCAGGCTCGGCGCCTGCCACACAGCAGGTCCTGGGCGTCGCGGGAGGACGGAACATGGACACATCGTTGATGGTCGGCATTCGGGCGGCACGCAATGGATGAGCGCCGCTACTACGGCCTCGACGCCCTGCGCGGCTTCATGATGATGCAGGGCATCGTGCTGCACGGCGCCCTGCTCTATCTTGCCAATCCGCCGCCGGCCATGCCGGTCCCCACCGACCGCAACAATGCGGCGGTGTTCGACCTGATCTTTGAATTCATCCACGACTTTCGCATGCCGACGTTTTTTGTGCTGGCCGGCTATTTCACGGCACTGCTGGTCGAAAAGCGCGGTGTCAAAGGCACCTTGAAAAACCGTGCGAGCCGCATCCTGTTTCCGTTGCTGGCCGCACTCGTCGTGATCCTGCCGGTCACCGGCCTGCTGACGCTCGACTTCATGCTGAGCGTGCGTTTTGGCACGCACGACCTGATTCCGGATCTCCCGCAACTGCGCGCGCTGGGCGCGGAAATCGCCGCCAAGACGGGGGAACGGCCGGGCCGCGTGCCGATCGGGCATTTGTGGTTTCTGTATTACCTGTGCATGTTTTATCTGCTGATTGCGCCGCTGCGCTGGCTGATAGCGCAGAGCCGCCGGTTTGAAGCCACGTTGACACGTGCCCTGGAAAATCCGCTGACGGTGGTCGCCTTCGCGCTCTGGACCGCCATCACGCTATGGCCGTTCAAGGGCGGCCAGGTGCATGAGGGCTTTGTCTATTTCACGCCGCACCCGCCGTCGCTGCTCTATTACGGCTCGTTCTTCGTGTTCGGCTACTGCTTTCACACCTGGCGCGTATTCCTGCAGACCGCGATGCGCCATGTCTGGACCATGGCGATGCTGGCGCTCCTCCTGTTTCCGCTGTCCACGGTGCTGAGCACCCTGGACAACAGTGCGCGCGGCGGCAGTGCGGAACTGCACGCCTGCTCGGTGCTAGCCAACGCGCTATGCACCTGGGCGCTGATCTATTTTTTCATTGGCGCGGCGCTGCGCTTTTTTGACCGCCCCTCGCCCTGGATCGAATACACCTCGCAGTCTTCCTACTGGGTATTCCTGATCCACATGCCGCTGGTGAGCCTGGCCGGCTGGTGGCTGGTGCAATTCGATTTGCCCGCCGTGCTCAA
>CANJDH010000165.1 GCA_947473125.1 Burkholderiales bacterium
TAGACTGCCATTCCCGGTACCAGCTGCATCTCGTCGACCGACAAGCGCGAAACGCGTGCCGGCACCTCCTTGCCGGCGATGCGCACCCGCACCTCGGCGATCGCGCCCTTGCCAGGGTCGATGGCCACCACCTCGCCCGGAAGGACATTGCGAATGCTCAGGCCTTCGGGTTTGCGCACAGCGAGCGTCAGGTCGCGCGCGCGCAGGCGCAGCCGTACCCGGCTGCCGATCGGCGCGTCCAGCCCGGGGGCAACCAATGCGCCGCCATTGCCAAAGCGGAATGTGGTCAGGAAATAGCGTTCGTCGTGCGCCACGGCCTCCGCTTCGATCAGGGCTCCGCCTTCGAAGCGCCCGGTATGCGGGCGCAAATCGGCGCGATTGAAAATCTCCTCCACCGGCGCGCAGGCCAACACCCGGCCCTGGTTCATCAGTGCCACATCGTCAGCCAGGCGCGTGACTTCGCCGATCGAATGGCTCACGTAAACGATGCGCACCTTGAGCTCGTCGCGCACCTGTTCGATCAGGCGCAGGATCTCGCTGCGCCGGCCGGCGTCGAGCGAGGCCAGCGGCTCATCCATCAACAGGATGCGCGGGTTCGAGAGCAGCGCGCGGCCGATCGCGACGCGCTGCTTTTCGCCGCCGGACAGCGCGGCGGGCCGGCGTTCCAGCAAGCCCTCGATGCCGAGCAGCGCCACCACCTGGTCAAAGCTGATTGAACGTGTGCCGGTGCGCCCGGCGCCATACAACAGGTTTTGCCGCGCCGACAGGTGCGGGAACAGCAGGCCGTCCTGGAACACGTAGCCGACGCCGCGCGCTTCCACCGGCACATCAATGCCGCGCGCCGCATCGAACAGCACCTCGCCATCGATCGCAATGCGGCCCGTGTCCGGGCGCAGCAGCCCGGCCAGCGCGTTAACCACTGTGCTTTTCCCTGAACCCGAGCGCCCGAACAGCGCGAGCACCGCCGCATCGCTGGAAAAAGCCACCTCGATGCGCGCCCCGCCCGGCCACTGCTTGGTGAATGCAATCTCAAGGCTCATGATTGCCGCGCCCACATGCGCCGCGTCATCGACTCGGACAGCACCAGCGCCGCCAGCGACAACGCCACCGAAATCGCGCACAGGCGCAGCACCGCCGCGTCGCCCCCCGGACTTTGCGTCAGGTTGTAGATCGCCAGCGGCAGGGTCTGGGTCTCGCCAGGGATGTTCGAGACGAACGTGATGGTGGCGCCGAATTCGCCGAGCGAGCGCGCGAACGCCAGCATCACCCCGACCACGATGCCGGGCAGCGCCAGCGGCAGCGTCACGCTCGCCAGCACGCGCCGGCGGTTTGCACCCAGGGTGCGTGCTGCGGATTCAAGGCGTGGGTCGATCGCCTCCAACGCGAGCCGGATCGCCCGCACCATCAGCGGAAAGCCCATGATGCCGGCCGCCAGCGCCGCGCCGGTCCAGCGGAACGCGAACGTCAGGCCGAACACCTGCTCGAAAAACGCGCCGAGTAACCCGTTGCGTCCAAAGCCGAGCAGCAGAAAATAGCCGATCACCACCGGCGGCAACACCAGCGGCAAGTGGATCGCGGCATCGAACAAGGCCTTGCCGGGAAACTGCAGCCGCGCCAGGATCAGCGCCGCAGCGATGGCAAACGGCAGGCTGAACGCGACGCTGGCGGCAGCGACCTTGAGGCTCAGCAGGATGATGGCGACTTCGTCGGCGGAAAGCATGGCCGGATTATCGCGTACGCACGCCGGCCCTTGCGCGCTGCGGGCCCACTAGCGCGGGAAACCGAAACCGCCGCGGCTCCATACAACGCGCGCTTCGGCGCCGCCTAGATAGTCAAGCAGCGCCTGCGTGGCCGGATTGAGCTTGCCCCCCAGTACTGCCGCCGGATACACCACCGGCGGATGCAGCGAGGGCGGGAAGGTATCGACCACCCTGACCTTGGGTTCGGCCTTCGCATCCGTCACATACACGATGCCCAGCGACGTTTCACCGCGCGCCACCAGCACCAGCGAAGCGCGCACATTCTCGGAGCGCGTGAGCGTCTTTTCCACATCGCCCCACACTTCGAGTCTGGCAAGTGCGGCACGGGCATATTTTCCTGCGGGCACGACATCCGGATTGGCCAGCGCAAGACGCCCGCCCTTGAGCGCGTCGAGCAAGGGAAATTTCGGGCCGATCCTGAGTGACACCGCACTGCCCGCCGGCGCCACCAGCACGAGACTGTTGGTCAGCAGGTCGCGCCGCGTGCCGGCGGCGATGAGGTTCTTTTGCGCCACGTAATCCATCCACTCCTCGTCGGCGGAAATGAACAGGTCGGCAGGTGCGCCGTTCTCGATCTGCTTCGCCAGTGCGTTGCTGCCGGCATAGGAGACGCGCACCCGATGACCGGTCTTCGCGCCAAATGCCCTGACATTTTCATCTAGCGCTTCTTTCAGGCTGGCGGCGGCGAAGATGGTGAGGTCGACCGCGCCGGCGACGCCGCAGCAGCACAGGAAAATCAGAAAACCGATCACTGCACCGGCCGGAAATTCTTGGTGGGAGCGACTCTTGTGCATATGTCAGTCTGTAGCCCTTGGGCACCAAGGGTTTTCAAGGATGGGTTCGATTGAAATTGCAGCTTGTCGCCGGCCTGCACTGAATTGTTTGCGACATTCAAATTCGGACAGGCGATGCAATCAAATCATAACCGCTCGCCCTGCGCCTTCGCATGCCATGTCCTGCGCGCTACACTTCGCACCACGCTGCTGCAGAGCGCGCCCGACCACGAGGAGACCCGCCGTGCCAAGCTTCATCCGTTGCGCCCTGTTGCACACCTTGGGCATCGCTTCGCTGCTGATTGCCATCGCTCCTCCAGCCTTCGCGCAATCGGCTACCGAACGCTACCCTGACAAGCCGATCAGGATCATCGTGCCCTTCCCCGCCGGCGGTTCGGTCGACGCAATCGCGCGCGCCATTGGCCAGCGCATGCAGGAGAACTGGGGCCAGCCGGTCGTCGTCGACACCCGCCCCGGCGCCAGCACCCTGATCGGCACCACTGCGGCCGCCAAATCGGCGCCGGACGGCTACACCCTGATCGTGTCGGTCAGCAACCACACCACCAACCCGGCAATGCGCGACAAGATGCCCTACGACACGCTCAAGGACTTTGCGCCGGTGAGCCTGCTGGCGCGCGCGCCGATCGTGGTCTATGCCAATCCGCAATTCGCTGCCAACGACCTGAAGACCCTCGTGGCGATGGCCAAGGCCAAACCGGGTGCGCTCAATTTCGCTTCCGCCGGGCCCGGCTCGATGACGCACCTCACCGCCGAGCTGCTCAAGATCAACGCCGGCGTCGACCTGACGCATATCCTGTACAAGGGTGGCACGCCGGCGCTCACCGATGTGATCGCCGGGCATTTGCCGATGACCTTTGCCACCGTCGGCCAGGCGCTGCCGCAATATCGCGCGAAACAGGTGAAGGCGCTCGGCATCGCCTCCGACAAGCGCTATCCCTCGGTACCCGAGATCCCGACCTTCCGCGAGCAAGGCTTCGACGTGGTCGCCACCGAGTGGTTCGGCCTGCTCGCGCCGGCCGGCACGCCGCCGGACATCATCGCCAAGCTCAACGCCGAGGTGCGCCGTATCCTCGCCCTGCCGGGCCTGGGAGACAGGCTCACCGCGATTGAGCTGGTCGGCTCGACACCGGAAGAACTCGACGCATTCATTCGCAGCGAAATGGCGCGCTGGGCGCCGCTGATCCAGAGGCTCGGCCTCAGGGTCGAGTGACGCCGATGCGTTCCATTTCACACGGTCAATAAAAATTCACAGGGAGACTGTCATGATTCATTCCATCTGCCGCCGCTTGGCGGCATTGCTGCTTCTGCTCGCTTGCGGCGCTGCCCACGCCGAGTTTCCCGACCGGCCCATTTCCATGGTGCTGCCGACGCCACCCGGCGGCGCAGCAGACCTGAACGCGCGCCCTCTGGCGAAACACCTGCTCGACGTTCTCAAGCAGCCGGTAGTGGTGGTCAATCGCCAGGGCGCGGGAGGCGCGATCGCCTATGGTTCGGTTGCCAAGGCCGCGCCGGACGGGCATACCCTGCTGCTCGGCCTGTCCACCATTTCGGTGTTGCCCGAGGCCGACCGCATCAATGGCCGCACGCCCGCCTACGAACTCGATCAACTGACCCCGGTGGCGATGATCTCCGCCGATCCGCTGATGCTGATCGTGCGCAACGACGCTCCGTGGCGCAACATCGGCGAGCTGCTCGACGATGCACGCAGGCGCCCGGGCAAGATCAGTTACGGCTCTTCGGGCAACTACGGCGCAGTGCATTTTCCAATGGAGATGATGGCCAAGTCGGCGGCCATCAACATGCTGCACGTGCCCTATGGCGGCGGCGGCCCGGCGCTGCTGGCACTGCTCTCCGGCCAGATCGACGTTACCGCGGCAGGCCCGGCAGCGGCCAAGGCCGCCGCCGCTGATGGCCGGGTGCGCGTGCTCGCCAGCTGGGGCGGCAAGCGCAGCGCCGCGTTTCCGGATGTGCCGACCCTGAAGGAAAGCGGCGTCGACGCCGAGTATTACCTCTGGGTCGGCCTGTTCGTGCCCGCCGCCACGCCGGCGCCGGTGGTCGATGCCCTGCGGGCTGCCGTGCGCCGTGTCGTGACGCTACCCGCCTACAAGGAAGACATGGAGAAAGTGCGCATTCCGATCAGCTACATGGACGGCCCGGACTTCGCCGCCTTCTGGAAAAAGGATGCTGAAGCCATGGTGAACCTGGCGCGCAAGATCGGCAAGGTGCAGTGAGGGGCTTTCCTGGTGTCTCCAACGCGCGCGCGCGCCGTGCATCGACCGCGCGTTGCAACCGTCGGCTATTTGGTTATGCCGCGAGCGGCCACGTACAATGATTTTTTTGTCCGCCGCGACGCGAGGGAGCCAACATGAAAGCCAACACGATTCTCGACACCATCGGCAACACGCCGCACATCCGCATCAACCGCCTGTTCGGCACCAGCCATCAGGTGTGGATCAAGTCGGAACGCGGCAACCCGGGCGGCTCGATCAAGGACCGGATCGCGCTGTCGATGGTGGAAGACGCCGAGAAATCCGGCAGGCTCAAGCCGGGCGGCACCATCATCGAGCCAACCTCGGGCAACACCGGCGTCGGCCTCGCGATGGTGGCGGCCGTGAAGGGTTACAAGCTGGTACTGGTAATGCCCGACAGCATGTCGGTCGAACGGCGCCGCCTGATGCTGGCCTACGGCGCCAAGTTTGAGCTGACCCCGCGCGAAAAGGGCATGAAGGGATGCATCGCGCGCGCCGAAGAACTGGTGGCGGCAACACCGGGAGCCTGGATGCCGCAGCAGTTTGAAAATGCCGCCAACATCGACGTGCACGTGCGCACCACCGCCGAGGAAATCCTCACCGACTTTCCGCAAGGCCTCGATGCACTGATCACCGGCGTCGGCACCGGCGGCCACCTGACCGGTTGCGCGCAAGTGTTGAAAAAAGCCTGGCCGAAGCTCAAGGTATTTGCGGTCGAGCCGGCAGCGTCACCGGTGATCTCCGGTGGCGCACCGTCGCCGCATCCGATCCAGGGCATCGGCGCCGGCTTCATTCCGAAGAACCTGCATACCGCCCTGCTCGACGGCGTGATCCAGGTCGACGCCGAATCCGCACGCGAATTCGCCCGCCGCTCGGCCCGCGAAGAAGGCATGCTGGTCGGCCTTTCCTCAGGCGCGACCCTGGCAGCCATCGCCCAAAAACTGGCCGAATTGCCTGCGGGGGCCACGGTGCTGGGTTTCAACTACGACACGGGCGAGCGTTATTTGTCGGTTGAGGGGTTCCTGCCCAATTGACCCGCACAGGGAGATAATCACCGCTTCTTGCTTGATAACCACAAGCCACAGAGGTGCCTATGATCCGAATTTCCGAACTCAAACTCCCCCTTTCGGCCCTGCCGGTTGAAGTGCGTCGCGCGGCCGATGCAGCTTCCGAGACCGACGAAGATCGCCTGCCCACGCCGCACCCCGAAGCAGCCCTTCGCCAATTGGCGGCCCAAGCGCTGGGCGTGGCCGCAACAGACATCGCCACGCTGCAGGTGTTCAAGCGCAGCTTCGATGCCCGCAAGGCCGACCTGCTGGCGGTGTACATCGTGGACCTGGCCTTGACCGATGCGCAGGTCGAAACAAACTTGCTGCAAAAGTTCGCCAGCCACCCCCACATCCAAGCTACGCCCGACATGGCCTGGCACGCGCCATGTCAAGCGCCAGCCTATTTTGGTGA
>CANJDH010000166.1 GCA_947473125.1 Burkholderiales bacterium
AAACGTCGTGTGACAGTTTGGTCCCTATCTGCCGTGGGCGTTGGAAATTTGAAGGGGGCTGCTCCTAGTACGAGAGGACCGGAGTGGACGTACCTCTGGTGTACCGGTTGTCACGCCAGTGGCATCGCCGGGTAGCTAAGTACGGAAGAGATAAACGCTGAAAGCATCTAAGCGTGAAACTCGCCTCGAGATGAGATTTCCCGGAGACTTGATCTCCCTAAAGGGTCGTTCGAGACCAGGACGTTGATAGGCTGGGTGTGGAAGCGCAGTAATGCGTTAAGCTAACCAGTACTAATTGCCCGTGCGGCTTGATCCTATAACCTTAAGCAGGTTATGCGGATAATTCGCGCAATGAAACAATCAAGCCCTTACAAGTAACACCAACAACTTCTTTCAGATTGGCTTTGTTTGCATCGTTATTGGTGCAGGCATGGCGACAAGTCAAGCTTGGCGGCCATAGCGAGGTGGCACCACTCCTTCCCATCCCGAACAGGACAGTGAAACGCCTCCGCGCCGATGATAGTGTGGATTCCCATGCGAAAGTAGGTCACTGCCAAGCTAGTTATAAGGAAAACGAGTCACCCCCGGGTGGCTCGTTTTTTTTTGTGCGCCTTTGTCGGAGTAAAATCACACTCATGGCTTCGATCGCAGCATCCTCTTCGTCATTCGCCAGCGGCGGCGCGCCCAACTTTACCCATCATTTCCTGATTGCGATGCCATCTCTGGGTGAGTCGGTCTTTGGCAAGACCGTCACCTACGTGTGCGAACACAATGAACAAGGGGCCCTCGGTATCGTCGTCAACCGCCCCCTGGAGCTGAATCTGGAAGCCTTGTTCGAGCAGGTGGACATCAAGCTTGAGATCGAAGTGCTCAAGGGGTCTCCCGTGTATTTCGGTGGCCCGGTACAGACCGACCGAGGATTCGTGCTGCATCGGCCCCTGGGAGACTGGTCGTCGACGCTAAAAGTTACCAGCGAGATCGGGTTGACGACGTCCAAGGATATCCTGCAAGCGGTGAGCAGCGGTGTGGGCCCTGCCAACATGATCATGTCGCTCGGCTACGCCGGCTGGTCGGCCGGTCAGCTGGAGGCTGAAATTGCGCAAAATGCCTGGCTAACCGTGGAGGCGGATCCATCGGTGATGTTCGACCTGCCGGTTGAGGCTCGGCTTGAAGCGGCCATGGCGCTGATTGGCGCGAGCTTCGCCAACTTGATGGACGTGGCCGGGCATGCCTGAGAGGCCCGCATCTGCGGTGGCACGAACCGTCCTGGCCTTCGATTTCGGGCTCAAGCGCATCGGCGTCGCTTTGGGTAACACGATTACCGGCTCGGCCCGCCCTCTGGGGACGATTGAAGAGGAATCCAACGACTCCCGGTTTTCGGCAATATCCTCAAGAATTGCCCAATGGGAACCCGATCTACTGGTCGTCGGCAAGCCGCTTGATTCCGAAGGCCGAGACACCGACATGACGGCGCGAGCCGAGCGCTTTGGCCGGCAACTCGCGGGTCGTTTCGGATTGCCGGTAGAATTCGCCGATGAGCGCTTTTCATCTGCGGTTGTCGAAAGTGCGCTCAAACCCAACCGTGACAACAAGGCGCTAGTCGATGCTGCGGCTGCCGCAGTTATTCTCCAAGCCTGGCTGGACGAAACCCATCATGCTCATTCCTGACGCCGAAGTCCTCTGCGAATCGCTGCGTCGCCAAATTGCGCCTGTCGTCTCTCCCGCCACCGTGATGATCGGTGTCCATACCGGGGGCGCCTGGATCGCTGCCAAGCTGCATCGTGCGCTCGGATTGACGACGCCACTGGGACTGTTGGACATTTCGTTCTACCGGGATGACTTTGCCCGCGTCGGACTCAACCCCCAGGTCAAGAAATCCGCGATCCCGATCGATATCGAAAACGCGGAGATCCTGCTCATTGATGACGTGCTGTACACCGGGCGCACCGTGCGTGCGGCGATGAACGAACTTTTCGACTACGGCCGGCCCAAGAAGATTGATCTGGCGGTGTTGGTTGACCGGGGCGGACGCGAACTGCCGGTGGCAGCGCGCTTCACCGGGGAGACGCTGATATTGGAAGCTCACCAGAGCTTGAACCTGGCGCAGGATGCAAGCGGACAACTGAGTTTTCAGCTGGTTGAGAAAAAAGATAGGACCTGAAAGAAGTGCGCAATCCGCAACTGAACAAGAATGGCGAACTGACCCATCTGTTGTCCATCGAGGGCCTTCCCAAGGGCATTCTGGAAAGCATTCTCAACACGGCCGATTCGTTTGCAAGCGTCGGCGAACGGGAAGTGAAAAAAGTGCCGCTGTTGCGCGGAAAATCGGTCTTCAACCTGTTTTTCGAGAACTCCACCCGCACACGCACCACGTTTGAAATCGCCGCCAAGCGCCTGTCGGCGGACGTCATCAATCTGAACATCAATGCGTCAAGCGCAAGCAAGGGGGAGTCCCTGCTCGACACCATCGACAACCTGTCGGCGATGCAGGCGGACATGTTTGTCGTGCGTCATGCGCAATCCGGCGCGCCCTACCTGATCGCGCAGCACCTCAACAACCTCGGGGTCGAGCACATTCACGTGGTCAACGCCGGTGACGGCCGTCATGCACACCCCACCCAGGGTTTGCTCGACATGTACACGATACGACACTACAAGAAGGACTTCAGCAACCTGACCGTGGCGATCGTCGGCGACATCCTGCATTCGCGTGTGGCGCGCTCCGATATCCACGCCCTGACCACACTGGGCGTGCCCGAGGTGCGCGTGATCGGGCCGCGCACCTTGTTGCCTGCGCACATTGAACAAATGGGCGTGCGCGTGTTCCATGACATGGCCGAAGGCCTGAAAGGGGTCGATGTCGTCATCATGCTGCGTTTGCAGAGCGAGCGCATGAAGGGGGCGTTGCTGCCCAGTGCGCAGGAGTTCTACAAAAGCTATGGCCTGACCCCCGACAAGCTGGCGCGCGCCAAGGGCGATGCAATCGTGATGCACCCGGGGCCGATGAACCGCGGGGTCGAGATCGACTCGACAGTGGCCGATGGCGGTCAGGCGGTGATTTTGCCGCAGGTCACGTTTGGCATCGCCGTGCGCATGGCGGTCATGAGCATTACGGCGGGAAATTGACATGAACATTGCCATCCTCAACGGGCGTGTCGTCGATCCGGCCTCCGCGCTTGACCGGCAGGCCGACCTGTTTATTGTCGGCGAGAAGATCGCCGCGATTGGCGCCAGGCCCGACGGGTTCACGGCTGAGCAAACCATCGACGCCAAGGGCTTGGTGGTCGCGCCCGGGCTGGTCGACCTGTGCGCGCGCCTGCGCGAGCCGGGCAACGAGTTCAAGAATGCCCTGGCAACCGAAATGCATGCCGCGGTGGCAGGCGGCATTACCAGTCTGGTGTGTCCTCCCGATACGGATCCGGTCCTGGACGAGCCCGGCCTGGTTGAAATGCTGCGCTACCGCGCCAAAAACCTGCGCGGACCGCGAGTGTTCCCGGCCGGCGCGCTGACCATCGGGCTGCAGGGCGCAAGGCTCACCGAAATGGCCGAACTCAGAAGCCATGGCTGCGTGGCGTTTTCGCATGCCGATGCGCCCTTGATCGATACCCAGGTTCTGTATCGCGCGCTGCAATATGCCTCGACGTTTGATTACCCCGTCATCCTCCGGCCCGAGGATGCTCACCTGGCCGGCGACGGCGTCGCGCATGAAGGTCAGATTGCCGCACGCCTGGGGCTGTCGGTGATCCCCATCGAGGCCGAAACCATCGGCTTGTTGCGCATTCTCGAACTGGTGCGCATGACGCGCGCGCGCGTGCACATTGCGCGCCTGTCGTGCGCCCGGTCGATTGACCTGATGCGCGCGGCCAAGAGCGAGGGCTTACCCGTGACCTGTGATGTGGCGGTGCATCACGCGCACCTGACCGAGATGGACATCGGCTTTTTTGACGCGCGCTGCCGCGTGGTGCCGCCGTTCCGGGCACAGGCTGATCGAACCGCCATCCGGGCCGGGCTCGCCGATGGCACCATCGATGCGATCTGCTCCGACCATGCGCCGGTCGATGATGATTCCAAGCAGTTGCCGTTTGGCGAGGCAGAGCCGGGCGTCACCAGTGTGGAATTGCTGTTGCCTCTGACCCTCAAATGGGCGCTCGAGGAAGGCGTGGAGCTGGCACGCGCCCTGGCACTGATTACGTCGCGTGCGGCCGGCGTATTCGGCTTGTCCGGCGGCAAGCTCTCGGTCGGGGGCAATGCCGACCTGGTGTTGTTCTCGGCCGACGAATACTGGCGCGTGTCACCCGAGTCACTCACAAGCCAGGGCAAGAACACGCCTTTCGTCGGCTACGAGTTGCAGGGACGCGTACACCACACCCTGGTGGCGGGCACGGTCGTCGCCGGGTCACGGTCCGCCTCCGCGGCGCCCTGACGCGTTTGGCCCGCAGTACCAGCCGGTTCACCAGGGCGCTGCGCCTTGGGCGCATGTGCCTCCATATTGTTCAGGGCTTGGCCACGATCGCGTTTGTCTTCCCGCGCGCGAGTCGTGCGCGGCGCGACCGGTTGATCCGCCTGTGGGGCGCCAAGTTGCTCAAGATCTTCGCGGTGCGGCTGCTGGTGGATGCGCCGCCTGGCTTCGACGTGCGCGCGCCACAGCGCCTGTTCGTCGGCAACCATGTTTCCTGGCTTGATATTTATGCGCTGCAGGCGATCACCTCTGCGAGATTCGTCGCCAAATCCGAGTTGGCTGCTTGGCCGGTGTTCGGACGGCTGATCCGGGACACAGGCACCGTGTTCATCGAGCGCGCCAAGCGCTCCGACACCCGGCGCATCAACGCGGTGCTCAAGCAACATTTGTCCGAGGGCGGCATCATTGCCGTTTTTCCGGAAGGCACCACCAGCGACGGGCGTGACGTGCGCAAATTCCACGCAAACCTGTTTCAGTCGGCGCTCGATGCGGGCGCCCAGATCGTGCCATTCTGCCTGCGCTACACCGACACCAAAGGCCAACTGAGCACGGCCCCTGCCTACATTGACGACTTGACGTTCTGGGATTCGGTCAAGCTCACGCTGCGCGAGTCGCGCCTGCGTTGCGAGCTGACGATTTTCTCACCGCTCGACACTGCCGGGCGGGACCGTCGTCAATTGGCGCATGCCGCTGAAACCCTTGTGCGCCAACGCCTGCAGGGCCATACCCGCCAAGATCGTTGACTCGAGCGCCTGTCAGGCCGTGCCGTAGCCATTTTTTCCGGCGATGCACGTGACGTCAAGCATCTTGCGGTCCTCGAGTCGCATCGCCGTAAGCTTGCGGCCCCAGACGCAGCCGGTGTCGATGCCCGCCAGGTGCGCATTGAGCGTCAGGCCACGTGCCGCCCAGTGCCCGAACACGACCCGTGTGCGCGCCGTGCGGCGCCGCGGTACTTCGTACCACGCCATATGTCCTGGCGGGGCGATTTCAGTCTTGGTGGTGAAATCCATGTGGCCTTGCGGCGTACAAAAACGCAGGCGTGTGAGGGCGTTGACGATCACGCGCAGGCGGTCGTAGCCGGCCAGGCTGTCGTTCCACGCGGCCGGCAGGTTGCCACGCATGTGTGAAAAAAACCCGGCGTCGTGCCGCACCGCATGCTCGGCTTCGCGCGCCAGTTCAATGGTCTGCCGTGCATCCCAGGCGGGCAATACGCCGGCGTGCACCATCAGCCAGCCGTCTTCAAAGTGAGCCAGTTTCTGGTGTGCGAGCCAATCGAGCAGCAGTTCCGCATCAGGTGCGGTCAGGACTTCATCGAACGTATCGCCCGCGTGCGACTTGCCGTGGCCGGCAGCCGAGGCCAGCATGAACAGATCGTGGTTGCCGAGCACCGATATCGCGGCATCGCCAAACGACTGGATCAGGCGCAGGGTGTCGGCCGATTTCGGGCCGCGGTTGACCAGGTCACCGACAAACCAGAGCTGGTCGCGCCGCGCGTCGAAGTTGATCTTGTCGAGCAGCAGCACCAATTCATCGTGGCAGCCCTGGATGTCGCCGATCGCCCAGGTGCTCATGACGCTG
>CANJDH010000167.1 GCA_947473125.1 Burkholderiales bacterium
GGCGCCGGCTTTGTACTCACCGAAGGTCACCCCAACCAGGTGGGCCCGAACAAGCGCCCGTTCCACACCATCATCCCGGCCTTCCTCACCAAGGACGAGGGTAACCAAACTAAGCCGCAAATGAGCTTCGGCGTGATGGGCGGCAACATGCAGCCGCAGGGCCACATCCAGACCCTGATCCGCATGCTCGACTACAAACAGAATCCGCAGGCGGCGTGCGATGGCCCGCGCTGGCGCGTCGCCGGCGGCATGAAGATCAATTCGGAATACACCATGCGCCCCGATACGCTTAAGGCGCTGCAAGACCGCGGCCACGACATCGCCACGCTGAACGACCCCTACATGGATTTCGGTTCAGGCCAGTTCGCGTGGCGCCTGGAAGAAGAGGGCAAGTTCACCGGCTACATCGCCGCGTCGGACTCGCGCAAGGACGGGCACGCGGCGGGTGTGTAGTCGTCGCGCTAGGGCGCGATCAGCACATCAAAGGTGACAATGCCCTGGCTGCCGGAATTCAGCGCGCCGGCAAGCGTCCAGCTCAACGCGCAGCTGCCCGCACATACGGCGGGCACCGTCGCCGGCGTGCAACCCGAAATCGATGCCGGCAATGGCGCGACGCAGGCGCTGGCAACATAGGTGGTGAAGGGTGGCGTCGCGTCGTTGATGATCACGCTCGTGACCCGGGTTGATCCCGGGTTCAAGTAGATCACCCGGTAGCGCAAGGTCTGCCCGGGCTGACCGCCGTTGCTGACGGCAAAATAGCCGTTTGCGGGCAGGCTGCTGCTGTTGACCAGAGTGGCATCGCACGGCTGCCCGGCCGCCGCCTGTGCCGTGACGTTGCACACTTCCTTGACCAGGCGCAGGCCGCTGCCATCCTTGTCGGACACGATGGTGCGGTCGGTGCGACTGTAGGTGGCAACCAGCGCCGGCCCGCCCGCTGCCGTGTTGGTCCAGGTGAAGGTGGCATCGACGCGAATCGCCTGCGCTGCGTTGAACGGGGCCGAGGGCGGCGTGAAATGGCGCACCACGATGCAGAACTCCTGCCCCGCCGTGACCGTGAACGCACCGGCCAGGAGCGGCTCTCCCGCGTCGATCACGCCGTCGCAGTCGGTATCCCGGTACAGCACGCTGGACCAACCGGTGTATGCCGGCGTGGTGGCGATTACGGTGGCGCCGAAGGTGACGCTGCCGCCGGAGCGCGCGGTGAAGCGGTGCGCAAAGTTGACCGCGCTGCCCGGCGTGGTCTGCTGCAGCGCGTCGGCCACCCAGGTGTTGTCGGGTACGTCGCCGAAATTGAGATTCAGGTACTGGCCGCCCTGTACCGGCGCGGCAATGCGGATGCTGTCTGCCGGTTGCGTGCCACAGGTGCCGTCACCCGTTGTGCGGCAGTAGCGGTAAGTCGTGCCGAGCACGGCCGTGCTGGCGCCGGACGGCAGGGCGCTGACCGGCGCACCGGAGGTACCGACAAAGCTGGCTCCGGTCGACACAGGGATAGCCGCAAGGTTGGTTTCCTCGACACAGAGCTCAGTGACGGCGCCGAGTGGATTGGGCATGGCGAACAGATAATTGCCTGCCGCATCGGTCGTGCCGCTCTGATACACGGTGCGCCCACCGCCGCTTGCCACGCAGTTGGTCAGGCGCATGGTGACGCCGGCGATGCCCGGCGAACTGCCTTCTTCGCCCGTATCGAGAATCCCGTTGTTGGCGGTGCCCGCCAGGCGGCCCGTGTCGAGGAATACACGCCCGCCGATTTCACCATCGAGTACACCGACCACCACCGAGTTGGAAAATTCCGAAGTCGTGCCGTTGAGGGTGGCGGTAGCGGTCAGCGGCACGCCGACGCCCACGCCAGGCGGCACCGTAATCGTGAAGCGAAAGCGGTTGGTGTTGTCGCAGCCCACAATCAACCCGTTGACCGGGGTCCAGACCGGCGTCGCACCAGCCCCGACGTTGCAGGCCGCATCCGAGGCGGCGCCGTATAAGGACGCAGTATTGTCGGTGTCGGACGGCGATCCCTCGCCCAATGCAGCGATAAACGTCTGGCCCTCGCCAAAGCCGCTCGTATCGCTCGCTGCAATGAAAAACTCGATCTGCGAACCGGGTCGCGCCCAGCCCTGGATCGTCAGCAAGCCGCCAGTGATGCTGGCTTTCTCGATCACCGGGAAATTGACCAGCGGGTTGGGCACGCCGGCCGCGCTGCCTACGGTGCCGGCCGGTACCGCGTCGCCATAATCGTTCAAGGTGACATAGGCCGAGGCGCAATCGCCGCCGACGGTGCAAAAGTTGTTCGGGTCACGATTGCCGTCGTTGCTGGTGCCGAGCGGATTGGGCGTATTGCGCCCCAAAACCGAGTCAATCCCCAGGCCGCGCGTGGTCGTGGTGGCGCGGCCGTTGCCGAAAAAACTGTTGCGCGTGAGCACGTAGTTTGACGCCTGCATCAGGATCAGGCCCGGCCCGGCGTTGTTGGCAATCACGTTGTACGACATCACCCCGCTCGAGCCGGCGCCCGCGCAATAGATCGCCGCGCCCATTGCCTCGGAGGATGCCACCGTGGTGCTGCCGGCAAAGCCGTTGTCGCGGAACGTGTTGTCGTATACCGCGACGTTGGTGAATACGCCGCACGAGCCGAACCCGTACTCGAAGCCGCCACCGTTCTGGTTGTAGGCGAGGTTGTAGCGCACAATCGGGCTGGCCGCGTTGTTGATCAGCAAAATGCCGTCAAACGTAGTGGTGTGTCCGGCCCCCGGCAAGGCGAGGCTTCCCGGGTTGGCCACTTCGTTTTGTTCGATCACCAGGCTGGTGGTGGCGCCGTCGGTGCGTATCCCGCTGTTGTTGACGCGCACGTAGTTGTGGCGAATCGTGATGCCGGTGCCGGTGTCGGCCTGGATGCCGTAGTTGGCGCCATAGGCGGTGCCCACCGTGCCGTCGCCGAGCATGCCGACAAGGTTGTCCTGTACCGTGCTGGTGTTGCCGGTGGTTGAAATGCCGATGCGGTCCCAGGCGATGCCGCCGATGTAGGCCCCCGCCACGGTGGCGGTGATGCGGCGGTCCGTGCCGTTGCCCGACACCACCACCTCGGGCCGGTTGAACAGCGGCAATGACGCATTGTTGACGCCGACGCTGCCGCCGGTGCCCACGGTACCCGGGTTGGTTTCGGCACCGCCCGGCGTGGCGCGCACGTTGGCGGTCTGGGTGCTGCCATCGACGCGGGTATTGGTATCGGTGGCAATTGCGAGGTCGCTCGCGAGGTTGATCACGGCGGCGCCGGCGTTGGCGCCAGCGACCGCGAGCTGGTTGATGTAGCGCGTGTTCTGGCCCGGATTGGCCTGGCCGTTGGGAATCATGAAGATCGAGGTTTCGCGGCCGGCGATCTGCCCCTGTTGCGCCAGATTGGCATTGGTCAGCGTGGCGCTGTTGGAAATGAACTGGCGTAGCGAGCCTTGGCCGCTATCGCTGGTATTGACGATGGTGCTGTAATTGAAGCCGAAGTCGAGGTTCGGGACAGTCACCCCGTTTCCAGACACGCGAATCGTGGTGTAGGACTGGATCGTCTGGCCCAGGGTCAACCCCCCCGCGGTGGCTGTGACGAGGCCGGTGGAGACATTGAAAACCGCGCTGTTGCTGGTGGCGTCGGGAGCGTCCACCGCCTGGGGGCGCCGCCCGCCCACTTCATCGGTCACGGCGGCGATCGCATTGTCGACGCCGGCGCCGGTGGATGCGACGCGGAAGGTCTGGACGGGGATGCAGCCAGCGCAAGGGCCGCCGGGCCGGCTTGAGCGCACGCCATTGGCGCCGGCATTGACCACGCGGATCGCGAGGACGGCGTTGGCCGCCACGGTGGCATTGACCGTGTAGAAGCCGGAGCCGTTGGTGGCGACCGCGGTATTGCGTGTGGCAATGCCGGTAGCGGTGTTGACGTTATAGATTTCAACCCTGACGCCCCCCGGCACCTGGATCAGGTTGTTGGCAAAGCCCGATGCCACTGCGGCTGCGTTGGCGGTGGCGTAATTGCGTCCCGCGCCGCCGCCATAGTTGATGTCTTCGAAAACGGTGCCGGTGAATGTTGCAGCCTGGACCGGCGCGAACAGCGCCAGGGCGCACGCCAGGACAAGGAATAGCCGGAGTCCGAGTGCGCACCAGTGTGCCGGACGCTGGCCCGGCCTGCCTCGCGATGGAGGTGCAGGCGGCGACAAACTCAGGCGGTCCCGCCGACCGTCAACCCGTCAATACGCAGCGTCGGCTGCCCCACGCCCACCGGCACACTCTGGCCGTCCTTGCCGCAGGTACCGACACCGGAGTCGAGCTTCATGTCGTTGCCGATCATCTTGACGCGCGTCAGTGCATCCGGGCCGTTGCCGATCAGTGTGGCGCCCTTGACCGGCCGCGTGATCTTGCCGTCTTCGATCAGGTAGGCCTCGGAGGCCGAGAACACGAACTTGCCGCTGGTGATGTCGACCTGTCCGCCGCCGAAATTCTTGGCGTACAGGCCCTTTTTCACTGAGCGGATGATTTCTTCCGGCGCCTTGTCGCCACCCAGCATGTAGGTGTTGGTCATGCGCGGCATCGGTACGTGGGCAAAGGATTCGCGCCGGCCGTTGCCGGTGGGCGCCACCTTCATCAGGCGTGCGTTCATCGAATCCTGCAGGTAGCCTTTCAGGATGCCGTCCTCGATCAGCGTGGTGCACTGGGTGCGGTTGCCCTCGTCGTCGACGTTGAGCGAGCCGCGCCGGTCCTTGATGGTGCCGTCATCGACCACCGTGACGCCCTTGGCCGCGACGCGCTGGCCGACGCGCCCCGAGAAAGCAGACGAGCCCTTGCGGTTGAAGTCGCCCTCCAGCCCGTGGCCGATCGCCTCATGCAGCAGGATGCCGGGCCAGCCGTTGCCGAGCACCACGGTCATGGTGCCGGCCGGTGCCGGCACGGCATTGAGGTTGGTGAGCGCGGCATGTACTGCCTGCTCGGCATATTCCTTCAATTGGGCGTCGGTGAAATAGGCGTAGCCGAAGCGGCCGCCGCCGCCCGATGAACCGGTCTCGCGGCGTCCATCCTGCTCGACCACCACGGTGAGTGAACAGCGCACCAGAGGGCGCACGTCGGCGGCGACCACGCCGTCGCCGCGCGCCACCATGATGACTTCATAGGTGCCGCCGAGCGAGGCCATCACCTGCACCACGCGCGAGTCGATGGCGCGCGCCATTTTTTCGGCGCGTTCCAGCAGTTTTACCTTGGCGTCGGCATCGAGCGTGCCGAGCGGGTCTTGGGGAACGTAGAGCTTGCGCGCGCGGCCCTTGCCGGAAGGGATGGCGCGCGATTGCCCCTGGCGCGCAATCGCCGCGGTGGCACCGGCGGCATCGCGCAGCGCCTGCAGGGAGATGTCGTCGGAATAAGCGAACGCTGTTTTGTCGCCGCTCACCGCACGCACCCCTACGCCCTCTTCGATATTGAAGCTGCCGGATTTGACAATGCCCTCTTCCAGGCTCCAGCCCTCCGAGCGTGCGTACTGGAAGTACAGGTCGGCGTAGTCGATCTTGCGCGTGAACATCGAGTCGAGCACGCCCTTGAGGTCGGCCTGGGTCAGGCCGTAGGGCGTGAGCAACCGCGATTCGGCGAGGGCAATGGCACTGATGTCGGGGGAAGCGATTTGCATGGGGAGTATTGCCGTAAGGGGATGGGAAGCATTGTAGGGCTGCCGTCGGCACGACGGAGAACCCGTACCCGGCTTGGGGGAAATCTATAGCGTGCGGTGTTCGAGCGCGGGCAGCGCGGCGCGGCTCTCGCGGATCAGGTCGAGGTTGATCTGGCCGATCACGACTCCGGGGCCTTCGTCGGCCTTCTCGGCCACTACCGCGCCCCACGGATCGATCAGCAGGGTGTGGCCGTGGGTGCGGCGCCCGTTGCTGTGCTTGCCGCCCTGCGCCGGCGCCAGTACGTAGGCCAGGTTTTCGATCGCACGTGCCCTCAAGAGTGGCTCCCAGTGCGCCTTTCCGGTGGTGGCCGTGAACGCCGA
>CANJDH010000168.1 GCA_947473125.1 Burkholderiales bacterium
AGCGCCCTTGATGAATTCTGCCGCAGGCACGCTGCGATTGCCGCGCGGGCCGGCGATCTGGCAGGTGGCGCCCAGCACCGTCATACAGTTGACCCAGTCTGCCGCCGGGTCGGCATGCGCCAGACTGCCGCCGAGCGTGCCGCGATTGCGCACCGCGCGATAGGCGATGTTGCGCGCCACCGTGGGCAGCATGCCGTGAGTGGTGTCGGCAATCACGCCGTCCTCGATTTCGGCATGGGTGACGGCGGCACCGATGGTGAGGCGCCCTGCCTCGACGCGATGTGCGCGCAGCTCCGGCAGCCGGCGCACGTCAACAACCGTGCCCGGCTCGGCGAGGCGCAGGTTGAGCATCGGCCCCAGGGACTGGCTGCCCGCCATCAGGCGCACATCACCACTATTCGCAGCCAGTGCGGCAGCCAGCGACGCCGGTTGCACATAGTCAAACGCGGCGGCCTTCACGCGGCCACCTTGAATGCGGCATTGCGTTTGGCTTTGGTGGCGCCGAGCACACCGGTAAGTACGCGCGCGGGTGTGAGCGGGGTTTCGTTGAACTCAACGCCGAATTCGGCCAACGCACGGTTCACCGCATTGAGGATCACCGCCGGCGGTGCAATCGCCCCGCCCTCGCCCACACCCTTGATGCCGTGGCGCGTGTGCGGCGAGGCGGTCTGCGTGTGGTCGATGCGGATGTGCGGCATCTCGGCCGCGCCCGGCAACAGGTAGTCGGCGTAGGTCGAAGCGAGCGGCTGGGCCGCGCCGTCGTAGGGCATTTCCTCGAACAATGCGGTGCCGATGCCCTGCACCGCGCCGCCGATGGTCTGACCATCGACCACCATCGGGTTGACCAGGGTGCCACAGTCTTCGCAGATCACGTAATCAAGCACCTTGACGATGCCGGTCTCGATATCGACTTCAACCAGTGCACCATGGCTGGCGAAGCTGAACACGCCGGTATCGACCGCCGGCTTGTAATGCTCGGTCACTTCCAGCCCACCGAGGTGAATGCCGGCCGGCAGGCGCTCCGGGCGATGGAACCAGGCTTCGCCGAGGTCCTTGAGCGAGGCACTGCCCTTGTCGCCGACAAAAACGCCGTCTTCGAGTTTCAACGAGGCAATGCTGCTGCCTGACAGGTGCGCCGCGAGCGGACGCAGGCGCTCCATCAGCACCTCGCAAGCTTTGGAAACGGCACCGCCTGCCATCACGATCGAGCGCGACGCATAGGTGCCGGTGGAAAACGGTGTCTCGTTGGTGTCGCCGTGGGTCACGTTGATGCGCGCAACATCGAGCGTGGTGATTTCACTGGCCACCTGGGCCAGCGTGGTCTCCATGCCCTGGCCGTGCGAATGCACGCCGACCTTGACTTCGAGTGTGCCGTCCGCGGTGAGCTTGACGGTGGCGCCGTCGTAGCCCGGGATGATCGGCAGGCCCCAGGAGGCAAACACCGAGGTGCCGTGCGCGGCCTGCTCGCAGTAAGTGGCGAAACCGATGCCGATGAACTTTCCCTGGGCGCGCGCCTCTTTCTGGCGCTGCGCGAAGCCGGCATGGTCGAGCATCTGCATCACGCGCGTCAGGCTCGACGGATAGTCGCCGGTGTCGAAGGCTTTTTTGGCGATGTTGGTGTAGGGCATGTCGCCACCGGTCACCAGATTCTCGAAACGCACGTCGGTCGGGTCGCGCCCGACGGTGCGCGCGATCGCGTCCATCAGCATTTCCATCGCGAAGGCGACGCCGGGGCGCGCCACGCCGCGATACGGCGAGAACGGCGGCTTGTTGGTGGCGACGCCCTGCACCTTGCAGCGGTAGCGCTCCATCTTGTAGGGCCCGGGCAGGTTGCCGATGATCTGGCCGGTTTCGAGGCAGGCGGTGAACGGCCAGACCGAATAGGCGCCGCTGTCGACCATGACGTCGGCTTCGAGCCCGAGCAGCTTGCCGCGCGCATCGACATGCGCCGTCATGCGGTAATGGTGCTCGCGGCAGTTGCTGCCAGACACCAGGTGCTCGCGCCGGTCTTCGACCCAGCGCACCGGGCGCTTGAGTTGCATTGCCAGCCAGGCGATGACAATTTCCTCGGGCATCAGGTTGCACTTGTAGCCGAAGCCGCCGCCCACATCCGGCGCGATCACACGCAGTTGCGCGAGATCAATGCCGAGGCATTCGGCCAGCCCTGAGCGGATCATGTGCGGCACCTGGGTCGATGAATAGACGACGAGCTGGTTGCGCTGGTCGTCCCAGTAGGCCAGCACCGCCTTGCCTTCCATCGGCGACATGCTCTGGCGGTTCATCTTGAACTCGCGCTTGACCACATGGGCGACGCGCCCGTCAAGGGTCGAAAAATCGTCGTCGCGCGCAAGCTCGATGAAGCGATTGTCGCGCCAGCCTTCGTGCAGCAATGCAGTGGACTTGAGGGAAGACCAGACATCGGCCAGCGGCGGCAATTCGTCGATCTCGGGCGACAGGCTGGCGACGATGTCTTCGGCACGGGCACGCGTAGCCGCCACACACACGGCTACGGGCTCGCCGACAAAGCGCACCCGCTCGCGTGCCAGCGGCACGTAATCAGATTCCTGGTAACCGGGCAGGGTCGAGCGCGCCGTGATCGGCCGCACGCCCTTCTCCCCGCCGGCCATATCGGCCCAGGTGAACACGCTGCCGGCATGGGCCGGCGGCACCGGCACGCTTCGGAGACACCCGTGCGCCACCGGGCTGCGCCAGAATGCCGCTTCAAGCAGGCGCGGGAAGGAAAGGTCGTCAATGAAGCGGCCACGGCCGGCAAGGAGGCGCTCGTCCTCCTTGCGCAGCACGCTGGCACCGATGCCCGTCTTGACCTTGCCCATGCTGCCCTCCCGGCCTCAGTGTCGAACGATTGGTTACTTCTTCGCTGCCGAAATGTTATACCGATAGCTGTCAAGCGCATTCTCGGCAACCCGGAACCAGAGGTTCTGGTCGTCACGGAACTTGCTCCACGAATCGAGCAGCTTGGAAAACTCCGGGCTCTTGCCGGCCAGCTCCGCGAGCGTGTCCTGGGTCGCCTTGTAGCAGGCATCCATCACCGGTTTCGGGAAGGCGCGCAGTTGCGCGCCGTTGGCGATCAGGCGCTTCAGGGCATCCGGGTTCTTGGCGTCGTACTTGGCCACCATCGAAGTCATCTGTTCGGCGCAGGCGGTGTCGAGCAGTTCCTGCTGCGTTTTCGAGAGCGCTTCCCAGGCCTTGAGGTTGACCAGCAACGTGATCTGGGCGCTGCCTTCCCACCAGCCGGGTGCGTAGTAGTACTTCGCAACCTTTTGCAGGCCGAGCTTTTCGTCGTCGTGAGGGCCGATCCACTCGGCCGCATCGATCACACCGCGCTCCAGCGCCGAATAGATCTCGCCACCGGGAATCTGCTGCGGCACCACGCCCAACTTCGCGAGGATCGTGCCGCCCAGGCCGCCGATGCGGAACTTCATGCCCTTCAGGTCGGCCACCGTCTTGATTTCCTTGCGATACCAGCCGCCCATTTGCACGCCGACGTTGCCGCAGGGAATCGGCACGATGTTGTAGGGCTTGAACAGCTCGCGCATCAGTTCGATGCCGCCGCCGTGGTACATCCAGGCGTTCTGCTGCCGGGTGTTGAGGCCGAAGGCGAGGCCGGCGTCAAATGCAAAGGCCGGATTCTTGCCGGTGAAGAAGGAGGAGAGCACATGGCCGCACTCGACCGTGCCAAGCGAGACGTTGTCGAACACCTGCGGTGCCGGAGAAATTTCACCGGCAGCGAACACACGCATGTCGAAGCTGCCGCCCGACAAGGAAGTGACGCGCTTGCCGAGGGCGTCGGCGGAGCCGAACAGGGTGTCGAGACCCTTGGGCCACATCGTCGCCATGCGCCACTTCGCGCCCGGCGCCTGCGCCTGTACCGCGGGTGCCGCAAGAGCCGCCACACCTGCTGCGCCGGCTACCGAACTACCGAGAAACTTTCTGCGTTCCATGAGATGTTCCTTTCAGATTGACGGATGCTGCCTAAGGGTTGCTACCGGTTAAAGCCAGATCTTGAGACATCAAACAAAAACACCAATACGACAAGTACAGCACATTGCGTTCCACAAATCGTTCAGGCGCGGCCGTAGCCGCCACCGCCCGGCAATGCCAATTCCAGCGTGTCGCCCTCGACCATATCGACCACGCTTTTCGGATTGGCCACCGCAGTGCCGTTGAGCAGGACATGGCCGACGCGCCCGGGCTCGCCGCCAAGAATACCCTTGGCCGGCACGCGCGTACGGTCGGTCAGCAGCGACACGCGCAAACGACCGGGCCAGCGCGACTGAAATGACACCACCTGGCCGAGCCCGCCGCGCTGCGCGCCGGCCCCGCCGGAGCCATCCGCGAGGCGCTTGGCCTTGAACAGCACCGGTGCGAGCGTTTCCGCGACTTCTACCGGTGTATTGGAAATATTGGCCGGAAACCCGGCTGCGGGCGGGCCATCGCGATCACGCATCGCACCCATGCCGCCGTTGAAAAACAGAATGGTCGAAAACGACGTGCCCTTGACGGTATCGACGCCGCGCATCAGCACCGACCAGAGCGGCGTGCCGCTGTCGGCCTGGACCCGCTCCGGCATCACGCCGGCGAGTGCCTCGAACACGGCGGCCTGCAACTGGTGGCCGATCAGGTGGCGCGCGCCGACGGCGGCGGGCGGCCGCGCGTTGACGATGCTGCCTTCGGGGGCGATCACCTTGAACAGGCGCGTGAAGCCGTCGTTATTGGGAATGCCGGGCGAGAGCAGGCACTTGAACGGGTAGATGGTGTAGGCGTAGGTGTGGTTGAAGGTCTCGTTGATGCCGTAGCGTACCTGCGCCGTGCTGCCGCTGTAATCCACGGTAACGCCCTGATGCGTGACCGTGACGGTGGCCTGGATGCTGACGCGCTCGTCAAAGCCGTCCGAATCGACGCTGCCGCGGTACACCCCGGGCGGGATCAGTCGCAACTCGCGCAGGGCAGCGTCGTTCGAGGCCTTGAAGATCGCGGCGGCGATCGCATCGATGTCGGCCAGGCCGTATTCCTCAAGCAGTTCGACCAGCCGGCGCTCGGCCACGCGCAGCGCGCCGACCTGGGCCTCGATGTCGCCGCGCACCTGCTGCGGCAGGCGCACGTTGGCTTCGAGCATCTGCATCACGAGGGGATTGAAGCGCCCTTCCTCAGCCAGCTTGATTACCGGGAAGCGGATGCCCTCCTCATACACCTCGTTGGCGTCGGCCGACCACTGGCGCCCGCCGACATCGGACAGGTGCGCCACCGCCAAAGCGAAGGCCACCAGCTTGCCGCCGGCGAAAATCGGGGCGGCCATGCTGGCATCAGGCAAATGCCCGGTGCCGATCCACGGATCGTTGGTGAACAGGATGTCTCCAGGCTTCAACGTTTCCTTGGGGAACACCTTGAGCATGCCCTGGAGCGTCAAGGGTGCGGTGCCGATGAAGCCGGGAATGCTCAGTGTCGACTGCGCCACCAGGCGCGCCTCGGTATCGAGCAGCACACAGGCGAAGTCGTTCGACTCGCGCACCACGGTCGAGAACGAAGTGCGCTTGAGCGTGGCGCCGGCCTCGTCGGCAATGGCGATCAGGCGGTTCCAGTAGATTTCCAGATCAATCGGATTCATGGCGGGCTGTCTCTCGTGGGTCATGCGGCGTGGCCGTGGCGTTTGCCGAGAGTGATGCGCAGGTTGCCGTGTTGATCGAACGTGAAGGTATCGCCCGGCCCGATCACTACGGTAGAACCGGCCTGCTCCACGAGCGCCGGGCCGGTGTGCGGCTCACCCACGCGCAATGCGGTTTCGGCCACTACTGGCGTCTCGATGAAGGCATTGGCGTCCGGAAAGAATGCCTTGCGCGTGCGACGCGGCGCGACCGCTGCGGCAGCGCCGCCGCT
>CANJDH010000169.1 GCA_947473125.1 Burkholderiales bacterium
GCTAATTTGTACCACTTCATCGCCTCGGCATCGCTCTGTGCGACTCCTTGCCCCTCGTCGTACATCACTCCGAGGTTGTACTGCGCAGTTGCGTTCCCTTTGATGGCAAACGGCCTCAACAATTTCAGCGCCGTCGCGTAATCCTTATGCTTGTAGGCAGCAATACCGTCTTCAAATGGATCAGCCATCATCCAACCAAACAAGGCAAATAGCACCAACCCGACGAGAGATATCCTCCAACGGATGGGAAGGATGCTAAGGAGGGCAAATGCCCCCAAAACCACGACCATAAAGGCTCCCCCAGCACTCGTTGCCACCTTCTTTGAGGTGTGATTCGTCAACGCATACACCCTTGATTGCGCCCATCCATGCCCCTGTGCTGCGGCCAGTTGGTACCACTTCAACGCTTTGACGGTATCCACCGCCACCGAGCGGCCATGTTCGTAGAAGTCTCCAACGTAGTATTGACCGACGGAATTGCCTTGATCGGCGGCAGCTCGGTATAGCCGAAAGGCTTCGGCGTCGTTCTGGGTTACGCCTTGGCCACTCTGGTATTTCGCGGCCAGAGCGCACTGCGAGACTACTTCGCCCTGGGCGGCCGCAAGCGCATACCATTTCGCCGCTTCCGCATGGTCTATGACAACCACACCGAAACCCTCTTCATAGATATTCGCGACCATGAGTTGACCACGCGCGTTCCCTTGCTCGGCGGACAGCCGCGCCCACTTCAGCGCCTCCTTGTAATCCTGCTCCACATCCTTTCCCAGCGAGTATCGCTCCGCCATCAACACTTGCTGCACCGGGTCGACTGCCGCTGCCGCGCGGGCATCCTGTGCTAGTTCTGCCTCAAGCTGCGCGACTGCTTTGCCTTGGGCAGCCGCAAGCGCATACCATTTCGCCGCTTCCGCATGGTCTATGACAGCCACACCGAAACCCTCTTCATAGAAATTCGCGACCATGCGTTGAGCAAGCGCGTTCCCTTGCTCAGCCGACAGGCGCGCCCACTTCAGCGCCTCGTGGTAATCCTGCTCCACACCTGTTCCCAGAAAGTATTGCCGCGCCATCAACACTTGCTGCACTGGGTCGCCTACCGCTGCCGCGGGGGCGGTTTCGTCAACTGCCGGCGCATCAGGCTCTGTCGCCTGATTCAACTGCGCTTGTGCAATCTCGGCGTCGAGCCGCGCGAGCTTTTCGCCCTTTGAATCGCCCACGAAGAGCAGGGCCGAGCCAAGCAGACCGCCCACGATGGCAAGGACCAAAATATTGCCCCCCGTCTCGAGGTTCGCCGCCCCCCAAAAAAAGCCGACTCCGCTGGCGACAAACAAAATCAAACCAGTAAAAAACGTGGCCTTGCCGAATCTGAATTGAAATTCACGAACTTTTTGCGCATCGGAAAGGGAAAAAAAGTCACCGCCAATCTTGAACGACACACGCGCAGCCACGATCGCATAAAGCAGCAGCAGGAAGCCAAAGGGCGAGGGCAAGAGCCCCAGGGTTACGCTGAGCACACCCAGGACGAGGCTGATGGGCACGGACAGCAGGAAAACAAACAGAATGGCGGTGCTGGAAAATTGACTCGGGGGCTGGGGCATGCTTTGATCCCATTCGGTGAACTGCTTGCCGCAAGCAGAGGAATTTGGACGGCACCTTTGCGCTGTTACTCAATTTTCCTTTTTAGCGGTCGATTACCTCAAGCAGCATGGCCGTCATTTCGGCATCGGGTGAACCAAAGGATTGGGTCAGCTTCTTGGAGCTGACATAAGAAATCGCCCAGGCCTGCGTTCCATCTTGCGTAAACAGCACCGCAAATTGATTGGCATCGCAATCGTGCGGCTTGCACAATCGCGCGCGGATGTAGTTGCTGCTGCCCATCTTCAGCATTTCGCCCGGCGTCGCAACGCCCGCACTGGTTCGCATGAAGACGTTTACCCATTCTGGCGGATGGTTGCCGCGCAGTATCTTTGTCAGCGACTTCCTGAACGCATTCTTCTTGACAAGTTCATATAGGTACGGAGCCGGCGCCACCTTCTCCGCTGCGCCGCTCTCCGCAAAGGATGAAGTTGTACAAAGCACTAAGCCGACAACCGCAACCAGAGCGACTCGCAGGGCCGTTAAACGCGCATCAACAAAGGCCCGCTTCATAGTGGAATCGCCAACCTGCCATAGCGCTGCACAAGCGAGCTAGTTTGTCCATAGAAGTACTTGGCCTCGGATTCAAACCCGATCGTCTCTGTTTTGGGGTCGAACACCATGGGCTTGCCCGCGAACGGATCGAGATGCGCACTGCCTATAGGACCGGACAGCGCCTCCGCGACAGCACCCGGCGTCAAGGCGCCCTTGGCGCGCAACGCCACCTGCAAACGCACCAGCGTATGCAAACCCGCGACGCCATGCATGCGCCCGGTGTAGTCCGAGAACAATGGCAGGCCAAGGTAATAATGAATCAGTCCGGCGGGGTTCAGAATCATGCCGGACAGCCGGCTAGGTGTCATTGCTTCAACCTTCGACGTCATCTCCCGGCTCGCAGCGAGAAATCCGGTTGACGGAGCCGCCGCAACTCCAAGAGTCATCCGCGCTATGACGGCGTACTCATTGAGGCTTTGATGAGGCCGATAGAGATACGGTGCAAACCAGTCCCACCACGGACGGCGGTCGAAGTCGAAAACGGCGGGATCGTCCTTTGCTGCCTCGTAAAGCAAATTCGGCGTGTGACCATGGTGCCGCGTCTGCACGGCGCGCATGCTCCGTGCCATTTCTTCCCTCAAAGCGGGCGCTATATCGAGCTCCTCCCGTGACAGCGGGCGCGTCAGCGTTGCGAGGCGCGGCCACAACGACTTTTCACCTGGGGCGATCTTGCGCACCATCTCCGCAATCAGCAGCGCATCGCTACTGAGCATCGCATAGGCAATCATTTTATCAATCAAGGTTCGGCTGTGGGCTGCCATGCGCCGGTGAAAGGCATTTTCGAGCTCCAACTCCTCAATTGCCCCGGTATGGTCCCCACCATTGAATTGAATCGCAGCTTTCAGAAGCGCAAGCTTCTGGCCGTCAAGGAGGTTTGAAAAAGGAGGAATCGCGTCTTCCGGGGACTTCAATTCAAGCAGGCTCACGAACTCTGGCTTTTCACGCATGGCCCGATAGCGCCGCAAAAACACCTTCTGCTCATCGAGCAGGCCTTGGAGGTTTGGCGCTTTGCTTGCCGCATCAAGGCACGATGATTCCGCCGGACGGCATCTGGGTATGCGCTGGTCAATTTTGACGCTTGGGAAATCGTCAAGCGTTGACGGTTGACCCTTCCCGTGCTTCTGATTGTTATATGCGTGCAACCGGCTCAACGCCACTTCGTAGGTTGATGCGTCTTCGCCAGCGCCCAGCGCCAGAAAATCGAGGAAGCCGTTTTTCTCGGAAGGCGGCGGTATTGGCGATACAACCATTGCCGCGAGCGCTTCGTCTGAAAGCGCTTCGTCGGTCGCGTTGATGCCAAACCAGCACGCAAGTACGACCACGCAGACACCAAGAATTGCACCGACCCACTTCACAATGGAGTTCCCGAAAAAGAGAAGCATATTTCCTTCGCGAAGATATAGTACTTATCCAGATTTGCGATGCATGTCCAACGATGTCTCAGCTGTCGTTAGTTGAGCGCCACGCTAGCTTTGCTTTCGAAGTGCATCACTTTAAGCGTGTATAAACCGATTTTGAATTTATGCTGTTGAAAGCTTTGAAATAAATGTCGATGGTTATAGTTGATCCGACTTCGCAGGCGCCACAGTCGGAGAAGCCCGTAAGTTTCCATCCAGGAGCGCCGACAAGAAGCTTTTCCACCTCAGCTTGTGATCGTTCAATCGCATCGCCGCTTCTCATGCCGCTGTCGGACTGGTAAGGAGGCTTGCCGTCGTCGTTGTCAAACCGTTGCCACCGCCATCTTTCATCTTTAAGGGAGGTGGCTTTGGTCGCAGCGGTGGCTTTAGATGGCCCTGGGCGTTGCTCAGGCCGTTCCGCCTTGGAAGTCAATTCACGCACGGTTTGCGCAGCCAGCAACTCGGCCTGGCGCCGTTCAACTCGCTTTTCTGCATCGAAGGCCAATCTCTTTTCTTGAGTACCTGCTGCCGCTCGCCAAGCATCGTTGACGGCCTCCTTAGCACAGGGGATGTCGTCCCTTTGGGTGCAGCCTGCTACCCGCTCAAGTGCACGCGCAAGATCCTTGTTTTCCTTTTTTTCCGCGTTGACTGGCTGTGGCTCCAATCGATAATTGTCGCTAAATTGAGTCGCCCTGGTCATCTCAGCGTAATCGTCGCTTCTCACCCGCCGCGCAGCTGCCATGTCTTTGAGCTCCTGCGCCTTTTCCAGCGCATAGACTGCAACATTTACAGCAGCGATGAATGGCACCACGTCTGCGGCTGCCACGAGCACGACACCGGCGCCATCTGCGAGCGCGGTAGTCAGGGCCGCGCCTTCGGCCGGGTTGTACTTCAGAATCACCAGCAGTCCGCCGAGCACCGTTTTTCTAAGGTTGCCGATGGTCGGCATCCTCCGCAGCCTGTCAAACCATCTATCCTGCGCGGCGGACCCCATGTACTCGGCGAGCAAATCGTCTTCGTTCTGCGCTTGTGCCGACGAGATCAAACCCAATCGTGGCCAGACATGTTTGATCCATTGCGCCAGATAGGTGGGTTGCGCCACGGATTGAAGTGCCACATCACTCGTGACATCAGTAATGTGGGTTAAAGCCGCATATCCCGGAAACGCCTCGCTCTTCATCAATCCGCGCAGCCAACGACTACCGCTCCGGTAAATCACTGACCCACTGATGAAGCGCCGGTCCGGTGCGTAAAAGCGATACTCGACGCGTTCCGTGCCTACTGCGGACACCGCGATGCGCTGACCTCGATCGACTGCGAAAATCTCCTTCACCCCTGCCATGTCGTCCACCGTCATTCGGACTCGATTCAAGGGCGTACCCGAGTAAATCGTCCACGTACCCGAACCGAGCGCACCGGCTCGAATAAGGCGCACCGGCTTACCTTGCACATTCCCACTGAAATACAGGGATTTACCGGGTCGCGTGGAATAGGTCAGCCCGTTGATATCACCATTGAATCCCGAATTGACCGTCGTCTGCGGAGGAGAGGCCCGTTGTATTGCTTGAGCAGCGCCCGAGGGAGCCAGAGTGGGCGCGGCTTCAGGTGACGCGACGAGCGCAATGGCCGGCTTGGGCGCTTCCAAAATGGTAACCGTGGTTTTGACTTCACCCATGCACCCAAACGCCGTGCCATCCCGACCGCCTTTTGCGATCAGGATGTAAGTGCCCGGCTGGTTATAGCTCTTCATGAAACTGCGCGGAAAGTCGTCGCGCCCGGCACGCATTTTGGTGACGTCGACGTCGCCGTTGCCGTATTCAACGCGCAGACCGCAAATGCTTTCGTCCTCGCCCTCAACTGTCACCTTGACTTGATCGCCGACTCGCGCGGTGGCGGGCTCAACCTTGACACCAACGATTTGCCCCGGGAGCGCAGCCCCCGCAAAGGCTAGCAATGCACTTGCTGCCAGAGCCCGGGCAGACTTGCTGATTTTGTTCAAGATGTCTCCCTGAAATTCTTATTTGCAAACCATGTCTTCACATCTGCTTGCGCAAATCGGGCAGGTGACTATTTCGCTTTGGTGAACTTGTCCGTATTGGCGTCAAACAAATCCGGGTTTTGTAAATTCTTGATGAGCAATTTTTGGACTTGCGCCGAATCCTTGCTGACCGCCCGCGGAATAAGGCCCTTCTTTTCCTCTCCCTTGACATGCCGTAACTCCAAC
>CANJDH010000170.1 GCA_947473125.1 Burkholderiales bacterium
GCAGTGGCCGCGCTCGCACATTGGGTGGTCGAATGGCTGATGGCCTATCTCGACTGGCTCAACGGCTTCGAGTGGGCGGTATGGCAGCGTGCCGAGCCGCCCTTGTGGGCCGTGCTGCTGGCCATTGCCGGTGCTCTCTGGTGCCTGATTCCGTGGCCACTCGCATGGCGCATCCAGGGGGTGGCGTGGATGATGCCGCTGGTGCTGCTGCCGGCGCCGCGACCAGCGGCTGGCAACCTGTGGTTGACAGTACTTGATGTCGGCCAGGGGCTGGCGATCGTGGCGCGCACCGCCAACCATGCCCTGCTCTACGACGCCGGGCCGCGCTACTCACCGGACGCCGACAGCGGCAATCGCGTCGTCGTGCCGTTCCTGCGCGGCGCCGGCGTGAATCGCCTCGACGGCATGGTGATCACCCATGATGACAACGACCACAGTGGCGGCGCGCAGTCGGTGCTGCGTGCGGTGCCAACCGACTGGCTGGCCACTTCGCTCAATGCCGGGCATCCGGTGCGCGAGGCCGCAGCGACGTCGCACCGTTGCACGGCGGGCCAGCACTGGGATTGGGATGGTGTGCGCTTTGAGGTGCTGCATCCGCAGGAAGGCGACTATCAGGCAGAGGTACCGAAACGCGACAACGCCTTAAGCTGTGTGATGCGCCTCACCGCACATGGCCGCAGCGTGCTGCTCACCGCAGACATCGAGGCCGACGTTGAAGCACGAATGACAGCCGGCGCCTTGGCCGGCAACACCGCTCTGGCAAGCGAGGTAATGATTGCGCCGCATCACGGCAGCAAGACCTCGTCAACGCCGGGCTTCTTGCAGGCCGTACAGCCGGGCATGATCATCATCCCGGTCGGATACCGCAATCGCTTTCGCCACCCGGCGCCGGACGTGCTGCAGCGTTATCGCCAAAGTACGGCGAGTATTCTGCGCACCGACGCGGATGGCGCGGTCACGCTACGCTTCGCTGCTGCGGCAATCGAGGTGGAGACCTATCGAAGCAGCCGTGCGCGCTACTGGCACGCACGCTGAACCATGCGCCTCAGGGTTTCTTTTTCAGCCCGAGCGCCTGCATTTGCCGTGCGATCAGCTCGTCGTCGCGGGCAATCAGCTGGCCGAATTCGTCGGCGCCCAGGAAGGCGGGAATAAATCCGAATTTCTGCCCGGCGCTGACAAACTCGGGCCTGCTCATCGACGCCTCGATCGCTTTTTCAAGGCGGGCGACTACCGCCCGGGGAGTGCCCTTGGGCACGCCAATGCCGCGCCACAGATCCATTGCGGCAACCCGCACGCCCAACTCCGACGCGGTCGGCGCATCGGGAAACACCGGGTCGCGTTTGGAGCCGAGCACGCCCAACACGCGCAGTGCGCCGCTCTTGACGTGCGGCACCACGGCGCCAGGCAACTGGATCAAGGCATCAACGTGCCCGCCGAGAAGGCTCGGCACAACCTGGGAGGCACTGAACGGCACATCAAGCACCGTCGCACCGGCCGCCTCGAACAGTGCAGCAGCCGCCATGTGGGTGTGGCTGCCGGTGCCGGAGTTGCCGACCTTGAGCATGCCCGGGTTGGCACGCGCGTAGTCGAGCAGTTCTGGCAACGTCTTCCATCGCGAGGAGGCCTGCACCACGACCGCGGGAATTTCGATGCTGACGCGCGCCACCGGTTCGAACGCCTTGTAGTCGATATCCATCGCGCCGCTGTGAAACGTGGTGGAAACGGAATTCGAGTTCCACACCAGGGTGCGGCCATCCGGTCGCGCCCCGGCAACAAACTTGTATCCGACGGCGCCGCCCCCTCCCGGCTTGTTGCTGACCGGCACCGCCTGCTCGAGGTTCTTGGCGATTCCGTCGGCGAGGATGCGCGCGCTGACATCGGCCGACGATCCAGCCGGGAAAATCACCACGAAGTCGAGCGGCGCGCCCCCGGCGATCGGCGCCTGTGCCGAAACTGACGCCGCAACCAGGCCGAGCAGCCCGGCAGCGCGCCGAAAAGATTGCTTCAGGTTCATGTTGTCTCTCCGCTTAGGCTGGTTCAGGCATTCGGATCGGCCAGCACCTCGGCCAGTTGCACACGCCGGCCTTCGCGCGCCGAAATGATGCCGGCACGGATCACGCCGAGCGAACGGGTAGCGTACTCACCCCCGGTTTCGGGCTTGCCCTGCCCACGCACTGCCGCGGCGAACTCGTCGAGCTCGTCAACGAAGGTGTCGTTCTTCTCGAACGGCACCGACACCGCCTTGTCGGTGCCGCGCTTGACGAAGCGCAGGCCGCCGTGCAGGTCGTAATAGGCGCTCGCGTCCTTGCCGTAGATGTTCATCACGTAGTTCTCCGACGCCGAGGCGTAGCTCGCGTTCACGGTCGAGAGCGCGCCGTTTTCGTGCTGCAACAGCAGCGTGGCGACATCGGGGTTGTCGCCCGGCAGCACCAGTTGCGCGAGCTGGCCGCTGACCGCCGTGATCGGGCCCATCAGGTATTCGAGCACATCGACATAGTGCACGCCGATCTGCAGCATTACGCCGCCGGGCATGCCCGCCGCCTGGTAGCGCCACGAGTTGAGGTCGATCTTGCCGAGCCGGTCGCGGCTGATGTTGGCCTCGGCATTGACGAGGCGGCCGAACACGCCGTCGTCGATTTGCTTCCTGATCCAGCGGAACTGGCTTTCGCGACGACGCTGGTAGCCGAGCGCCAGCACCACGCCTGCCTTGCGGCAGGCTTCGGTGATGGCGCGCCCTTCGGCGAGGGTATTCGCAATCGGCTTGTCGAGAAACACGTGTTTACCGGCCTCAGCCGCCTGGCGCGTGGTCTCCAAGTGCACGTTGTTCGGCGTGGTGTTGATGATGGCGTCAATCGACTTGTCGGCCAGCATCGCTTCATAGCTTGGCGCAGCGCTGCAGCCGTATTTTTTGGCGAATGCCGTACGCTTGTCTTCAGAGCGCGTGTAGCAGGAACGAATGTTGAATTTGTCCGAGCGCTGCATGGCGTCGGCCAGCACATCGGACCACCAGCCCATGCCCAGGCAGGCGACGTTGATCGGTTCGAATGACATTGCGGGGATTCCTCTTTGACGTGCGGTTATTTTTTGGCGTCGATCTGGATCGATGCGCCAATCGACTCGACCGCAGCCTGTGCCAGCGCCGAATCATGGCTCCAGTTGCCGCCCGAGACACCGATGCCGCCGATGCATTCGCCGTCGACGATCACCGGCATGCCGCCTTCCATCGCAGTCCAGCGGTCCGCCCCCGCGGCCATGGCCAGGCCGATGGCGTGCGTGGTGTCGAGGTCCTGGCCGACTGCGCCCTTCGAAGTGGTGGGCCGTTTGTTGGAAGCGGCGGTGACCGCCTTGGTGGTGGACGAGTGGATAGTGTGAAAGCGCCCGCCGTCCATGCGCTTGGCGAGGATGACGTTGCCGCCGCTGTCCGCGACGACGACGCTGATCGCCAAACCTTCCTTTTGCGCACCGGCAATTGCCGTGTCGACCATTTTCTCGGCACCGGCCAGGGTCAGCCGCTTTGCATTCGCTACATACATCTCGTGTATCTCCGTGGTTTTGTTTCAGGATTGTTTGACGAACGTTGCCGCATTGACTTCCGGGGTGAAGCCGGACGCCTCGGCGGCATCGAAATTGAGTTCGACCTTGATGCCGTTCGGGTCGAACATGAACAGCTGGTACAGCGCCTGCCCGTTGGCACGGCGCTCCTTGAAGTCGACCTTGTGCTGCTTGAGGTGCGCCATCATGTCCGGCAGGCCGGTGGCACGAAATGCGATGTGGTCCAGTGCCCCGGTACCCGACCCGGTATTTTGCGAGGTACGCCCAAGGTAGGTCTTCTGGTTGTCGGTGGCGTTTTTCGCGCTCTGGCTGATGTGCACGACGTCCTTGCCATCCAGATACAGCCAAACCACCGGGAAATTGAATTCCGGGTGCCAGCCTTCCGCCATACCGAGCACGGAGCAGTACCAGGCCTTGGTGGCCTCCATGTCATCGGCGGCGATCAGATAATGCTCAATATGGGCGAGTGGCATGACGCCTCCAGTCAGGGACGATGGATCAGGGAACGATGATGGTGGAACCGGTGGTGCGGCCGGCTTCGAGGTCGGCATGCGCCTTGGCAATATCAACAAGGGGGTAGCGCTGGTTGATCGACACCTTGAGCACTCCCTTGAGAAACAGCTCGAACACGGCGGCGGCCGAGGCGCGCAGTTCTTCATTCTTCGCCGTGTAGGTCACCAGGGTCGGGCGCGTGAAATACAGCGAACCCATCTTTTGCAACACGCCGGCCTCGATTGGCGGCGGCGCGCCGGTGGTGGTGCCGAACGAAACAAAAAAGCCGCGCGGCGCCAGGCTGTTGAGCGACTGCTCGAACGAGGCCTTGCCGACCGAGTCGTAAACCACCGGGACGCCGGCACCACCGGTGATCTCCTTGACCCGCGCCACCACATCTTCGCTGTTGCGGTCAATGCAATGGGCATAGCCGTTGGCCAGCGCCAGTCTGACCTTGTCAGGGCCGCCGGCGACGCCGATCATGGTGGCGCCAAGATGCTTGCCCCACTGCCCGGCGAGCAGGCCGACGCCGCCGGCTGCCGCATGCATCAGGACGAACTCGCCCGCCTTGACCGGGTAGCAGCGCTGCATCAAATACTCGACCGTCATGCCCTTGAGCAGCATCGCCGCGGCCTGCTCGTCGGAGATGCCGTCGGGCGTCTTGAGCAGGCGGTCCGCCGCAAACACACGGTGGCTGGCGCAGGCGCCCAGGCCCGGGCCGCTCGCGTAGCAGACGCGGTCGCCGGGCTTGAACGTGGTCACGCCCGGGCCGACCTTCTCGACCACGCCTGCGGCCTCGGTGCCAAGGCCGGTGGGCATCGGTGCGGGGTAGAACCCCGAACGCGTATAGACATCCTGAAAATTGAAGCCGATTGCGGTGTGGCGGATCAGCACTTCGCCGGCGCCGGGCTCGGGCAGGTCAAGCACTTCGACCTTGACAACTTCCGGTCCGCCGGGGGCGTGCACGCGGGCTGCTCTGGATTGCATGGATGGTTCCTTTGATCAGGGCACGACGGCCAGGTTGGAAAGGGATTCGAGCAGACGGTCACGCGCGTCTTCGACATGGCCGCGCGCCGTCGCCAGGGCGGCGCGCTTGTCGCGCCGCTGCAGCGCGTCGATCAGCTCGATATGCTCGGCCACCAGCGCCGACAGGCCACCGGTGTCGAAATGGGCGATGCTCATATAAGTGAGGCGGTCAAATTCCTCGATGATGTAGCGCGCGGCCCGCGCCAGGCGCGCATTGCCGGCAGCCTCCGCCACGGCAACGTGGAACGCGCGGTTGTAGGCGATCCATGACGGCAGATCCGGTGTCTTGCCGCTCTTGCGAAAGCGGTCGAGCGCCGCCAGCACGGCATCCGGCGCATGGTCGACCGCGCGCGTGATGCAGGCACGCTCAAGAAGCGCGCGCATTTCGTACATCTCGGCAGCATCGGCCACCGAAATCGGCTTGATCCGGTAGCCCTTGCGCGGCAGCACGTCCACCAGACCCTGCTCCTGCAGACGCAACAACGCGTCGCGCACCGGGGACTTGCTCACCGCATAGCGCAAAGCCAGGTCGTTTTCCTGGACCAGCGAACCGGGCTTGAGCACGCAGGTGAGGATTTCGCCGCGAATCCGGTCGTACACATCGTCCCGGATCAAGCCCTGGGGCGGGACGGCATGCGTAGCTGGCATACTTCGATTCAACATGCAGCTATGCTATCCGTGA
>CANJDH010000171.1 GCA_947473125.1 Burkholderiales bacterium
AAAGGATTGCGCTTCCCCAGGCGCGTCCATCCACCTTTGACCAGACACACCCCTTGACACCACGCATGCCTTCAGCGGAAAGGTACGTCGTGGGATCAAATGTCTCCTGCGCAAACACGATCTCGGGAGCGAGTTCCTGAAACAGCTTTTGCCACGGATTACCGGCGCCCTTGTTCCCGCCGAAATGCAAGTTGTACGAGACTACTCTCAAGCTATTCCCCTGATTTGGAAAAATATGTTGGTGGCGACGAATCAGGAAGGTGAGATTGTGACGTGTCTAAATGCCGCCTGAGCGAACCTGAGGAAATTGTCGCGCGTCTCATACGTGGTTTCCGCAATATGATCCTTGAGACTGCCAACGCATTCATAAGTCATTACTAGCGACTTGTTCCAATCTGCGCGGGTGTTTGCGGTTCGACCTATCACACGCCCAGTGTTGCAAGCGACATCACCCGCCTTTAAATGCTGGATCCTGGACGTTTCTGATTCTGGAACATAGAACCGGGCTACTATGAATGGTGACTCAATGCCCTCGGCAAATGGTGTAGCGACGTGCTCGACTGAGATGTATAGAAGATGCAGCCAGTCAAGCGGGCGCCTAACCTGAAAACCTCGTACACCGCCTTGGCAATGCGCGCCCATATCCTGGAAGAAGATACGCGTATCCGTGAAGGCCTCATCCAGTTGCTTTACTGTTGCCGTGTCAATGAATAGATTGGCCCAGTCTCCGGGAAGCTGTAATGGTGCCATCCCTAGATGCCGCATGAACGAAGCGAAATCCTGCGACAGTCGATCCTCATGCGATGCGATCACTGGAAAGAAGTCTTGCCAGTTGAAATAGTGTCTTGAGGAGTCGCTTGGACGCAAAAAACTGTCGTTCTCAATGGCGTACACGGGAACATCGATGTTTCGGTTCGCAATCAGCACAAGGTATGTCGGAATTTCCGGGCGATTCTTCGGTAATTTCAGATAGCGTTCCAACTGAAACTCACCTAAATCGCTGTCCAACTTGTGTTCGCATCTAATGTCGAACTCCCTGCACGAAAGCAGAAAGTCTGGCCTATTGTTCTCATCGCCAACAGGATGATCTTCGGCATACAAAAATTTTCCCGGAGTGACGCCGGATTTCTTGCAGATTACATCGACCAATCCTTGCCCAATACTTGGAACGCTATCGATTAGATAATGCAGAAGGGAAGTGAACCTGTCTTCGGAAACAGGTTCCGGCGCTGCGATTAGAAAAATGTTGGGTACCGAGCTCATGCGGCAATCCTCCCATTTTCGGGGGCGTTATCAAGTAGAACTAAGGGGCCATGTCCAGCCGCTTTTTAGGGGGAGGTCGCCCAAGGCCATGGGTGGGCGCTGGTGATTGTAGTGGTGAAGTACCCCAGGTTTCGTGGACGCTCCCGTGCCTGAGAAGGTGCTCGCCGTCCCAATACCCACCCACGGACTTGCGCAATTCCGCCCCCCAAAATGCAAAAAGCCCAACCGCGATGGCTGGGCTAAGTGCAAGAATCACAACAACAATTCGGTGGCTCCCCGACCTGGGCTCGAACCAGGGACCTGCGGATTAACAGTCCGTCGCTCTACCGACTGAGCTATCGAGGAATAGCCTTCCATTATAGTAGTTTTTCGCTACCGAGGTCAATCTGCAGATGACTTTTTGCCAATGGTTGCCGAAAACACGGGGTGCCGAGGCTTGCCCCAGGTTGCGCCGTTTGACGACGGCAATTTTGTGGCGTGGTGCGCAGGTTCGGTGTCGCGCCGGCCGCAGGAATATACTCGCACCGGACAGGAGGCAATTCCCATGAGTGTGGTCAATAACCTGGTTGATATACGTGCACTGGCGGCGCTGGTGCCCGATGGCGCCAAATTGGTGGTCGCCAAGGACGAAAGCGGCGTCGCCATGGCGGCGACGCGCGAGCTGGTGCGGCGCGGCGTGCGCAACCTGCATCTGGTGACGGTGCCGGTGAGTGGCCTGCAGGCCGATGTGCTGATCGGTGCGGGGTGTGTGGCGACGGTTGAATCATCCGGCATCACCTTGAGCGAGTTCGGCACCGGGCCGTGCTTCACGCGCGCCATCAAGGCGGGCAGTATTCGCATGAAAGACGCCACCTGTCCGGCGATCTACGCCGGGCTGCAGGCGGCGCAGAAGGGCCTGCCGTTCATGCCCCTGCGCGGCATCATCGGCAGCGATCTGCTCAAGCATCGCGATGACTGGCGCGTCATCGATAACCCGTTCGGCACCGACGACAAGATCGTGGCGATTGCCGCGATCGGGCCTGACGTGGCGCTATTCCATGCCCCCCTGGCCGACCGTTTCGGCAATGTGTTCATCGGCCGCCAGCGCGAGCTGATGCTGCTGGCACACGCCTCCCGCAAGACATTGGTGACGGTGGAGCAGGTGGTCGAAGGCAATTTGCTCGATGACGACGCGCGCTCCGGCGCGACGATTCCCGCGCTGTATATCGAGGCGATTGCGCACGCACCCAAAGGCATGTGGCCCTTGGGCTATGGCGATGCCTACCCGATCGACGCCGCGTGGATGCGTGCCTATGTGCAGATGGCGCGCACTGCAGAGGGTTTCGAGAGCGTGGTTGCGCAATGGCTGGCTGGTGATGGAGCCCTGAAACCCTTGGTGGGAGCGGGTCTTGGCGAGTTGGCGGGGGCGGCTGCTTGAGCGCCGCGGTTACGCCGACTGAACTGCTGATCGGCAGCATCGCGCGCCTGCTGGCCGGGGTGCGCCATGTGGCGGTGGGTGCGTCGTCACCGATCCCGGGCGCGGCGGCGCTGCTGACGCGGGCACTGTCCGAAGGTTCAGCGGCGGGCGCCACGCGCGTCAGCGTGCTCGGCTCGCGGCGCCACAACGCGTTCACCAATGGCGGGGTGGAGTTGTTCGACCTGGCCGCGCAGGGGCGCATCGACGCATTTTTTCTTGGCGGAGGCCAGATCGACGGTGACGCCAACATCAACCTGGTGGGTACCGACGGCTACCCGCAGGGGGGCGTGCGCTGGCCCGGCTCGTTCGGCTCGGCCTATCTTTACCACCTGGTGCCGCGCGTGATCCTGTTTCGGGAAGAGCACACGCGGCGCGTGTTCGTGCCCAGGGTGGATTTCATTTCTGCTGCCGGCCCGCGCGACGACCGCGTGTATCGCCCCGGCGGGCCGCATGCCATGCTTACCGGGCTGTGTCTGTTTGATTTCGACAAGCTGCGGCGCCGCTTTGTATTGCTCAGCGTGCACCCCGGCCACAGCCTCGAAGAAGTGCGCGACCAGACCGGGTTTGACTTCGATGTGGCGGAGCAGGTGACACAAACCGCGGCTCCCGACGCCACCGCGCTGGTGCTGATGCGCGGCCGCGTGTTGAACGAGATCGGTGAAACCTATCCGAATTTCGCGCAGCTCTGGCGCGCTACGCTGCCGGTGCCAGCCACAGCGTAATCGCGCCGGTCGCCACGAACAGGGTGGCGGCGATCAGGCGCATCGCGCGCAGCGGCAGCTTGTCGGCAAGGCGATGGCCGATCAGCACCGCAGGAATGTTGGCGATCATCATGCCGATGGTGGTGCCCAGCACGACTGCGACCGGGAACGGAAAGCGCGCGCCCAGGCCGATCGTGGCCAGTTGCGTCTTGTCACCCATCTCGGCGATGAAAAACGCCACCAGCGTGGTCATGAACACGCCGCCATGGCCCTTGGGTTCTTCGTCAAGCGTGTCGGGCACCAGCGCCCACGCGCCGAACGCGATGAAGCCGATGCCGACCAGCAGCGACGTAGTGCGCGGCGACAGCCATTGCGCCAGCAGCACGCCGACCGACCCGGCCAGCGCGTGGTTGACCAACGTGGCGATAAAAATCGCGAGGATGATGGTGCCGCGCTTGCGAAAGCGCGCCGCCAGGGCGAATGACAGCAGTTGCGTCTTGTCGCCGATTTCGGCGACCGCCACCAGCGTGGTAGACGTCGCAAACGCGGTAAGCCAGGATTCCATCGGGGGCGGCTAGCGCGCTCCAGGATTCTGGCCGCGATGCGGGCAGTGGGTCTTGACGCAGTCGGCGTACAACGACAGTGAGTGGTCGTGCAGGCTGAAGCCGCGCTCCTTGGCGATTTTTTTCTGGCGCCGTTCGATCTCCGGGTCGTAAAACTCCTCGACACGGCCGCACTGCAGGCACACCAGGTGGTCGTGGTGCGAGCCTTCGTTGAGCTCGAACACGGCTTTGCCGGATTCGAAATGATGGCGTTCGAGCAGGCCGGCCTGCTCAAATTGGGTCAGCACGCGATACACGGTGGCCAGGCCGACTTCCATTTTCTCGGCGAGCAGCAGGCGATACACGTCTTCGGCGCTCATGTGGCGCACGTCGCTGGTCTGAAACAATTCGAGGATGCGCAGGCGCGGGCCGGTTGCCTTCAAGCCGATGTTGCGCAGGTCGCTCGGGTTCTGGGCGGCGCTGTGCGGGTCTTCTGTAGCGGCGGGCGCCGGGGAAGCGGAACGTGGCATGAACGGCGGTAAGCGAAAGTTCAGGAACGGGGTGAAAAGGTGAATACGGAAGGGGCGGGGCTGGGGCGAGGGACAAAATCCCGATCAGGACAACGTGGCTTACGCGTGAAACAGACGCAGAATGGCGGGAACCGGGTACCCTTTCAAGTATCATAACGGGTTTGGCTCAACTGCGGCAAATCCCCTCGTGAAATCGACCCTCCAAGCCGCAATCGGCGCGTGTTCCAGAACATCCTGCGGTGCCGGCTTTGGCGCGGCGCTCGTTGTGGCGCTTGCATTGCCCGGGTGTTCGACCACGTCCTCGCTGCGCGAGTACGTGCCGCAAATCGTCACGCCCTATCGCATGGACATCCAGCAGGGCAATTTTGTCACCCTCGACATGGTGGAAAAATTGCAGGCCGGGCAGACCAAGGAGCAGGTGCGTTTCATCCTTGGTACGCCGCTGCTCACCGATGTGTTCCATGCGTCGCGCTGGGATTACATCTTTCGTTCCGCCAAGGGCTGGAGCGACCCCGAGAAACGCCGCCTGACGCTATTTTTTGATGCGGCGGAACGCCTGCAAAAATGGGAGGCGGTGGATGTGCCTCCGCCGCAGGACATTTCAGAAAATGCGGGCGGCACGGCTTCCGGTGGCGCCATTGTCACCGCCTCTGGCACCGATGAAGCACCGGGGTTCATGGGGCGCATGTTCGGCTGGATGAAGCCGTCGTCCTCTGCGGCTGCGGCACCTGCGCCGACGGCTGCAGGCAGTTCAGCTCCGGTTCCCGGCGCCGCCGGCGTTGCAGGGGTAAGCAATCTGACAACCGCGCCGCCCCTGGAGCCGCCGGCTGCAGCGCTTGCAGCAGTGCCGCCGCCGGCAGCAACCGCAGCTGCCGAAAAGTCGGGAGTGTTGGGGCGGATGTTTGGCTGGCTTGCGCCGGCAGCAGCAGTTCCGGCGGCAGTGGCCGTGGCGGAAACTGTGCCGGCGCCCGCGCCCACACCGACACCGATCGCGGCACCAGCGCCAGCGCCTGAACCGATCGCGGCACCGGCACCAGCACCAGCACCGGCACCAGCACCAGCACCGGCACCAGCACCAGCACCGGCACCAGCACCAGCACCGGCACCAGCACCAGCACCGGCACCAGCACC
>CANJDH010000172.1 GCA_947473125.1 Burkholderiales bacterium
TTAAGTAAGTGCTACACGTCGCTAAATCTGTTGCATGGCGTCATGTTGGGCCGCAACATGCGCTTCAAGTTGCTTAGCTGTCGCCGCAGTCCGGTCAACAGGGCAAAGGCAAAAGAGGGCGTTTTAAGCAATGGTTGATTATTTTCCATTCCTGACTTGAAGGAGAAACACCATGACGAGCCGTGACCTTGAAATCCAGAAGATCCAGAAAGACTGGAACGAAAACCCCCGTTGGAAAGGTGTCAGCCGCGACTACAGCGCCGCCGACGTCTACCGTTTGCGCGGTAGCGTGCAGGTCGAGTACAGCATCGCCCGCTCCGGCGCCGAAAAACTCTGGAAAATGTGCAACGAACGGCCGTTCGTCAATTCGCTGGGCGCGTTGACCGGCAACCAGGCGATGCAGCAGGTCAAGGCAGGTGTGCCGGCGGTGTACCTGTCCGGCTGGCAGGTGGCGGCTGACGCCAATGATTCGCTGTCGATGTATCCGGATCAGTCGCTGTATGCGACCACGTCGGTGCCAACGGTGGTCAAGCGCATCAACAACGCCCTGATGCGCGCCGACCAGATCCAGCATATGGAAAGCTTCGACAACCATGCCGAGCAGATCGATTTCATGGCGCCCATCGTGGCGGATGCCGAAGCCGGTTTTGGCGGCGTGCTCAACGCACATGAACTGATGAAGGCGATGATCGAGGCCGGTGCCGCCGGTGTGCACTTCGAAGACCAGCTGGCATCGGTCAAGAAATGCGGCCACATGGGCGGCAAGGTGCTGGTACCGACCCAGGAAGCAGTCGACAAGCTCAAGGCCGCGCGCATGGCTGCAGACCTGATGGGTGTGCCGACGGTGTTGTTGGCGCGCACCGACGCGGAAGCGGCCGATCTGGTGACCTCGGACTGCGATGAGCGTGACCGCCAGTTCATTACCGGCGAGCGTACCCAGGAAGGCTTCTACCGTACCTGCAAGGGCTTCGACCAGGCGCTGGCGCGCGGCATTGCCTACGCCGAGTACGCCGACATGGTCTGGTGCGAAACCGGTACGCCCGATCTGGAGTTCGCACGCCGTTTTGCCGAAGGCGTGCAGAAGGTCTACCCGGGCAAGATGCTGGCCTACAACTGTTCGCCCTCGTTCAACTGGAAGCGCAATCTCGACGATGCCACCATCGCCAAGTTCCAGCGCGAGCTTGGGAGCATGGGCTACAAGTTCCAGTTCATCACACTGGCCGGTTTCCATGCGCTTAACTACTCGATGTTCGAGCTGGCCTACGGCTATGCGCGCAACAACATGAGTGCGTTTGTCGAACTGCAGCAGAAGGAATTCGCCGCAGCTGAAAAGGGTTTCACGGCCGTCAAACATCAGCGCGAGGTCGGCACCGGCTACTTCGACGCGATCACGCAGGCCGTGCAGGGCGCCAATGCATCGACCACGGCGCTGCACGGGTCTACCGAAGATGAGCAGTTTTTCGAGGAGAAGAAAGCGGACCAGACGGCTGCCAGAAAAGCTGCGTAACAGTCCGCTATGACCACGTCGCGTTGACGGCGGTTGAGGGGACCGGGCCCAAAAATGGCTTCCAGAGCCATTCTTGGGCCTTTTTTGTTTTGTTCAGGCCGGTATTGTCAGACCAACTGGTAGGCGTGTGCGCGCCGGACGACGCGCCCGCTGCGTTCGAGTGCCACCAGATGCGCCTCGACCGAACGCGCCGCCGCGCGATGCAGGCGAGCATCCACATCGGCGTAGAGGCGGGCCACGATGTCGGGGATCACGACCAGGCCGTCGCGCAGGCAGGCCAGGATCTGCTCCTCGCGCTCCAGGCGGTGCGCGATCAACTGTTCGATAAAGGGCCCGGGTGCGGTGATCGGCGCGCCGTGAGTCGGATAGAGCGTTTGGTCGCTGCGGGCCAGCAGCTTGCGCAGTGACGCAATATAGTGCGCCATGTCGCCGTCAGGCGGAGATACCACCGTGGTCGACCAGCCCATCACGTGGTCACCGGAAAACAGTGCGCGTTCCTCGGCGAGGGCGTAGCACAGGTGGTTCGAGGTATGCCCCGGCGTATGCACGGCAGACAGGCTCCAACCCTCGCCGCGGACGACGTCACCGTCGTGCAGCAGGGTGTCGGGTTGATGATCGAAATCGCCCCCTTCCTCCACCGGTTCGTCATTCGGTCCGGTGCGTGCGTGCGGCGCGCAGCCGACGATGGGGGCGGCGGTGTGTGCCTGCAGCAGGCGTGCGCCAGGAGAATGGTCCAGATGGGTATGCGTCACGACGATGTGCGATACGCGTTCGTCACCAAGGCCGGCAAGCAGCGTGTCAATGTGCGCCGCGTCATGCGGCCCGGGGTCAATCACCGCCACCGCGCCATGGCCGACCACGTAGGTGCCGGTCCCCCAAGCCGTGAACGGGCTGCGATTGGGCGCCACCAGTCGGCGCACCAACGGTGAGATTCGTGCCAGGGAGCCGTAGGCCGGGTCAAAGTCGCGAATGAAGTCAACCATGCGATTCTCGATGTTGCGTTGCGATAAAGGGAAAGGCGCGCATGTCTCAATGCTGCTTCGCAGCATGAAATGCCGTTGTTTTGCAGCGCCGGCGTAAGTTACTTGTAAGGAATGAAAATTACTGTCAGCGTGGGTCAATGGGGTGATGCATGCTTTTGATTCGTCTCTCAATTGCGCGCAGGCGGTCATCGTAATCGAATTGGCAAGTAAGTTGGACGTCAGGTGTGATGTTCATGATGAAATCCTGGACGCTCACCATCAATTCACTTGCAGGAGCAACGCATGTCGAATACCGAATCAGTCAAGCAGGAGAGCCGCATATTCAATCCGCCGCCGGCGCTGGTGAAGGACGCGGCGATTTCGGGCATGGAGGCCTATCGTGCCTTGTGCGCCGAGGCGGACGGCGACTACGCAGGATTCTGGGGTCGGCTGGCGCGCGAAAACCTCGTTTGGAAAAAACCGTTCACCAAGACGCTCGATGAATCGGGCGCGCCGTTCTACAAATGGTTCCATGACGGAGAACTAAACGCCTCGTACAACTGCCTCGACGTCAACCTGACCAACGGCAACGCCGACAAGACTGCGATCATTTTCGAAGCGGACGACGGCACGTCGAGCACCATCAGCTATCGCGCCCTGCACCAGCGCGTGTGCAAATTTGCCAATGTGCTCAAGAGCCGCGGTGTCAAGAAGGGCGACCGCGTCATCATCTACATCCCGATGACGATCGAAGGCGTGATCGCGATGCAGGCTTGCGCGCGCATTGGTGCCACTCACTCGGTGGTGTTCGGGGGGTTTTCGGCCAAGAGCCTGCAGGAGCGCATCATCGACGCCGGCGCGGTGGCGGTGATCACGGCAGACGAACAACTGCGCGGCGGCAAGGCGCTGCCGATCAAGAATATCGTCGACGAGGCATTCGGCCTGGGCGGCTGCGACGCGGTGCACTCGGTGATCGTGTATCGCCGTACCGGCAACCCGGTGGCGATGGCGCCGAAACGCGATGTCTGGTGGCACGACCTCGAGCCCGGCCAGTCCGACGTGTGCGAGCCCGAATGGGTCAATGCCGAGCACCCGCTGTTCATTCTGTACACGTCGGGCTCCACCGGCAAGCCCAAGGGCATCCAGCACTCCACCGGCGGTTACCTGCTGTGGGCCAAGCTGACCATGCAGTGGACTTTCGACCTGAAGGCCCGCGACGTGTTCTGGTGCACGGCCGACATCGGCTGGGTGACCGGCCATTCGTATGTGGCCTACGGCCCGCTCGCGGCAGGCGGTACCGAAATCGTGTTTGAGGGTGTGCCCACCTACCCCAACGCCGGCCGTTTCTGGAGCATGATCCAGAAGCACAAATGCTCGGTGTTCTATACGGCACCCACGGCGATTCGCTCGTTGATCAAAGCCTCCGAGACCGACCCGAAAGCCCACCCGCGCAACTTCGACCTGAAAAGCCTGCGCATTCTGGGTTCGGTCGGCGAGCCGATCAATCCGGAAGCCTGGATGTGGTACTACGAAAACGTCGGCGGCGCGCGCTGCCCGATTGTCGATACGTTCTGGCAAACCGAGACCGGCGGCCACATGATTTCACCGCTGCCCGGTGCGACGCCCATGGTGCCGGGCTCATGCACCCTGCCTTTGCCGGGCATCATGGCGGCGATCGTGGACGAAGCCGGCCACGATCTGGCGAACGGCCAGGGCGGCATCCTGGTGGTCAAGCGCCCCTGGCCGTCGATGGTGCGCACCATCTGGGGCGACCCGGAGCGTTTCAAAAAGACCTACTTTCCTGAAGAGTTGGGCGGCAAGCTTTACCTGGCCGGCGACGGCTCGATCCGCGACAAGACCAGCGGCTACTTCACCATCACCGGCCGTATTGATGATGTGCTCAATGTGTCGGGCCATCGCCTTGGCACGATGGAAATTGAATCAGCGCTGGTCGCCAATACGAAGCTGGTGGCCGAAGCGGCCGTGGTGGGGCGCCCGGATGACCTGACCGGCGAAGCGATCGTCGCCTTCGTCGTCACCAAGGGGCCGCGGCCGACCGGCGAGGCCGCCAAGGCGATGGCAAAAGAACTGCGCGACTGGGTCGGCAAGGAGATCGGGCCGATCGCCAAGCCCAGGGAAATCCGCTTTGGCGACAACCTGCCCAAGACGCGTTCCGGCAAAATCATGCGGCGCCTGTTGCGTTCGGTCGCCAAGAATGAAGACATCACCCAGGACGTGTCGACGCTGGAGAATCCGGCGATCCTGGAGCAACTCAAGCAATCGCTGTAATAGACCACGTGGAATAACCGGGGCGGCCGGAGCGCCGCTTCGGAGATGAGCCGGGCAGCAGATCCGGCCGGCTGAAAACAAGGAGACTGGACGCTTGGACAATCTGTTCCTGCTGCAAATCATCAAGGCGATCGTCGAGATCGCGTTAATGTTCTTTCTGGCACGCGGCCTGCTGGTGCTGTTTTTCCTGCCGGCACGCCACAAGCTGGAAGGCAACTTCGTGTACCAGTTGTTCGTCAAGGGCACCCAGCCGTTCGTCTCGGTGATGCGCTACGTGACGCCCAAATTCGTGCTTGACCGGCACCTGCCGTTTGCGGCATTTGGCATTTTGCTGGCCTGCTGGCTCGGGCTCGCCATCGGCAAGATGCAGCTGTGTGCCGAGAAGCCCGGGCACCAGGTGTGCGAGGCGCTCGAGCAAAAGCGCGCCCAGCAGGCGGTCCCGGGAGCGCCCAAATGAAAGCCTTGCTGCGTTTCTACCTGTCGCTCACGGCGCGGCTGTGCGTGCGCCTCAAATTCCTCGATCGCGCGCTCGATCTGTACAACGAAATTGAAAAGATGACGCCCGGCAATACGGCGCCGGTGATGGCGCAGGGGCATGTGTGGTCGCTCAAGGGTGATCGCGCACGTGCCAAAGCCGAATTCGAGCGTGCGCTGCGCATGAATCCGGAAGAA
>CANJDH010000173.1 GCA_947473125.1 Burkholderiales bacterium
CAAGCGCGACAAGGCACGCGTTACCTCAAGCCTGGAAGACATCGACGGCATCGGCGCGCGGCGGCGCCAGAAGCTGCTGGCCCGCTTCGGCGGCCTGCAGGGCGTGCGCAGCGCCAGTGTCGAAGACCTGTCGAGCGTCGACGGCATCAGCCGCGAACTGGCGGAACGCATCTACGGGAGCCTGCGCTAGTTGGCCATCGACCTGACAACCCTGTTTGCGGCGCAAGGACCTTTGGCGGCAGCGATCCCGGGCTACCGTGCGCGGCCATCGCAGCTTGAGATGGCCGAGTCCATCCTGGCGGCGATCGAGCACGAAGGTGTGGCGGTACTCGAAGCCGGTACCGGTACCGGCAAGACCGTAGCCTATCTGGTGCCGGCGCTGCTCGGGGGCGGCAAGGTGATCATTTCCACCGGCACCAAGAACCTCCAGGACCAGCTGTTCCACCGCGACATACCGGCGGTGCGCAAGGCACTCAAGGCGCCGGTGTCGGTGGCCTTGCTCAAGGGGCGTGCCAACTATGTTTGCCACCACTACCTGGAACGCGCGCAGTCCGAGGCGCGCCTGCCCACGCGTGAAGACGCCAAGTACCTGCGCATCATTGCCAAGGGGGTGAAGGGCACGCCGTCTGGCGACCGCGCCGAGTTTCCTGACGTGCCTGAAAACGCAGCGGTGTGGCAGCACGTTACCTCGACGCGCGAGAATTGCCTGGGTCAGGATTGCGCGTCCTACAAGGAGTGTTACGTGATGGCGGCGCGCAAGGACGCGCTGCAGGCAGATGTCGTGGTGGTCAACCACCACCTGTTCTTTGCCGACATCATGCTGCGCGATGAAGGCATGGCCGAGTTGCTGCCGGCGTGCAACACCGTGATTCTCGATGAGGCGCACCAGTTGCCCGAGACGGCACGGCTGTTTTTCGGCAAGACCGTGGCCGCCGGGCAAATCATGGAGCTGGCGCGCGATGCGCAGGGCGGCGGCCTGGCCCATGCGCGCGAGGCACACGACTGGGCGGCGCTGACGCGTACGCTCGAATACGCAATGCGCGACGCGCGCCTGGTGTTGCCGGAAACGGGGATGCGCATCGCCCATGCGCAACTGCGCAAGCGCGAAGAGCTTGAAGCGGCGCTGCGCGTGGTCCTGGTCAAACTCCTCGATCTCAAACGTGCCCTCGAATCGCAGGCCGAGCGCCATGAGGAGCTTGAAGCGCTGATGCGGCGCTGCGTGGAAATTGAATCGGGCATCGAAGGCTGGCTCGGCGACTGGGGCCCGACCTCGCAGGAGGCGATTGCCGCCGAGGAAAACCCGGCGATTCGCTGGGTCGAATCGTTCGGTGTGTCGTTCCAGCTGCATCTGACGCCAATGTCGGTGGCGCCGTTGTTCCGTGCCCAGATGCTCGGCGAGAAGCGCGCCTGGGTGTTTACCTCGGCGACACTCGCGATCAAGGAAGACTTCAGCCATTACCTGGGGGAGATGGGCCTTGATGGGCTCGAGGGGATGCGGGCGCAGTCCTGGGCCAGCCCGTTTGATTACGCCAACCAGGCCCTGCTATATGTGCCGCAGAACATGCCGGCGCCGACCGCGCCGGAATTCACCGAGGCGGTGGTGGAAGCGGCGCTGCCGCTGATCGCGGCGGCGAACCGGAGCGGCGCCGGCGGCACCTTCATGCTGTTCACCACCCTGCGCGCGATGAACCGGGCGCACGAACTGCTGACCGACCAGTTGAAGCGCCGCGGCCTCGACCTGCCGCTGCTGCTGCAGGGTGAAGGTTCGCGCACCGAACTGCTGGAGCGCTTTCGCCGGCTCGGCAATGCGGTGCTGGTGGCGAGCCAGTCGTTCTGGGAAGGGGTGGACGTGAAGGGCGATGCCTTGAAACTGGTGGTAATTGACAAACTGCCGTTTGCGCCGCCGGACGACCCGGTATTGTCGGCACGCATCGACGCGATGAAGCAGCAGGGGCGCAACCCGTTCATGGAGTTTCAGTTGCCGCACGCGGCGATCGTGCTCAAGCAGGGCGCCGGCCGCCTGATTCGCGACGAGGCGGACCGCGGCGTGCTGATGATCGGCGACACGCGTCTGGTCGAGAAGCCCTACGGCCGCCGCATCTGGCAGGCGTTGCCGCCGATGCGGCGCACCCGCGATGCGGCCGATGCGGAGCGCTTCCTTTCCGGGGAGATAAAATGAACACGTCAAAAACAACAATGGGAACGACATGAAGATCCTGATTACCGGCGGTGGCGGCTTTCTTGGCCAGAAAGTCGCACGCACGCTTCTGGCGCGCGGCGATATCAATGAAATTGTCCTGTTCGACATTGCCGAGCCGTCAACTGGCATCCAGGATGCGCGCGTGCGTTTTGTCAAAGGCGAGGTCAGCGATGTCGGCGCGATCAACGCTCTGATCGTGAATGGCGGCAAACCGGAGATCGGCGGCATTTTTCATCTTGCCGCAGTCGTGAGCGGGCAGGCCGAATCGGATTTCGAGCTGGGCATGCGCGTCAACCTCGACGGCCTGCGCAACGTGCTCGAAGCGGCACGCCTCGCCGGCAACCGGCCGCGCCTCTTGTTTTCAAGCTCGATCGCGGTGTTCGGCACGCCGCTGCCAGACGTAATCACCGATGCCACCACGCCGACGCCGCAGGCGTCGTACGGCGTGCAAAAGCTGATTGGCGAATGGCTGGTTGCCGACTACCACCGCAAGGGCTTCATCGACGGGCGCGCGGTGCGCATCCCGACGGTATCGGTGCGGCCCGGCAAAGCCAATGCGGCGGCGTCCTCGTTTGCGAGCGCGGTGATCCGCGAGCCCCTCAACGGGATCGACTACGGCTGCCCGGTGCCGCCCGAGACCCTGATGTGGATGTGCGGCCCGCGCGACGTGGTTTCGAACCTGGTGCGTGCGTTCGACCTGCCCAGCGAAGCCTGGGGCGTGCTGCGTGCCGTGAGTCTGCCGGGAATCGTTGTCAGCGTTGCCGAGATGGTGGCCTCGTTACGCAAGCTCGGCGGCGAAGCAGCGGCCAGGCGCGTGACCTTCATCAAGGATGAACGGATCCAGGCGATCGTGAAGACCTGGGCTGCGAAACTGGAAACGCCGCGCGCGCTGGGAATGGGCTTTACGACCAGCGGTTCAATGGATCAGATCGTCGCCGAGTACATTGAGGACGAACGCATCAAGATTTGAAGCCTGGCGCACCGTTACCAGAGCTTCCACCACGGGTCGTTCGACACCGGCCCGTTGTTCTTGACGATCACGCTGTTCGGGAAGTTCTTGTCAAGGATGCGCTTGGCATCATCGCGCAGGTCGGTCAGGCCCATCAGGTCGTAGGCTCGGAACATGATGAACAAGGCTTCCTCCTGTGCCGGCGTGTCCGGATAGGTGGAAATGGCAAACTGGGCGCGATTAGCGGCCGCCAGCAGAGCGCCGCGACGCACGTAATAGCGCGCCACGTGGACTTCGTACTGTGCCAGCGCGTAGACGAGATAGCGCAGGCGCAGACGCGAATCATCGGCGTATTTGCTCTCGGGATAACGGGCCAGCAGGATCTTGAAGGCGTCGAATGAGTCCCTGGCCGCGCGGTTGTCGCGCTCGGTCGGATCCTGTTTCGAGATTTTTCCAAGGAGCCCAAGGTCTTCGTTGAAATTGATCAGGCCTTTCAGGTACAGCACATAGTCGCCATTGGGATGGTTTGGATACAGTTTCATGAACCGATCGGCTGCCGCCAGCGCTGAAGCCGCATTATTGCTTTTCCAGTAGGCATAGGCAGTATCAATCTGCGCCTGCTGCGCAAAGCGGCCGAAAGGAAATTTCGCCTCAAGCGTTTCAAGCAGCTTGATGGCGCGCTCCCAGCTGCTGGCGCGCATCTCTTCCCGGGCTTCCGTATAAATTTTTTGCGCCGACCAGCCGGCAGTCTCGTCGTACTGGCTGGGGGTAGAACCGCAGCCGGCCAGCAGGAACAGCAGGGCGACGGAGGCAAGCAGGTTGCGTAGGGTACGATGAGGAATCATGCACGGGACCACGAAAAAAAACGGAAGGGCGAACTCTTCACCACAGAGTGTGCCGGGACCCTCTGGCGCGGATGGCGCGCGAGTACCGGACGCAAATTATAGCGCCGGGGACGATGATTTTGACCCTGCGGCGGATAGCGCCGGCGAATTGATTGCCTTCAGGGCTCCGGAAAACCCACAGGGCAAGCGCATAGACCTCTTTTTGTCACGCCTGGTTCCCCAGTTTTCGCGCGCGCGGCTGCAGGATTGGCTCGGAACCGGGCGAGTCAAGCTTGACGGCGTCCCGGCGGGGTCGAAAACGCGCCTGCTTGGCGGCGAGTGGGTCGAGCTGACGACGGCGCCAACGCCGGAAGAAAATGCCTTCGCGCCAGAGCCGATCGCGCTCGACATCCGGTTTGAGGATCGGGACGTCATCATCATCAACAAGCCCCCGGGCCTGGTCGTGCATCCGGGGGCCGGCAACTGGAGCGGCACCATGCTCAACGGCCTGTTGCATCATGCGCCGGCTCTGGCGGCCGTGCCACGCGCCGGCATTGTGCATCGACTGGATAAGGAGACCAGCGGGTTGATGGTGGTGGCCAAAACCCTGGAAGCGCAGACCTCGCTGGTGCGCCAGCTGCAGGCGCGTTCGGTGCGGCGTGAATACCTGGCGGTCGCGGCGGGGAGCGTCGCCAGCGCCGGCACCATCGACGCGTCGATCGGGCGTCACCCGACTCAGCGCAAGCTGATGGCCGTGCTCGACGCCGCCGCAACCGGGGCCAAGCCGGCCGTGACGCATTACGTGCCGCTTGCCAGTTATCGAAGCGGTGCCACCCTGGTCGAATGCCGCCTCGAAACCGGGCGGACCCACCAGATTCGTGTCCACCTGCGCCATATCGGGCACCCGCTGGTGGGCGACCAGGTGTATGGCGTGATGCCTTCGCGTGCCTGGTTTGGCCGCCAGGCGCTTCATGCCGGCCGGCTGGCGTTCGAGCATCCGGCGCAGAAAAAAGTGGTCGCCTACGAAATGGCGCCGCCTGCCGACATGGCAGCACTGCTGGCGGAGCTCGAGGCTTCATGACAATCGGTGATCGCATGCCTGCGCGTGCCACCCTGCACCCGGACTGGCTGGTCCCCGATTGGGATGTTCCGGCACGGGTGCGCGCGGTTGTGACAACGCGTGCAGGTGGCGTGAGTCTTGCGCCCCATGACAGCCTGAACCTCGGTACACGTTGCGGCGACGACGCCGATCGCGTCAGCCGCAACCGCAGCCTGCTGCGCGACTGCCTGCCCGCAGGGCCGGTTTGGCTCAAGCAGGTGCATGGCGCGGCGGTGGTGGACACCGCGTCAATCAACGACGAAGTGGAAGCGGATGCCTTGTACGCGCGCGTCCCAGGCCTGGTGTGCGGTGTGCTGGTA
>CANJDH010000174.1 GCA_947473125.1 Burkholderiales bacterium
ATCCGCATCCCGGTGCACATGATCGAAACCATCAACAAGATGAACCGCATCTCGCGCCAGATCCTGCAGGAAACCGGCATCGAGCCCGATCCGGCGACCCTGGCGGTCAAGATGGAAATGCCGGAAGACAAGATCCGCAAGATCCTCAAGATCAGCAAGGAGCCGATCTCGATGGAAACGCCGATCGGCGACGACGACGATTCGCACCTGGGCGACTTCATCGAAGACACCAACACCCTGGCGCCGACCGAAGCGGCGATGTACGACAGCCTGCGCGACGTCACCAAGGATGTGCTCGATACTCTCACGCCGCGTGAAGCGAAAGTGCTGCGCATGCGTTTCGGTATCGAAATGAGCACCGATCACACGCTTGAAGAAGTAGGCAAGCAGTTCGACGTCACGCGTGAGCGGATCCGCCAGATCGAAGCCAAGGCACTGCGCAAGCTGCGCCATCCGTCGCGTTCCGAAAAACTCAAGAGCTATCTCGAAGATACCAATTGATCCGGGTAGCGACACCATGCACCTTGTCCAGGCCCGCTTCGTGCGGGCTTGTTTTTTCCTGCGCGGGTAAGGCGTGAACGAGCGCGCCGGCGAATTTCGTTTTGGGCTATTGCTAGTGCTTGGCGCGGTGCTGATCTGGGGTGGGCAGCTGCCGGTCGCCAAAAGCGCCATGCATGTCGTCGATGGCTATTCGATGTCGGTGGTGCGCTATGGCGTCGCGGTGGCGCTGTTCACTTCCTTGCTGGTGATCCGCGAAGGTACTTCGGCCTTGCGATTCGAGGGGCGCGGAGCGCTGCTGGCAGTGGCCGGGGGCTTTGGCATCGCCGGATCGGCGCTGTTGGTATTTGTCGGCCTCGCGATGACGCGCCCGGAAGTGGCGGTGATCATCCTGATGCTACAGCCGGCGATGACCGCGATGGCGCAATGGCTGCTGCGCGGCATCCGTCCCGCACCTTTTACGATTGCCTGCCTGTGCCTGGCTTTTTGCGGCGTAGTCATTGCCGTCACGCGCGGCGGCGACGCCCTGAACGTGACTGCCGGCATGGACGCGCAGGAACTGATCGGTAACGGCCTGGTCTTTCTCGGCGCCGTCGCGTGGATCACCTACACCCTCATGCTCGGCCTGTTTGCCGGTTGGTCGGCGTTGCGTTTCACGGCATTGACGGCGCTGCCCGGTTTTCTGGTCATCCTGCTGGTCTGGTGCGTGGCATGGATGTCGGGCGCAGCCATCTGGCCGTCCTCGGCTGCGTTGGCCTCGGTAGCGCCCGAGCTGATCTACGTGTCATTGTTCGGTGTGGTGGCGGCAATGTTCTTGTGGAACGCCGGCAACCGGCGCATCGGGCCGCTCAATACCATCTTGCTGCTCAATTTGATGCCGGTGGTCACGTTTGCGATTCGCCACTTCCAGGGCGCCACGTTTGCCGTCTCGGAACTGGCGGGGGCGGCGCTGGTGGTGGGCGCGCTGGTTGCCAACAACCTCTACGAGCGGCGGCGCCAGCAACGCCGTCCCGGCGCCGCGTGATACCATCGCGCGCCTGAAAAAATCGACGGGCCGTTAGCTCAGTTGGTTAGAGCAGAGGACTCATAATCCTTTGGTCGTAGGTTCAAGTCCTACACGGCCTACCACTGTCAACCTCCGGAAATCGTTGTGTACCAACGGTTTTCGGAGCGTTACAGAAACAGTTCGAGAAGATCGTTGAGGAAGCGCCGCCCGCGCTGGGTGGGGGCAATGCGCACATGGTCGCGCGTGATCAGGCCCTTGCGTTCGGCCGCGTTCAGCGCCGCGTCAACCACTGCAATCGATAGTCCGGTGCGATCGGAAAACTGGCGCACTTCAAAGCCCTCGGTCAGGCGCAGCGCGTTCATCATGAATTCGAAGGGCAATTCCGCGCTACCGACCTCGCGTTCCTCTGCCAGCGGCGCGCCCGCCTCACAACCGGCCATGTAGCTTTCCGGCTGGCGTAACTTGCTGGTGCGCACGATGCGCTGCGCGAACGAGAGTTTGCCGTGCGCGCCGGCGCCGATGCCGAGGTAATCGCCGAAGCGCCAGTAGTTGGTGTTGTGGCGGCTGCGCTGGTTCGGCTTGGCATAGGCCGAGGTTTCGTAATGCTGGTAGCCGTCGGCTGCCAGTCGGGCTTCGATCTGCGCTTGCATGTCGGCAGCCGTATCGTCGTCCGGCAACGGCGGCGGGTACTTGGCAAAGACGGTGTTGGCTTCAAGCGTGAGGTGGTAATACGACAGGTGCGGTGGATTGAATCCGAGCGCGGTGTCAAGGTCGGATTGCACCTGCTCTGCGGTCTGCCCGGGCAGGGCGTACATCAAATCGAGGTTGAAGTTGTCAAACAGGCTCCTGGCAATCCGGATCGCATCGAGCGCCTCTGCGCCGTCGTGGATGCGTCCGAGCGCCTGCAAATGCGCCGTGTTGAAGCTCTGGATGCCGATCGAGAGCCGGTTGACGCCGCTCTTGCGAAATGAAGCGAACTTGGCGGCTTCAAAGGTGCCGGGGTTGGCTTCGAGGGTGATTTCGGCATCGGCCTCCAGGCCAAGCCTGGCGCGGATCTCCGAGATGAGGCGCTCGAAACCGTTGGCAGACAACAGGCTTGGCGTACCCCCGCCGAAAAAAATGGAATGCACGCGCCTTCCCCAGACCAGCGGCAGGGACAGTTCCAGATCGCGGATCAGCGCGGCAATGTAGCGCTCTTCCGGAATCGGTGACGCTGCATCGACGGCGTGGGAATTGAAGTCGCAGTAGGGGCACTTCTTCACACACCAGGGAAAATGCACATACAGCGACAGGGGCGGCAGGCTGGCCAGCCGGATCGCGCCCGGACGGGTGTGGGCGCTGAGGGCATCGTGGGCGGACTGGCGCCCTGCTGGCGTTGCCGCCGGTACCGGCTTGATCGGGATTACCACTGTTCTTTGATGAGTGCCGCCATGCGCCGCAGGGCCTTGCCGCGATGGCTCACCAGGTTTTTTTCGTGTGCGTCGAGTTCGGCGGCGGTCCTGCCCAAATCAGGCAGGAAGAAATAAGGGTCGTAGCCGAAGCCGTTGTCGCCGCGCGGTGCGTCGATGACTTCGCCGGCCCAGCGACCTTCGGCAATCAACGGCTGCGGATCATCCGCATGGCGCACCAGTACCATCACGGCGAAATAATAGGCCGAGCGGTCCTCCTCGTGCTTTAGCGCCTCGACCAGTTTCTGGTTGTTGCGCGCATCCGACTTGGGCTCCCCGGCATAGCGCGCCGAGATGACCCCGGGGGCACCCTGCAACGCGTTCACACAGATGCCCGAGTCGTCGGCCAGGGCCGGCATGCCGGTAAGGCGCGCTGCGTTGCGCGCCTTGGTGAGCGCGTTTTCAACAAACGTCGGGTAGGGTTCGTCGGCTTCCGGTACATTGAATACCGATTGCGCCACCGGTTTGAGGCCGAGCGGCTGCAGGATTGCCTCGATTTCGCGTATTTTCCCCGCGTTGTTCGACGCGATGACGATGTCTTTCATGGTGCGCTGCCGGTCAAACGGCGATGGCCTGCTTCTGTTTCTGGATCAGCGTCGCAATGCCGCTGCCGGCGATGTCCAGCAGGGCATTCATCTCGGCGCGCGAAAAGGCCAGGCCCTCGGCAGTGCCCTGCACCTCGACAAAGGCGCCGGCGCCGGTCATGACGATATTCATGTCGGTGTCGCAGTTCGAGTCTTCGGCGTAATCAAGATCCAGCACCGGTGCACCCTGGTACATGCCAACCGATATGGCCGCCACATGCTCGCGCAGCGGGTTGCCGGCAAGGGCGCCGCTGATGCGCAGCCCCGCAATGGCGTCATGCACCGCGACCCATGCGCCAGTGATGCTCGCCGTGCGCGTGCCGCCGTCGGCCTGCAGCACGTCGCAATCGATCTGGATCGTGCGCTCGCCCAAAGCGGCCAGATCCACCACGGCGCGCATCGAACGGCCGATCAGGCGCTGGATCTCCTGGGTCCGTCCGGATTGCTTGCCGCGTGCGGCCTCGCGGTCCATGCGGGTATTGGTCGAGCGCGGCAGCATGCCGTATTCGGCAGTGAGCCATCCCTGGCCTTTGCCCTTGAGGAAGCCGGGAACTTTTTCTTCCACGCTGGCGGTACACAGCACCTTGGTGTCGCCAAATTCAATCAGTACCGACCCTTCGGCATGTTTGGTGTAGCTGCGGGTGATGCTGACCGGGCGCAGTTGGTCGGGTGCGCGCTTGCTGGGACGTTGCATGTGGATTTCCTAGGATGCGACAAATTGTGCCAAAAAACGGCGAGTACACAGACGGGTGGCAGAACGGCGTAGCAGAACGGCGTAGCAGAACGGAGCCCACAAACAAAAAGCCCCGCCGGAGCGGGGCTTTTTGAGGAACGTGGATCGATTACTTGTTCGGGCGGGTGCCGACCACTTCGATTTCCACGCGACGGTTCTTGGCACGGCCTTCTGCAGTCTTGTTGTCTGCAACCGGCTGCTTCTTGCCTTTGCCTTCGGTGTAGATGCGATTCGGTTCGATGCCTTTGGTCACCAGATACGCCTTGACAGCTTCAGCGCGCTTGACCGACAGCTTCTGGTTGTAAGCGTCGCCGCCGATCGCGTCAGTGTGGCCGACGGCGATGATGACTTCAAGGGTGATGCCCTTGAGCTTGCCAGTGAGGTCGTCGAGCTTGGCTTTGGCTTCAGGCTTCAACACAGCTTTGTTGAAGTCGAAGAAGGCGTCAGCAGCGAACGTGACTTTCTGTGCAACGACCGCCGGTGCCGGTTTTGCGGCCGGTTTTGCGGCCGGTACAGGGGCAGGAGCAGGTTTCGCAGCCGGTTTCGGTGCGGCCGGACGGCAGGCTGCGCCGACGATGTCGGCGTCGCATTCGCAGTTGGCAATGGCGGGGCTCCAGTATCCGGTACGCCAGCACAGGTTGCCGATTTTCGGGTCGCCGAAATTGGAGTTGCGAACGATCACGCCACGCCCGTCTTGCACGTAGCCGTCTTTGCTCTGCTGAGCCGAAACACCCAAGGAAGCGCTGAGGCCGATAGCGGCGAGCAACACACCCAGTTTGGTTGAAAATTTCATTTTTCTCCTCTTTCTGCGAAATGGACTTCAGGTCTTGAAAATTCGGACGATCCGGGCTTCCACCCTTGACTGACATGCCGACCACTCCAATGAAACGCGACGGGCAGGTGAGTCAAACGCACAATATCCGGTTATTACAGGCGATTTTGCCACATTAAGGCCATGGATTCCAACTCCTCTTTTTCGATCCATGTTAGTTGTTGCTTTTTTACCACGTGTTCACCATTAACCCACACATCACTTACGTCGGTCCGTGCGGCAGCGTACACAAGATGCGATACCGGATCGTACATCGGCATTAGCTCGATTTTACCCAGATTG
>CANJDH010000175.1 GCA_947473125.1 Burkholderiales bacterium
CGCCACGGTGTAGGTAGAAGTCGGCAAATCGCCGGTCGCGGAAAAATCTTCGCGATAGTGCGCGCCACGCGAGTCTTCGCGGCTCAATGCAGCTTCGGCGATGACGCGGCTCACCTGAATCAGGCTTTTCAGATTGAGCCAGTCGTGCCAGGTCAGGTTGAAGGCACGGTCACCGCCATCGGCACTGCCGTGCACCCCAACAGTGTCGAGCCGGGCATCGAGGGCGGCCAGCGTGGCCATGCCGCGCGCCAGGCCTTCTGCAGTGCGCAGGATGCCGACATCGTTCCACATGCAGTCGTAGAGCGCTTCGCGAATCGCCTCAAGATCACCCGGCGCGCGCTTGAGCGGCGCTTCCGCGGCGGCGATGGCAGCACTGATCACGTCCTCGTCAGGCGCGCGCAAGGCGCCCGCAGCCTTGACCCAGGCGGCCATGGTGTCACCAGCAATGCCGCCGAACACGGTGGAATTGGCGACGCCGTTGCCGCCGAGGCGGTTCGCGCCATGCACGCCGCCGGTATCTTCGCCGGCCGCAAACAGGCCGGTCAGTTCAGTCGAGCAATCGACCTGGAACTGCACGCCGCCCATCATGTAGTGCGCTGTCGGCACCACTTCCACGAGGCCGCCGGCGAGGTCAAAGCCGCAATCGTCGCAACGCTCGACCATGCCCTTGAACTGCTTGCGCACGTTGGCCGGGCCCAGATGCCCCATCGAAATGTACAGCCCGCCGTTGGGCGTGGTGTTGCCGTTGCGCATCTCGGTAAACATCGCGCGCGAGACAATGTCGCGCGTGGCGCGCTCGTTGCGCTCGTCGTACTTGTGCATGAAGCGCTGCTGGTCGCCGCCGAGCAGATAGCCGCCGGCGCCGCGCAGGCCCTCTTCGATGATGGTGCCGGTGATGCGCGTGCCGGCCCCGGCGAGCACGCCGGTGGGGTGGAACTGCACCATCTCCATGTCGCGCAGCGGCAGGCCGGCGCGCAGCGCCATCGCCATGCCGTCGCAGCTCTTGTCGCCCGACGGCGTGTGATATTTGTACATGGTCGGGCCACCGCCGGTGGCGAGCAGCACCGCCTTGGCCTGCACAAACACGAACTCGCCGTCGCGCATGTTGATCATCAGCACGCCGGCCAGCGCCTGGCCATCGGCCGTCTTCACCAGCTCGATGGCGCGATGCTCTTCGAGCCGGTCGATGCCGCGCGCCCACACCTGTTCGGCCAGGCGGTTGATGATTTCGATGCCGGTCAGGTCGCCCTTGTGCACCGTGCGATCGAAGGTCTGACCGGCGAATGCCTTCTGGTGAACCGTGCCGTCGGGGTTGCGGTCAAAAAAGCAGCCGAGCTCGTTTTCGAGTTCGTGGATGCGCACCACCGCCTGTTCCACCAGCGTCCAGGCCAGGTCCTGGTCGGCGAGCCATTTGCTGCCTTCGATGGTGTCCATGAAGTGGCGCTCGACTGAATCATTCTTCGACAGCGCCACGTTGTAGCCGCCCTGCACCATGCGCGTGCAGCCGCATTTGCCGAGCAGGCCTTTCACGGCCACGGTGATCTTGAGGTCCGGCGCGGCCTGATGGGCGTGCAGCGCGGCAAACAAACCGGCGCCGCCGGAGCCGAGGATCAGGATGTCGGTGGTGAGTCTGCTAATCGTAGGCATGCGGGAATATTCAAACCAGAGGGACCAGATGTTTTGATTGGGCGCCCCTGACTGCCGCGAGGGCAATGCCGGAGTCGAACGTCACCAGTCGCCCGCCATGGCGAAGCGCCAGGACGAGCAGGTAGGTATCGGTTATTTGCCGTGCGCCGTGTATCCGCGTGCCATCCACACTGCCGGCGTCGATGATCGAAGAGTCATCCGGCCAGAACGCGTGCGCCGCGTGGCCCAGCGCATCGCGTAGCCGCTCAATGATCTGGCCCGGTGGGCGCGCCCCCGGATAGGAAGGCTGCGACATGATGCGAATGCACCCGTTTTGCGTGATCGGGCAAGATGCCCAGCCGTGCTTGATATTGGCCTTGAGCCACGACAACGCAGTGTCGTGATGCGGGTGCGCCTGATCGAGCAGGGCAATCAACACGTTGACGTCGAACAGGGCGCGCATCCAGTGCGCCCCTAGTATTCGCCGTCTTCGCGCAGCTTGTTGATGAGGTCGTTGCTGACGATGCGCCCGTCCTTGGGGAAGGGGCGGAAGCCGTAGGTCGCTTTCGGTTCGCGCGATGTCATGGTGGTGGCACCTGACAAACCCTTGCGCGCCAGCTCGGAAATGATCTGCCCGGTAGTCTTCTTCTCGCGCCGGGCGAGGTCCTTGGCGGCGAACAGCACGTCGTCTTCGATGTCGAGGGTGGTGCGCATCATGTGATGCTACTGCATCAAACATCAGATGTCAATGCGCCTTGGCAGGGCTCGGGCTTTGAGTTGATCAAGGTTTGACCCCGAGGCTCGCCAGCACCTGTGCACGGCGCGCCTGCGTGTCCAAACGAATCTTTTCGTACAGGCTGCCGCCATGACTATCCATGCCGACCAGCAGCGGACCGAAGTTGCGGATGCGGAACTTCCACAGTGATTCGGGGTTGAGGTCGTCGAGGTCGACGTCTTCGATCTGCTCGATCCAGGTGGTCTCGAGTGCCGCCGTGCCGCCGACGATCGCGAGGTAGGCGCCGCCGATGTCCTTGAACGCCGCGGCCGTGCCTTCGCGCATCCCCCCCTTGCCGATGATGATGCGCACGCCGTTTTGCGTCATCAGGGGGCGCGTGAAGCGCTCCATCCGGTCCGACGTGGTGGTGCCGATGCACACGGGCGCGTACCCCGCGGGATGAGCGCCGTCAGGCGCGACCTTTCGTACATTGGGCGCGGTGTGGATCACCGCATGGCCGTGCAAATCAAAGCGCGTCGCGCGGCCGCGATCGAACATGTGGATCTGCGTTGCATCGCGAATCCCGAACAGCGTGCCGTGCAGCGTCACCGTGTCGTTGACGCGCAGCTTGCGCACCTGCTCTTCGGTGACCGGGGTGGTCAGTTCGTAATGGGCCATGTCGTCAAAACCCTTGGGGTGCGCGGCTTCTGTCGGCATTCGCCTGAAAAGCCTTGGTGGGAGCGGATTGCAGCGGCATGGGCATGTCAAAAGCCGTAAGCCACGCCGGCCGGCGTGAAGGTGGCGCGGGCGCGCCGCGCCGAGTGGCACTGCATGTTCACCGCCACCGGGTTCATCGTGATGTGGGTCGCGGCGATTTCAATGTGCACGGCAAATGCGGTCGAATCGCCGCCCAGGCCCTGCGGCCCGACGCCCAATTGGTTGATCGCCGCCGTGAGTTGCGTTTCAAGTTTTGCGCCTTCAGCGTCGCCGCAGACGCTGCCGAGCGGGCGCGTCGCGGCGCGCTTGGCGAGTGCCACGCACAGGTCCGAGGTGCCGCCGACACCGACGCCCACAATCGTCGGCGGGCAGGTCTTGCCGCCGGCGGCGAGCACGCAGTCGACCACGAAGGTCTTGATCGCGTCGATGCCTTCGGCCGGGATCGCCATTTTGAGGAACGAGTTGTTCTCCGAGCCCGAGCCTTTGGGTACCATTTCAATTTCAAGGGTGTCGGGCTTGTCTGAATAATCGATGTGGATCACCGGTACTTCGGCGCCGCACGAGGTGTGCTCGTTCTTGCGGGTGATCGGGTGTACCACCGACGAGCGCAGCGGATACTCGCGCGTGGCGCGCGCGCAGCCGGCGCGGATCGCCGCCATCAGCGCGTGGCCGTCGACCTCCAGCCCGCGCCCGATGCTGACGTTGTAGATCGGGATGCCGGTGTCCTGGCACAGCAGGTTGTCGGTGTCTTCGGCGACCTTGATGTTGGTGATCATGGTGCCGAGGATGCTTTTTGCCGTGGCATCGGTCTCGCTCTTGTCGATGCGCGCGAAGCCGGCCTTGATGTCCGGCGGCAACACCTTGAGGGCGCGGATGTAGAGCTCTTTGGCGGCGTCTTCGACCGCCTGCAAATCAATTTTCACGAATGCCTTTCCTTGCGCAATCAACCTGCCGTCAGCTTGCGCGTGGTGATGACTTTTTTCCAGACTTCGGCCTCGGCGCGAATTGCCTTGTCGAAATCGTCCGGCTTGTTGCCGACCGCCGTGATGCCCTGAACGTAAAAACGCCCGCGCATCTCGGCGTTGTCGAGCACCTTGGCGGTGTCTGCCTGCAGCTTGTCGACGATTTCCTTGGGCGTGCCGGCCGGTAGCATGAAGCCGAACCAGCCGGTGTTCTCGAATCCTGGCAGGCCGCTCTCGGCCACCGTCGGCACGTTGGGCAGCATCGCCGAGCGCTGCTTGCTGGTGACCGCGAGCGCCTTGACCTTGCCTTGCGTGACAAAGCCCACGGCCGCCGCCATGTTGCCGACCATCATCTGGATCTGCCCGGCCACCAGGTCGTTGTAGCCCAGGGCCTCGCCCTTGTAGGGCACGTGCTGGATGTCGATGCCGGCTGCGGTCGCGAAATTCTCCGCCGCCATGTGCACCTGGCTGCCAACACCGGCCGAGCCGAAGTTGATCGTGCCGGGCTTGGCCTTGGCGAGTGCTATCAGCTCCTTGATGTTGTTGGCCGGCACCGACGGGTGCGTGACAACCAGCATCGGCCCCACGGCCACGTTGGTGACGGCGATAAAGTCCTTTTGCGCATCGAACGGCATCTTCTTGTACAGCGTCGGGTTGACCGTGAAGATGCTGCCCGAGGCCATCAGGATGGTGTAGCCGTCGGGCGCGGACTTGGCTACCGCGTCGGCGCCGATGTTGCCGCCCGCGCCACCGCGGTTTTCGATCACGACCGACTGGCCCCACAGCTCGCCGAGCTTTTGCCCGACGATGCGCGCCACCACGTCGGTGGTGCCGCCCGCGGCAAAGGGCACGACAATGCGCACCGGCTTGGCGGGCCAGGCCTGAGCGAGTGCATTGCCGGTGAGCGGGAGCAGCGATGCCGCAGCGATGGCGGCAACCACAAGATGTTTGGACAACAGCGAGTTCATGGACGTCTCCTATGCGAAAGTGATCACGAACGAATCGTACGTGCCCCCCGCGCTTATATGCATATGCACTTCGGGTCTAAAACTTCAAAGCCAATGCGAAAGCCAACCCCGCCATCAAGGCCACGCCGAATCCTCCGGCGATCAGGTTCTTACGCTGACCGCTCCACGGGCCGAATTCGATCAGCAACAGGCGCACGCCGCCGGTGAGGTGCGCGCTGAGCAATATCACCAAGCCCCATTCGGCAAACTTGAACAGCGGCTGGTCGGTCCAGCGGATCATGCCGTCGAGTGCGGCCTCGCCAGCCAGCGCATGGCC
>CANJDH010000176.1 GCA_947473125.1 Burkholderiales bacterium
CGAACATCACCTGGAACGGCACCGACTTGGGCAGTATCTGATAGGCGACGATGCCGCCAATGGTGGTCGCCATGACCAACTGGAATACGCGCATGCTCAACTTGCCGATATTCTTGTCGCGCACCACCGCCAGAACGATGGCACCAATCGCGCCCATCGCCCCCGCCTCGGTCGGCGTGGCGATGCCGAACATCATGGTGCCCAGCACCAGGAAAATGAGCACCGCAGACGGCACAATGCCCGCCAGGCACTTCTTCCACAACACCCAGCCGCGCATCGTCAGATCTTCCTGCGGAATGGCCGGCAGGTGGTGCGGCTTGATGATCGACAACCCGAACGTGTAGAGCGCGAACAATCCGATTTGCAGCAGCGACGGGCCCCATGCCCCCAGGTACATGTCGCCTACCGACTTGCCCAGCTGGTCAGCCAGCACCACCAGCACCAGCGACGGCGGCACCAACTGGGTGATGGTTCCCGAAGCCGCCAGTACGCCGCAGGCGTAGCGGATGTTGTACTTGTAGCGCATCATCACCGGCAGCGAGATCAGCGTCATCGCGATGACCTGCGCCGCCACCGTGCCGGTGACCGCGCCGAGAATGAAGCCGACAATGATGACCGAATAGCCGAGGCCGCCGCGCACCGTGCCGAACAGCTGCCCCATCGAGTCGAGCATGTCTTCGGCAAGGCCGCAGCGTTCCAGAATCGTCCCCATGAAGGTGAAGAACGGAATCGCCAGGAGCAGGTCGTTCGAGAGGATGCTGCCGAAGATGCGGCCCGGAATCGCCTGCAAAAAACTCGGCGCGAAGAAACCCCATTCGATCGAAAAGAAGCCGAAAAACAATCCCACCGCCGCCAGCGAAAAACCCACCGGATAGCCGAACAACATGAACAGCACCAGCCCCGCGAACATCAGGGGCGGCATGTACTCCAGGGGAACCATCATTGGTCGGGCCTTTCGTATGCAGCCAACTCGACCTTCAGACCCTCGAGCACGGCGATGCGTTTGATGATCTCCGAGAGCCCTTGAAAAAACAGCAGGGCAAACCCGAGCGGGATGATGAACTTCACCGGCCAGCGCAGCAGGCCGCCGGCGTTCGAAGAGATTTCATTGGTGTGCCAGGATTCAATGAAGAACGGCCACGAAAACCAGCCGATCACGACGCAGGCGGGTAGCAGAAACAGCAGGCCGCCGATGATATCGACCCAGGCCTGCGCCTTGGCCGACAGGTTCATGAATATGACGTCCACGCGCACATGCTCGTTGCGCTGCAGCGTGTAGGAGGCGCCAAACATCACCACCACCGAAAACATATACCACTGCACCTCGAGCCAGGCGTTGGAACTGATGTCAAACGCGTAACGGATCATCGCGTTACCGGCGCTGACCAGGCAGGCTAGCAACACGCAGCCATTGGCCAGTACCCCCAGCTTGGCGTTGAACCAGTCAACCGCCTTGGAAAACATGAGCAGAAACTGCATTGAGCCTTGCCTCCACTTTTCGAATTTTTCGATTGTCTCAGTTGCGATTGGCCCCCAACCGTCAGAACGCGTCTGCCGGGTCAGGAAGGTACTGATTCTACCGGGTTCAGCCCGGAATTCCATGCCGGCCGCCCATACCCGCAGGCCTCCCGGGGAAACGCCCCATGCCCGGCGCTTATTCCCCCGCGATGGTCATGCGATCGATCAGCACTGAACCCGTAGTCGTGCTGCCGCGCGTGATCAGGTCGCTGCCGACGGCGGCCAGCCCCAGATACATGTCCTTGAGGTTGCCGGCGATCGTGATTTCCTCGACCGGATGGACGATTTCACCGTTCTCGACCCAGAAACCGGCGGCACCGCGCGAGTAGTCGCCGGTGGTCATGTTGACGCCGTGGCCAATCAGGTCTGTCACCAGCAGGCCAGTACCGAGGCGGCGCAGCATTGCCGCAAAATCGTCGCGCACCGTGGGCTGCAGCACCAGGTTGTGGCAGCCGCCGGCATTGCCGGTGCTGGCCATGCCCAGTTTGCGTGCCGAATAGCTGCCCAGGAAATAACCCTGCAGCACGCCGTTGCGCACCAGGTCGCGCTTTTGCGTCTGCACGCCTTCATCGTCGAACGGCCCGGTTGCGAAGCCCTTGCGCACGTTCGGGTCTTCCGTAATCGTCACGTTCTTCGGGAACACCTGCTTGCCCAGGGCGTCGAGCAGGAAAGTGGTCTTGCGATACAGGCTGCCGCCGCTGACGGCAGATACGAGGGAACCGACCAGGCCGGTGGCCAGCGGCGCTTCAAACAGCACCGGGCACTGGCGCGTCGAAATGCGCCTGCTGCCAATGCGCGCCAAGGCGCGTTGCGCAGCGTAGTCGCCGATCAGTTCGCTCGCGGGAAAATCGCGCGGATCGCGTACCGAGGCATACCAGTCGTCGCGCTGCATGGCGTTTTTGGCGCGCGCCGACCGGGCGGCGATCACCGAGCACGACACATAGTGCCGCGACGAAGGGTAACCGCCGATGAAGCCGTTGCTGTTGCCGTAGACGAACTGCGATTGCTGCGCCGAGACGCTGGCCCCTTCCGAATTGCGGATCATCGGGCTCACCGCCAATGCCGCCGCCTCGGTGTCACGCGCGATCTCGATGGCGCGCGGGACGTCTACGTCCCACGGATACAGGAGGTGCGGGTCGGCAGGATCTTTGGCCAGCAATGCCGGGTCGGCCAGGCCGGCACAGTCGTCTTCCGCGGTAAAACGGGCAATATTGCGCGCCGCCTCAACGGTAGTCCTGAGCGCCGTCGCGGAAAAATCGGAAGTGCTGGCGAAGCCCTTGCGTTGCCCGATGTACACCGTGACCGACACGCCCTTGTCGCGGTTGTGCTCGATGGTCTCGACTTCCCCCTTGCGCACCGTGACCGACAGGCCGACACCTTCGGAAATTTCAACTTCGGCAGAGGTGGCGCCCTGCGAACGGGCTTCGGCCAGCACATCGGTGGCCATGTTGCGCAATTGGTCGGGCGAAAACGAGAAGCGGGGAGTGGACATGGGAGCCAGATGGGATGCGAACCTATAATTATAGGTTGCAGCGTCGCCTTCGAGACCCTGCCCCTCTGCCTTGACAACCGGACATCACCAGTGACCATCACACGATCGCGCGGCCAACTGATCGACCCCACCAAGTCGGAGCACGACGCGTTTGACTACGGCGACCGGCCGAGCAAGTCGCAGCGCAAGCGCGACAGCACGGCGGCGCAGGACCTGGGCGCGCTGGTGGCCGAGCTGCCGCGCGACAAGATCGAATCGCTCGGCCTGCCGGAGAAATTGCAGGACGCATTGATCGAGACGGCCCGGATCAGCGCCCACGAAGGCAAACGCCGCCACCTGCAGCTGATCGGCAAGCTGATGCGCAACATCGATCTCGAGCCGATTCGGGCCGCGCTCGAGCGCTTTTCCGGCACGTCAAAACAGGAAGTGGCCGACATGCACCTCGCTGAACGTTGGCGCGACCGGTTCCTGAAGGAAACCGACGCGGTGGCCCTGTTTGCCAACGACTATGCGGGCACCGACCTGCAGCAGCTGCGCACCATGGTGCGCAACGCCCAGAAAGAGCAGGCGCAAAACAAGCCGCCGCGCGACTTTCGCAAGATTTACCAGTTTGTGCGCGAGGCGATCGATGTCCGCAGAGCCATCGCGAGCGGCGGCGCCGCGAGCGCCGATGACCTCACCAACGATTCCGGCGCGATCCACCAGGGCGACGGAGAGGAACAAAGCGCATGAACCTGCTTGACCGCCCGCTCAAGGTGGGCCTGATTTCGGCCAGCGACCGCGCCTCTGCGGGCATCTATCAGGACGAAGGCTTGCCGACCCTCAAGGCCTGGCTCGACGGCGCGCTGCTCACGGCTTGCGAATACGCCGAGCGCCTGATCCCCGATGAGCAGGCCGTGATTGAAAAGACCCTGATCGAACTGGTCGACAGCGCGCGTTGCGACCTGGTGCTCACCACCGGCGGTACCGGCCCGGCGCTGCGCGATGTCACCCCTGAAGCGACGCTGGCAGTAGCGCACAAGCACATGCCCGGCTTCGGCGAGCAGATGCGCCAGATCAGCCTCAAGTTCGTGCCGACGGCGATCCTGTCGCGCCAGATTGCCGTGATCCGCTACCATCCGGACACGGGTTTGGAAAATCGGTCCGGCGCGCTGATCATCAACCTGCCGGGCCAGCCCAAAGCAATCAAGGAAACCCTTGAGGGCCTGCGCGACAAGGAGGGCAACAGCATCATGGGCGGCATCTTTGCCGCCGTGCCCTACTGCATCGACCTGATCGGTGGCCCGTACATCGAAACCGACGACACCGTCTGCAAGGCGTTTCGACCCAAAACCGCGGTGCGCGCCCGCGACACCATTCCCCTGAAAGCCAAGCCATGAGCCAGTTGCTCGAATCGGTCGAAGTCGCCACCGGCCCGAACCCCACCGCCACCGTCATCTGGATGCACGGCCTTGGCGCCGACGGCTACGACTTCGTGCCGATCGTCAAGGAGCTCGACGTCAACACCCTGCCGGGCCTCGCCGGCGGCGTGCGCTTCATCTTCCCGCACGCGCCGATGCGCCCGGTCACCATCAACAACGGCATGGTGATGCGCGCCTGGTACGACATCAAAATGGCCGACCTGGTGCGCCAGGAAGATGAAGCCGGCCTGCGCGCCAGCCAGGCCGAGTGCGAAAAAATGATCGCCAACGAAGTGGCGCGCGGCATCCCGGAAAACCGCATCGTGGTCGGCGGCTTCTCGCAGGGCGGCGCGGTCACGCTGCAGGCCGGCCTGCGCCACGCCGGGCGCCTTGCCGGCCTGATGGTGCTGTCGAGCTACCTGCCATTGACCGGCAGCGTCGCCGCCGAAGCCGCACCCGCCAACAAGGACGTGCCGATCTTCATGACGCATGGCACCCACGACCCGGTGATCGCGATTGCGCGTGCCACCGCCTCGCGCGACCAGCTCAAACAGCTGGGCTACTCAATCGCCTGGCATGAATACCCGATGGAGCATTCCGTGTGCATGGAAGAAATCCGCGACCTGCGCGACTGGTTCGGCCGCGTCCTCGGGACGCCGCGCTAACTCTCAGCGGTAGGTGCCGTCCCACTCGCCGGGAATCAGCTCAGCGCTGCGCCCGTCGGCGCTCACCAGCGGGCGGTTGAGCGTGAACATGTTGGCCGCGTTGACCACCGCGTATTCCATGTAGCCGAGGCGCGCCAGCGGCTGCATTGCCGCGGTATCGACCAGGCCGTCGCGCACATAGCGGTCATCGACGTA
>CANJDH010000177.1 GCA_947473125.1 Burkholderiales bacterium
CACGGGAAAGATCAGCGCGCCGGCGTCGTCGCAGTTATGGCCGGTGATTACCACGTCATGCACATAGGGTGCTCCGGCGGCGATCACGCTGGCGCGCAGCGCGCCGACGCTGACCCAGGTGCCGGTGGCGAGCTTGAAGTCCTCGGCGACGCGACCGTCGAACAAGAGGCCCTGGCCGGGGTCGGCTGGATCGGCGAAGCGCAGCGCATCGCCCATCTTGTAGTAGCCCTCCTCGTCGAACGCCGGTTTGGTCAGCTCCGGGCTCTTCCAGTAGCCCGGCGTCACATTCGGGCCGCGCACCCGCATCTCCAGCTTGGCGCCCTCATTTCTGCTTTCGGGTACCAGCTTGAGTTCCTGACCCGGCAGTGGCAGGCCGATGTTGCCGGCACCGGGCAACATCCAGTTCAGAAACGTCACTGCCGGCGCGGTTTCGGTCGCGCCCAGCGAGGTGATCATCGCAAGGCGCTCGCCGCAGGCTTCGACGGAGAGTCGGTTCAGTTCGTCCCACACGTGCTGCGAGAGCCCCGCGCCGGCGTAGAACAGCAATTTCACGTTGCCGAAGAAGTGGTCGCGCAATTGCTTGTCTGCCTCGAAGAACGGCAACAGCGCCTCGTAGCCCTTGGGCACATTGAGGTACATGGTCGGCGCGATCTCTTTCAGGTTCGCGACCGTCTTGTCGATCTGCCCCGGCAGGGGCTTGCCGTCGTCGATGTAAAGCGTGCCGCCGTGGAACAGCATGCAGAAGAAATCGTGGTTGCCCCCGAAGGTGTGGTTCCAGGGCGGCCAGTCGAGCAGCACCGGTGGCGCATCGTCGAGAAACGGCAGCGCATGCGCGATCTGGCGCTGGTTGCTGGTGATCATGCGCTGGGTGTTGATCACGCCCTTCGGATGCCCGGTCGAACCCGAGGTAAACAGGAACTTGGCGATGGTGTCGGGGCCGACCGCCGCGCAGGCCGCATCCACTGCGGCAGTTGGCAAGGTGGCTGCGAGGTCGGCGAAGGATACCGTCTTGCGTCCGGCCGGCGCATTTACCGTCACCGCGATTTCCGTTTCGGCCGGCACTGCGGCGGCAATTGCCGCGCCGAAGGCCTTGCCGTCGGCGGCGAACACCAGCCCCGGCTGCAGCAGCGCGATGATATGGCGCAGCTTCTCGAAATCCTTCGACACCAGCGAATACGGCACCGAGATCGGCGCGTAGGGGATGCCGACGTGCATCGCGGCCAAGCCCAGCAGCGCGTGTTCGAGGTCGTTGCCCGAGAGAATCACCAGCGGCCGTTCGGGCGAGAGTTTGCGTTCGAGCAGTGCCTGCCCCAGCGCCCGCACTTTGGCGAGCGTGTCGCGGTAGCTCAGCTTGATCCAGGCGCCGGCGGCGTTGCGCTTGGCGAGAAAAGCCTGGTCGGGCCGCTCTTGCGCCCATTTCTCGAGCCAGTCGGATGCGCAGCGATCAACCGCGCCCATCGGATGCGGCGAGCGCAACACGATGCTGCCGTCGGCGCGGCGCTCGACGCTGGTGTCGCGCGGCCCGAAGCGGACTGGTCGATACGGCGCGTCGCGAAAATTCACCGCCATCACTCGGCTCCAACTTTTTTCGCCTTGCCCTCGAGGAACAACCTGATCTTGGCCTTGGCCTCGGGCGAGGCCTGGGTAATGCCGGCGATCATCGCCTCCAGATACAGCCCGCCGTCGTGGCCGGCCTCGGCGATGCGCGGCAGCGCCTGTACCACGGCGTAGTTGGTCATCACGGCGTTGTCGGCGATCTTCTGCGCCAGTTCGGTCGCCTTTGCCAGCGCTTCGCCGGCCCCGACCAGGTATTGTGCGAAGCCGACGCGCTCGCCCTCTTCGGCGCGATAGACGCGGCCGGTGAGCATCATGTCGGCCATGCGCGCCACGCCGACCAGGCGCGGCACGCGCACCGAGCCGCCGCCGCCAACGAAAATGCCGCGCTGGCCCTCGGGCAGCGCGTAGAACGCGGTGGCGTCGGCAACGCGCACATGGGCGCAGCAGGCGAGCTCGAGCCCGCCGCCGATCACCGCGCCGTGCAGCGCGGCGACCACCGGCACGCGACCGAACTGGATGTTGTCGAACACGCGGTGCCAGACGCGCGAATGCTCGGCGCCTTCGTAGGCATCGAGTTCGTTCAGGTCCGACAGGTCGAGGCCGGCGCAAAAGTGGTCGCCGTTGCCGGCGATCACCACGGCGCGCACGTCCTTCGGCATGGTGTCGAAGAACGCGCCGATCTCGCGCACCAGCGGATCGTTGAGCGCGTTGCGCTTGGGCGCGCGGTTCAGTTTCAGGATGGCAACGTTGCCGTCGCGCTCGATAAGAAGGTCAGACATGGGCAGGTCAGTCAGGAGGCGCGACACCACACGAAATGGTCGTCGCGATGCGACAAAATTCCGGAGATCCGCTTCCACCAAGGATCTCCGGCTTGTTGACGACGTAAAGCTTACTGGTCGGCGGTGAAGCCGGTGGCCTTGACGATCGGCAGCCAGAAATCATAGTCGCCCTTGAGGCGCGCCGCCAGCTCGGCCGGAGTGGATGATGCGGCTTCCATGCCCATCAGTGCAAAGCTGTCAACCACCTGCTTGTCGCGCAGGGCCACGGCCAGCGCTGCGGAGGCGCGGTTGATGATCTCGGTCGGGGTTTTGGCTGCCATGAAGAAGCCGAACCACTCGGTGATCTGGATGTCGCGCAGGCCCTGCTCGGCGAAGGTCGGCACGTCGGGGAAAAAGCGCGAACGCTTCGGGCCCGAGGTGGCGAGCATGCGCACCCGGCCGGTTTTCACATGCGGCAGGAACTCGCCGTCCGGCCCGATCACGGCGGGAATCTGACCGCCCATCATGTCGACGATGGCGAGCTGCGTGCCCTTGAAACCGATGTGGTTCATCTGCACCCCGGCGACCTTTTCAACCATGGTGCCGATGAAGTGCGGCGTTGAACCGGCGGCCGGCGAGCCGTAGTTGGCGCTCTTCGGGTTGGCCTTGCACCAGGCTATGAAATCATTGATGCTCCTGACCGACTCGGGCACCATCGGCCCGACGGCAAGGCCGTGCACGATGTTGGCGGCGGTCGACACCGGCATGACGTCTGTGAAGGTGTTGTAGGAGAGCTGCTTGTAAATGTGCGGATAGATGAACAGCATCGAACCCGGGGTCAGCAGCAAGGAGCTGCCGTCGGGTGGCGAGGCCTTGACGGCATCAATGGCGATGCGCCCGCCGGCGCCGGCGCGGTTTTCGACCACGACGTTCTTGGCGTAGGCGCCGGCCAGCTTGTCGCCGGTGCGGCGCGAGATCGTGTCCGAAGTGCCGCCGGGGGCAAAGCCGCAGATGATGCGCAGGTTGTCGGGCAGCGCCTGCGCGAGCGCCGTCAACGGAAAGGCGCCGAGCGCGCCGGCGGCAGCCTGCAGCAATTTGCGGCGCGCGCCATTGATTGCAAAGGATTGCATGGTGAGTCTCCGGGTTGTTGTGCAATTTAGTTATGGTACATAACCAACTGAATGCCGTCAAGCGGCGGCCGGGGGCGGGTTGTCCGGGTACCATGCGCAGCGGGCCGCAGGGCATCGGGGCGCTGCATCGTGCCTCCGGATCGTACTGCTGTACCCTTTGCCACCGTCCGCCTCATTTCCCTCGACACAAGGAATCCCATGATCAAACTGTACGGCTTCTGGCGCTCGCTCGCCGCCTATCGCGTGCGCATCGCGCTGCGCCTGAAGAACATTCTGTTTGAAGAGACCGAAGTCGATCTGCTCGCCGGCGCCCAGTTCAAGCCTGATTTCGATGCGCTCAACCCGCAGCATGCGGTGCCGGTCCTGGAACACGAGGGCCAGCACCTGATCCAGTCGCTGCCGATCATCGAGTATCTTGAAGAACGCTTCCCCGCGCACCCGCTGTTGCCCACCGACGCGCTCGGCCGCGCACGGGTGCGCGCCCTGGCGCAGATTGCCGCCTCCGACGTGCACCCGCTGATCGTGCCGCGGGTGCGCAATTTCCTGTCCGCCGAAATGGGTCTGGACGAGCCGCAAAAGCTGCGCTTCATCCAGCACTGGTTTGGCATGGGATCGGCTGCCCTTGAGGCCAAGCTGGCGCGCGAGGCCGAGACCGGCACCTGCGCGCACGGCGACAGCGTCACCATGGCGGACGTGGTGCTGGCATCGCACGTGGTCGGTGCGCGCCTGTTCAAGACCGACCTCTCAAACGCGCCGACGCTGACCGCTCTGGTCGACCGCTGCCTGGCACAGCCTGCATTTGACCCGGGCCGCCTGACCCAGGGCCATTGAGCCGGCAACCTCATAATAAAAACAACCTTATGGAGACACCATGACCATGCGCCGCATCACCACCGCCCTCGCCGCCCTCGCCGCCCTTTTCCTGCTGACGGCAGGCAGCGTGATGGCCCAGGCCTGGCCGAACAAGCCGATCAAGTGGATCGTGCCGTTCCCGCCCGGCGGACCAACCGACACGTTCTCGCGGGCGGTGGCGCAAAAGCTCTCCGAATCGCTCGGGCAACCGGTGCTGATCGAGAACCGCGGCGGCGCCGGTGGCGGCGTCGGCATGGACGCGCTCTCGAAATCGCCGCCGGACGGCTACACCATCGGCCTCTCCACCACCGGCACACACGCGATCAACCCGGCCCTGTACGGCGCGAAGATTCCGTATGACGCACTCAAGGACTTCACGCCGCTGACCCTGGCCGTCACCTACGTCAACATCCTGGTGATCAACGCCAACCACCCGGCCAAGACCGTCAAGGAGCTGGTCGAGTTCGCCAAGGCCAACCCGGGCAAGGTGTCGTTCGGCTCGGCCGGCAACGGCTCGTCCAACCACCTGTCGGGTGAAGTGCTCAAGACCCTGACCGGCGCGTCAATGCAGCACATCCCCTACAAAGGCAGCGCGCCGGCACTCACCGACGTGATGTCGGGCAACATCACCTTCATGTACGACATCCTCAACACCTCGCTGCCGCAGGCGCGCGCCGGTCGGGTGCGCGCGCTCGCAGTGACCAGCGCCAAACGCTCGCCCTACGCCCCCGAGGTGCCGACCATGGAAGAGGCCGGCGTGCCGGGCTACTCGGCTGCGGGTAGCGACCTCTGGTTCGGCATCATGGGCCCGGCCGGGATCCCGAAGCCGATCGTCGCGAAACTGAACGCCGAACTCATCAAGGTATTGCGCTCGCCGGAACTGCGCGAGCGTGTGCGCGGCCAATTTTTCGAGCTCTGGACCAGCACGCCCGAGGA
>CANJDH010000178.1 GCA_947473125.1 Burkholderiales bacterium
CGGCACGGCGCGCGGTTAGTACGACGAGCGGACAACGCATCGACACGCCGGCGGCGTGGCTGCTTACGGTGGATGCGGCCCGGCCCGAGCCGGCCCTGGGCAATTTCGAAACCGCGGCCTTCGCCGAGCAGCAGGTTCGAGACCGGCACGCGGACGTTTTCAAACACGGTCTCGGCATGGCCGTGCGGTGCGTCGTCGTAGCCGAACACGGTCAGCGGGCGCACGATCTTGACGCCGGGGGTGTCGCGCGGAATCAGGATCATCGACTGCTGCGAATGCTTGGCGGCGGTCGGATCGGTCTTGCCCATGAAGATGAAAATCGCGCAGCGCGGGTCGCATGCGCCGGACGACCACCATTTGTGGCCGTTGATGACGTAGTGGTCGCCGTCGCGCACGATCGACGCCTGGATGTTGGTCGCATCAGACGATGCCACGGCCGGTTCGGTCATCGCAAAGCAGGAACGAATCTCGCCACGCAGCAGCGGGTCGAGCCATTCACGCTTGTGCGCTTCGGTGCCGTAGCGTTCGATGGTTTCCATGTTGCCGGTGTCCGGCGCCGAGCAGTTGAACACCTCGGGCACCCAGTAGATGCGGCCCATGATTTCGCACAAGGGTGCGTAATCGAGGTTGGAGAGGCCGCCGCCGGGGGCGCGGTCGGAGCGCGGCAGGAACAGGTTCCACAGGCCCTGGGCTCGCGCCTTGACCTTGAGTTCCTCGATCAATTTGAGCGGCACCCAGGGGTTGCCCTTGGCGCGATTGGCTTCAACCTCTTCGTGGTGGCGGTGCTCGTTCGGGTAAATGTGCGCGTCCATGAACTGGAGCAGCTTGCCGCGCAGCTCCTGGCAGCGTGGCGAATATTCGAATTCCATTGCGTTCTCCTTAGGTGTCAACTCGGTCGTGAATGCTGGCGGGTGCTGCGCTGTTCAGTCAATGTTTGAGGATTTTTTCGACCTCGGCCCAGCCCATTTCGGCCATCGGGCGGGCGCGGCTGCCGGCGTCGAGCGCCTGCTGGCTGGCGGCCGTGCCGTCGACATAGCGCTTCATGATGCCCTGCAAAATGCCGCACATGCGGAACATGTTGTAGGCGAGGTAAAAGCCCCAGTCGCGGGTGTTGACGGCGCGGCCGGTATTTTTGGCATACAGGGCGATGTACTCGGCCTCGGTCGGAATGCCGAGCGCTGCATAGTCAAGGCCGCCGATGCCGCGAAACTGGCCGGGCGCGATGTGCCAGCTCATGCAGTGGTACGAAAAATCCGCCATCGGGTGGCCCAGGGTCGACAGCTCCCAGTCGAGCACGCCGAGGATTTTCGGCTCGGTCGGATGGAACACCATGTTGTCGAGCCGGTAATCGCCGTGCACGATGGCGGTTTCCTCCCCGGCCGGGATGTTTTTCGGCAGCCACTCGATGAGGTGGTCCATCGCCGGGATAGATTCGGTCTCGGAGAGCCGGTACTGCTTGGTCCAGCGCTCGATCTGGCGCCCGAAATAGTTGCCCGGCTTGCCGTAGGTTTCAAGGCCGATGGCCTTGTAGTCGGTGCCGTGGAGCTGCGCGATCACGCGGTTCATCTCGGCGTAAATCGCAGCGCGTCCGGCCGGGCTCATGCTAGGCAGGGACTGGTCCCACAAGACGCGGCCGTTGAGCATCTCCATGATGTAGAAGGCGCGGCCGATCACCGCCTCGTCGTCGCACAAGGCATGCATTTTCGCCGCCGGGAAGCCGCTTTTTCCCAGCGCATCCTGGACCCGGTATTCGCGCTCGATGGCATGGGCCGAGGGCAGCAATTTCGCCACCGGGCCGGGCTTGGTGCGCATCACGTAATGGACCGGGCCGGTCGCACCCTGCACCGTGAGCTTGAAGGTCGGGTTCGACTGGCCGCCCTTGAACTGCTCGGCCGTGACGTCGTCGGCGCTGCGCCCCGGATAATCGGGCACGTGCGCTTTGAGGTAGTCGGCCAACGCACCCAGGTGGAACTTTTGCTTGTCGGACACCGGCTTGGTGCCCATGAACTCTTCAAACATTGATCATCCGTGTAAACGGGGTCTGACCCCGTTTATTTCCCGTTCAGTTTGTAGGCGAGGTATTTTTCGAACAATTCTTCGAGCGTGGTTTTGCGGCTGCTGGTCTGCATCAAATCGGGCGGGGCAATGTTGATGGCGCGCACCACGAAGTCGGCCTTGGCGACGTCACCCACGTCGACAAGGTTAATGCATGCCGGGGTTTGGTGCAGGGCCCCGAGAAACTGTCGTTGCCCACCGGTCAGGCAGTACGACAGGATGGCGCGGTTGGTGCCGCCGTGAAGCACCATGAGCAGGTCATTCCAGCCCGGGTCCGCGAGGATGCGCGCAAACGCAGCGTGCACGCGGTCGGTGAAATCGCCGAGCAACTCGCCGCCGAGAAAATGCACGCCGAAATTGGATGGTTTGCCGAATACTTCGGTGAACACCGTTTCGGCTTGCGCTTCATCGATGTCGTCGGGTTTGCCGCCCTTGATCTCGCGCAACTCGGCCCAGGTCTCGGTGGCCGGTGTGCCGTGGCGGTTTTCGGCCAGCACCCGCTGCGCCGTCTCAATGGTGCGTGGCAGGCCGGAGACAATCAGGCGGTCGAACTTCATGTCCTGCAAGGCCAGGCCGGCGGCGCTGGCCTGCGCGCGCCCCAATTCGTTCAGAGGCACGTCGTCGCTCGACGGCACCGGCGTGCCGTCGGCCTGGTAGTAGCTCACCGCGCCGTGGCGTAGCAGCGTGATGCGGCGGCGCTTGCCCCACTCGCGGGCCGCCAGAGCGCGCAGTATCGCGCTCATGCCTTGTCGGAAAAATCGGGTTTGCGCTTGGCGAGGAACGCGCCAATGCCTTCCTTGGCCTCGACGCCGTGCAGCGACTCGACAAACAGGTCGCGCTCCAGGTCAAGCTGCGCGTGCGGCGCCAACACCGCCTGCTCCGACAGGCGCTTGATCCGGCCGATCGCCCCGCGCGGGCCGGCCGCCAGCCTGTGAGCCGCTCCCAGAGCGGCTTTCAGGGCTCCGCCCTTGGGCACCACCTGTGACACCACGCCCAATGCATGCAGGCGCTGCGCCGAAATCACATCCCCCAGCGCCATCAGTTCGAACGCCAGCTGGCGCGGCAGCAACTGGCCCAGCATGGCCGAGCCGCCGCCGTCCGGGGTCAGGCCCGATTTGACGTAAGCCATGATGAACTTGGCGTCTTCGGCGGCGAAGATCATGTCGCACTGAAGCGCGATCGAGAAGCCGGCGCCGGCCGCCGGGCCTTCGACCGCGGCGATGAAGGGCACGTTGCAGGCACGAATCCGGCGCACCGCGTTGTGCAGGATGTCGATGCCGGTCGCCTGGAACTCGCGCGATTTGGACTGGTTGTCGCGCAGGCGGTTCAGGTTGCCGCCGCCGCAGAACACGCCGTCGGCGCCGGTGAGCACGATGGCACGTACCGAAGAGTCGGTCTTGACGCGCTCGGTAATCGCTGCCAGGCCCTTGTAGACATCGGGCCCGAGCGCGTTGCGCTGCGCCGGGTTGCTGATGGTCAGCGTGACGACCGCGCCGTCCTGTTCGACCAGGAGCTCGGTGGCGGGCTGGGCCGAGCGGAGTGCCGAGGATTGCGTCATGGTTTGGCTCACAAGCTGACTCACAAGCTGGCTCACAGGCGTTCGATCACCATTGCCAGGCCCTGACCGACACCGATGCACAGGCTCACCACCGCGTATTTGCCGCCGCTGCGCTGTAGCTGGCGCGCTGCCGAAATCGTGATGCGCGCACCGGATGCGCCGAGCGGATGGCCGACCGCGATCGCGCCGCCGTTCGGATTGACGCGCGCGTCGTTGAAATCGACCTTGAGCAGGTGCAGGCAGCCCAACACCTGCGAGGCAAACGCCTCGTTGATTTCGATGATGTCCATGTCTTTCAACGTCAGCCCGGCGCGCTCGAGCGCCTTCGGGATCGCGTAAGCCGGGCCCACGCCCATGATGCGCGGCTGCACCGCGGCCGAGGCGGCCGACAGGATGCGCGCCATCGGCTTGGCGCCGGCCTTGTCGCCGACGGCACGGTTGCCGACGAACAAGGCCGCGGCGCCGTCGTTGATGCCCGAGGCGTTGCCGGCGGTGACCACGCCGCCCTCGAACAGCGATTTCAGCTTGGCCAGGGTTTCGATCGTGGTTTCGCGCGGGTGTTCGTCAACGCTGATGATGCCCGGCTCGTCCTTCTTCGATTTCGGTGGAATCGTCACGCCGGCAATTTCGCCCGCCATGAAACCGTCTTTCTGGGCCTTGGCGAACTTGGCCTGCGAGGCGAGGGCAAACGCGTCGGCCTGGTCGCGCGTGATCGAAAACTCCTTGGCGACGTTGTCGCCGGTCTCGGGCATCGAATCATTGCCATACTGCTTGACCAGTTTTGGGTTCGGGAAGCGCGCGCCGATGGTGGTGTCGGCCATCTTGAAATCGCGTGCGTAGGGTGATTCGGACTTGAGCATCACGAACGGTGCGCGGCTCATCGACTCGACGCCGCCTGCAAGGTACAGCTCGCCTTCCTTGCAGGTCACGGCGCGTGCCGACTCGATCACGGCCGCCAGACCCGAGGCGCACAGGCGATTGACGGTCTGGCCGCCAACCGAGTAGGGCAGGCCTGCCGCAAGCAGCGCGTTGCGCGCCACATTGCGCGAGTCTTCGCCGGCCTGGTTGACGCAACCGAGGATCACGTCTTCAATCTGTTCGGCCTTGAACGCCGAGGCAGCGATCACGGCATTCATCACGCCGCCGACCAGGTCGTCGGGTCGCACCGAGGCGAGTTTGCCGGCGTGGCGGCCGAAGGGGGTGCGCAGTCCGTTGTAGATATAAGCGTCGAGCATGGTTTACCTCATACGAAGGGGGGTTTTACCGCGGTGGACGGCTGGCGCTGCGACCAGCCTCTTGGTACAAATCAGTTCGGAGGGTGGGCAGGTCAGTCAGGGCTCAAGAGGGAGATGCCGAGGCGCGCGCGCCGCAC
>CANJDH010000179.1 GCA_947473125.1 Burkholderiales bacterium
ACCGGCAAGCTCCCCGTTGCAGGATCGTCCCGCAGGGTGCGGATCATTTCGAGCCCGTCAAACCCCTGCATGCCGATGTCGGTAATGAGCAAATCCGGCTTGGCTCGACCGATCAGCATCAGGGCGGAAAACCCGTTGCGGACGCTGATCAGGTTTGCCGCCGGAACGACCTTGCGCACGACTGCCTCGAGAAATTCCAGGTCATCCGGGGAGTCGTCAACCAGCATAATGCTGACGCTTGCGCCGGCTCCGGAAGAGTTGGCGCGCGTTGGTGTCGGCAGCGTGGCCAGTCGCAACAGGCGGTCTACGCTGGCCGGATTAATGCGACGGTGTCCGCCCGGGGTGCGCCAGCCACCCAAATGCCCAAGATCCATCCAGCGTTGCACGGTTTGCACCGAGGTGCCGAGCAATTTCGCTGCCTCCAGTGTCGAATAGGAGTTGGGCGGATCGCCGGGCGTAGTTGCCGCCGGCTTGTGCGTCTCATGCATGTGCAGCGCTTGTCTTTTTGAGCAACTCGGCGTTTTGGTCGAGATACACCAGCAGGGTGCTTGCGATCGGATCGTGGGACACATGGCGCGACAGCACGCCGCGCAACGCCGTCTCGCGGTTATTGATCAATCCGTAGTCGACCAGATCTTCGATCGCCGTCATGTGGAAAAATCCCATGCTCCAGGCCGGAAACAGGCGTTCATCGACGATTTCCGCCGCCAGCAAGGTTACGTTGTCATGGCGCCTGTCGGCGCGAATCCGGTCGAACGTTGCCATCACCATTTCCTTCTCACCTTCAAGCACCTGCATGTAGGTGCGCCCGGCGGCCAGCAGCACGCCGGAAATGTTGCTTGCCGTATTCCGCTTGCGCGATACCTTGAGAATGTCGATGTACTGTTCCAGTTCCGGCTCAAAGGTCGTGAAGCTGACATATAGTAAACGATACATGGCGGCACCTCTAGTGACGTAGGGCGAAACGGTTGATTTCCTGGGCGATGTGGTCAAGGGGCACGATGCGTTCGGCCGCGTCGAGCTTGATGGCCTCCTTGGGCATGCCGAAGACGACGCAGCTTTTTTCGTCCTGGGCCACGGTGGTGGCGCCGGCGTCGAGCATTTCGCGCAGGCCGCGTGCGCCGTCGTCGCCCATGCCGGTCATGATGATGCCGAGTGCGTTGGCGCCGGCGAATTGTGCTACCGAGCGGAACAACACGTCGACCGAGGGTTTGTGGCGGTTGACCGGCGGCCCGTCTGCGACCTTGACTTCATAGTAGGCACCGTTGCGCTTGAGCTGCATGTGCCGGCCGCCCGGCGCGATCAGCGCACGCCCGGTGCGCACGCGGTCGCCGTCCTGCGCTTCCTTGACTTCGATCTGGCACAGGCCGTCAAGCCGTTGCGCGAACAGCGCGGTGAATTTTTCCGGCATGTGCTGCACCACGACGATGCCCGGCGAGACCCGGGGCAGGGCGGTGAGCACTTCCTCAAGTGCCTGGGTGCCGCCGGTGGAAGTGCCGATCGCGATCACGCGGTCGGTGGTCTGCGCCATGGCGTCCTTGGCCGGTAGCGCAGGCGCAGTGCGTGCGCGTGCGGCGGCTGGCGCTGTTCCGGCATGGGCGGCGTGCGATCGCGGTCTGGCGAGGGCCGCCTCACGCACGGTGCGCGCAAAGTCGGCGGCCGCTTCCGTCAGGAAATCCTTGAGCCCGATCTTCGGTTTGGTGATGAACGTGGTGGCACCCGCGGCGAGCGCCTGCATGGTGGTCTCGGCGCCCTTCTCGGTAAGGGTCGAACAGATGATTACCGGGGTGGGCCGCTCCGCCATGATCTGCTTGAGGAAGGTGATGCCGTCCATGCGCGGCATTTCAACGTCGAGCACGACCACGTCCGGCCATTCGACGCGCATGCGCTCTTGCGCAACGATCGGGTCGGAGGCGGTGGCGATGACCTTGATGTCCTTGAATTGGCCGAGCATCGCCGCGAGCACCTGGCGCACCACGGCCGAGTCGTCGACGAGCAATACCTTGATCGGGGCTGTGCTCACGATGCGGTCTCCGGCAGTTTGTTTGCAATGGTCATTTTCTGGGCGTTGAAGCGCATCCAGACCTCGCCGGAGCCGACGTCGAAGCAAAGCCGGCGCCAGCCCAGGCCGCCGACGTTTTCGGCAGCGAGCGCCAGGCGGCGCGAGAGCAGGAAGTCGCGCGCGCAGGCGATGTTGCGCGCGCCCACGTCGACCCGGGCGCCGGGGCTATCGTATACGCGCGCACCGCCAAACAGCTTGGCGGTGCACTGCGCGAGCGCGATGCCGCGATTGGCCAGGGTTTTTTCCATCAGGCCGAATGCATCAACCCCGTAGCGGGCATCGGCATCCTCGCCGGGCAGGCGTTCATCGCGGTTCGGCAGCACGTAATGGCACACGGCGCCGACCCGCATCTGCGGATGCCACAACACCAGCGCCACGCACGAGCCGAGCAGCGTGCCGAACACGTCGCCGGCTCCGCCCACGGCCCAATCACCCGGGTTGAGGAAGCGGCTTTCGGGCGGCATGGCGCTGACCGTACCGCGCATTGCGGCTGCGGGCGCGGGTCGGGGCGCAGGTGCGCGTTTTGCGCAGGTTTGGTTCATGGTGCGGCCTTGAGGTAGGCGCCCGGGCCATTGCCCTTCAAACCGGTGACGATGCCGTTGAGCGTTTCGGCGAGGCCGACGCAGAACGTGCCGCCGGGTTTGAGCCGGGTCAGGAGGCGTGTTACCGCAGCGGTCTTGGTCGGTGCGTCAAAATAGATCATCACGTTGCGCAGGAAAATCATGTCGTAGGTGGGGGTCTCCGGCAGAGACTCGACCAGATTGATTTGCGCAAACCTGACCTTGTCGCGCAGGGCCTTGTCGACCAGCAGGTAACCGGCCTGCGGCCCGGTGCCCTTGCGGCAGAATTTCTTGAGCAAGGCTTGCGGCAGCTGGGTGGAGCGATCCATCGGGTAGAGCCCGCGTTGTGCCGAGCGCAGCACGCGTACGCTGATGTCCGAGCCGGTGACGTTCCAGTCCAGCGGCGTGCCGCCGGCGCGAATGTTCTCAAGCACCATCGCCAGCGTGTACACCTCCTCCCCGGTCGAGCACGCTGCGCTCCAGATCGAGAACGGGCGCCGTGCCGCGGCAGCCTCGCGCGCCAGGCGCTCGGCGAGTTCAAAATGCCGCGCTTCGCGCCAGAAATAGGTTTCGTTGGTGGTGAGCAGATCGATCGCGGTTTGCATTTCGCCGTCGGCGGGCCCGTTTTCGACGTGGTCGAGATACTCGCCGTAAGTGCCGGCGCCGACCACCTCAAGGCGGCGGAACAGGCGCCCCGCCACCAGCGTCTTTTTGTTGGCAGTGAGGGCAATGCCGGCGCTCTTGTAAATGAATTCGCTGATGCGTGCGAAATCGCGGTCGGAAATGGCCGACGCAGACCCGGGTTGGGCAAATGGTGCCGGCTTCATCGGCACCATCACATCGCGCCGTGGCGCCGGTGAACCGGCAGCCGGTGCACCGACCTGCGGTGCGCCGACCACGACTGCCCGGCCCGCCGGCTTGCGCCCGGACGGACCAGCCTTGGTCGGACCAGTCCCGGCCAGACCACCAATTACAGGTGCTGAAATCAAGTGCGACTCCCCGGGTTACGCCGCAAGGCGCGTTTCGCTGATTCTGGTGAGCTCTTCGAGCGAGAAGATGCGGTCGACATCAAGGACGATGACGAACTCCGCACCGATGCGCGCCATGCAGCGGATGAAATCGGCGCGCAGCTTGGCGCCAAACCCCGGCGCCGGCTCGATGTTGGCGGCATCCACTTCGAGCACTTCGGATACCGAGTCGACCAGGATGCCGACATCCTGGCGCATGCCCTCTTGCGCCACCTCGATGATGACGGTGCAGGCGCGCTTGCCCGGCACCGCCGCCGTGTTGCCGAAGCGTGCCAGCAGGTCGACCACCGGTACTACCGCGCCGCGCAGGTTGAGGACGCCGCGAATGTAGGCGGGAACCATCGGCACCCGCGTCACCGCGCCGTACTGGATGATCTCCTTGATGACGTGGATTTCGACACCGAACAATTGTTCTCCAACATTGAAGGTGAGGAGCTGGCGCGCCTGCGGAGTGCCCTCCGCCGCAGGCGCGCCGACTGATTGAAGTTGAGCTGACATGGCCGTATCCCTCTTTCAGAACTTCGCGAAATGGGTTTCGTCGACCGCGTCGGCCGCAGTTGCCACGGCGCGGCCTCCGCCAGCCGCCACCAGTCGCGGGCCGCGTCCGGCTGCGGCAGGGCGTGCCGCCTTGCGCGTCTCGCCGTCACTGATGCGGAAGAACTCCATGAGGCCCTGCAGCTGCTCGGCCTGACCCGACATCTCTTCGGCGGTTGCCGCAAGCTCTTCGGAGGCCGAGGCGTTTTGCTGGGTCGACGTGTTGAGCTGGCCCATCGCACCGTTGATCTGGCCGACGCCGGTCGATTGCTCTTGCGAGGCTGCCGTGATTTCCTGCACCAGGTCCGAGGTTTCGCGGATCGATGGCACCATTTCTTCAAGCAGCTTGCCGGCTTTCTCGGCGACGGTGACGCTGGAGCCGGCGAGCTGGCCGATTTCCTGGGCTGCCACCTGGCTGCGCTCGGCAAGCTTGCGTACCTCGGCTGCAACGACCGCGAAGCCCTTGCCGTGTTCGCCGGCGCGCGCCGCCTCGATAGCCGCATTGAGCGCAAGCAGGTTGGTCTGGTAGGCGATGTCATCAACGATGCCGATCTTGGCCGCGATCTGCTTCATGGCCGCGACCGTCTGCGACACGGCCTCGCCGCCTTCAACCGCTTCCTTGGCCGCCTTGGTGGCTTTGGCATCGGTCACTTTGGCGTTCTCGGTGTTCTGCGCGATCGATGCCGACATCTGCTCGACCGAAGCGGTGGTTTCCTCGACGCCGGCGGCCTGCTCGGACGCCGACTGCGACAAGGACTGGGCGGTCGAGCTGACCTGTTCCGA
>CANJDH010000180.1 GCA_947473125.1 Burkholderiales bacterium
AGCCCAGATCTTGCTGGTCACTTCGGTACGCGGCATAGCCTTGTCGCCGATGACGGCCGCCAATACTGCTGACGGGTTCACCGGCTTCATGAACGCTGCGTTGGGCTTTCTCGCAACTTTCTTTTTCGCAGGCTTTTTCGCAGCTTTCTTCGCAGGCTTTTTCGCCGCTTTCTTCGCCGCTTTTTTGGCGGGTTTTTTGGCGGCGGCTTTCTTGGCGGGCTTCTTTGCAGCTTTTTTGGCAGTTGCCATGGTTACTTCTCCTTCGAGGATGTGGATTGAAGTAAGAGCCGCAAAACCGTCGCATCACTTCGGTGATTCAGGGCCGCCTTATCAGCCGCACCCATCACACCCGCACCGATTTTGCATCTCCCGCCACTCTGTCAAACCGGCCCTCCCAGAGGGAAAAACCATGTTTTCAGGAGTGACAGCGCGAAGAATGCACATTCTTTTGCGCGTTGTCAACGGTTTTCTAGAGGAGAATCGGACTTTTTTTACGCTTTCCTCGCTCTGTGGGAGCCGTTTTTACCGGATTGCGCGCGTTTGGCGTGGTCACGACGGCTGGTAGGTGCATGCAATCGAGGTACAAAATATAGTGACCCACCCTGACGCAGGATGGCGGGTTGCGCGCTCGGCAGCGGGCGTTTTGGACGAGCGACGACTGCTAGAATGGTCACTTGCAATCAGTGCGCGAATCACCATCATGGCTGAAAAAATCGATCTTGCGGCGATGCGCCGCGACTACGCGCTCGCTGCTCTGGATGAGGCTGCGGTGGCGCCCGACCCGTTCGTGCAGTTCGATCGCTGGCTCAAGGAATCGATTGCCGGCGGCTGCCCGGAACCGACAGCGATGTCGCTGGCGACAGTGGGTGCGGACGGCCGGCCGTCTTCGCGGATCGTGTTGCTCAAGGAAGCCGATGAACACGGTTTTGTGTTCTATACCAACTACCAAAGCCGCAAAGGGGTTGAGCTGGCGGCCAATCCGCACGCGGCGCTGCTGTTTCACTGGGTCGAATTGGAGCGTGAAGTCCGGTTGGAAGGCCGGGTCAGCCGCGTCGCCGATGCCGAATCGGACCAGTACTATGCGGTGCGCCCGGTCAAAAGCCGGATCGGGGCCTGGGCTTCGCCACAGAGCCGGCCGATTGCCGGTCGTGAATGGCTGGAGCGAAGGTTCATGGAAGCCGAAACGCTCTATGGCGAGGTGCCGCCGCGCCCGCCGCATTGGGGAGGTTACCGACTGGTGCCGACCTCGTTTGAATTCTGGCAGGGAAGGCGCAGCCGCTTGCATGACCGCATCGCCTTCAGTCGCGAAGCCGGGGCATGGTGCATTTCCCGTTTGGCGCCTTGAGCATACGGGCCTGCTTCATAAAGTCGGCGGCTGAGCGTCGGCGCCGGGCACGACTGCTACAATTCTTCCCGGCGGGCCCCTTCGCATGGCGGCTCGGGAACCTGGTCAGGTCGGGAACGAAGCAGCCATAACCGAATACTGTCAGTGCCGGAGTTCAGGCTCGCCACCCATTTCCCATCCGATGTCATACCTCGTTCTTGCCCGCAAATATCGCCCCAGGTCGTTCGAGACTCTGGTTGGGCAGGAGCATGTGGTCAGGGCATTGAGCCACGCGCTCAATGAAAACCGCCTGCACCACGCCTGGTTGTTTACCGGCACACGCGGCGTCGGCAAGACCACCATCGCGCGGATCCTGGCCAAAGCCTTGAACTGCGAAACTGGTGTCTCGGCCAAACCTTGCGGCGTGTGTCCGACCTGCGTCGCGATTGACCAGGGGCGCTTCATCGATTACATCGAGATGGACGCGGCGTCGAACCGCGGCGTCGACGAGATGACGCAAATCCTCGAATCGGCCCCCTACAAGCTCGACGCGACACGCTACAAGGTGCTCATGATCGACGAGGTCCACATGCTCACCAACACCGCGTTCAACGCGATGCTGAAGACGCTTGAGGAGCCCCCCGAACACGTGAAATTCATTCTCGCCACGACCGACCCGCAGAAAATCCCGGTCACCGTGTTGTCGCGCTGCCTGCAGTTCAACTTGAAGCAGATGCCACAGCCGCAGATCGTGGCGCATCTCGAGAGTGTGCTCGCGCAGGAGGGCATTGGCTTCGAGAAGCAGGGCTTGCGCCTGATTGCACAGGGGGCCGCCGGCAGCATGCGCGACGCGTTGTCCCTGACGGACCAGGCGATCGCCTACAGCGCCGGCAAGGTGACCGAAGAGGCCGTGCGCGGCATGCTCGGCACCATCGACACGACCTATCTGGTGCGCGTGCTCGACGCGCTCGCCGCAAACGATGCGCAAGCGATGCTGGCGGTCGCAGATGAAATGACCGCGCGCAGCCTGTCGTTTGCGGGGGCCCTCAATGAATTGGCGACGCTGCTCTCCAAGGTGGCTGTTGCGCAGACAGCGCCGCAGGCAATTGCCGACGACGCACCCGAGCACGCTGATGTGCTGCGCCTGGCGCGCCTGTTTTCGCCCGAGGAAACGCAGTTGCACTACCAGATCGCAATCCACGGCAAGAATGACCTGCCGTACGCACCGGATGAAGCCACCGGGTTCACCATGACTTTGTTGCGCATGCTGGCGTTTCGACCGGCTGCCGGCGACGAACAAGGGGGCGGGCAGCGGCCCGCTGCGCGTGCCGTACCGGCCCCGGCACCTGCCGCAAGAATGGCTGCTGGCGCGGTTCCCGTGGTATCGCAGGGCCAGGAGGCGCCCGTGCCAAGGGTTTCGGCTGTGGCATCCGGCCCGTTGATGGCATCAGAACCCGCGGTCGCGACGGTGTTGCCTTCGGACGCTGCGGCACCGGCTCAGGTGCAAGCCCCCATCGCGGTAACTGCCGGCGTGTTTGACGGCGACTGGGTCGCATTGATCGCGCGGCTGCCGCTGACCGGTTTTGTGCGCGCCTGGGCGGTCAAAAGCGAGATGGCCTCGTTCGACAAGGATGTCTTCGTGCTGCGCGTCGGAACCGAGAAGCTCGCCGGCGACAAGCCGATGCAGGAAAAGCTGCGCGCCGCGCTCGAGCAGTATTTGGGGCGTCCGGTGCGCCTGGCCGTCAGTGTCGGCGGGCTCAATGGCGAATCGATCGCGGCGATCGAAGAGAAAAAACACGATGCCCGCCAGCAGGCGGCAGAAGCGGCGATCATGAACGACCCGTTCGTGCGCGATTTGATCGCCAAGACCGGCACGCGTGCCACCAACATTGAGCCGCGGACGCCCCCCAAGTGAGCGGTCGTGCCGGCGCCGGGTCTTACGTCACGTCAATTTCCACCTAACGAGCAGCGGAGTCATTCATGATCAACAAGGGCCAACTTGCCGGACTGATGAAACAGGCGCAAGCCATGCAGGAACGCATGCAGCAGCAGATGGGCAAGATCGAAGAGGAGCTTGCCGCCGTCGAGGTCGAGGGGCAGTCGGGCGCCGGACTGGTCAAGGTACAAATGAACGGCAAGATGATGGTCAAACGCGTCGCGATTGACCCGTCGCTCCTCGCCGATGACAAGGACATGCTTGAAGACCTGGTGGCGGCTGCCATGAACGACGCCGTGCGCAAGGCCGAGAAGGTGTCGGAGGAGAAACGCGCTGCGGTGTCGGCAGGCATGCAGATGCCGCCGGGATTCAAGATGCCGTTTTGATGCGGCCGTCCTGAGGCCGGGCGGCGCAGCCTGCCGGGCTGGCCGCTGCGAGGCCCTGGAGGGGTTTACATCCCGGGAAAAGTGGGGTACTGTACGACCGTACAGTGTATTTACGTACAGTATTTATTCGGCATGTTGTGCCGTAAAGGTACTGTTATCCACCCCAAAGCCCTGGAGCCCGCCATGCAAACCCTGCTCAACCTGATCGCCCCCGCTAACGCTCCGAACCCGGGCGGCCTGTTTGAAGATGGCCGAGACAAGTGGGTCGGCCTGGTGTCGGCAGTGGGCCTGTGTGCGCTGCTCGCCAGCGACCTGATCAGCCTGCTCTGAGGTTCAGTGGTCGCCGCCGGCTGCGTGCTTGCGCGCTTCGGTGGTCGACTTCTCCATGATGTAGTCGGTAATCGCGATCGCAACAGCCGAAAACAGGAACGTCACATGGATGACGGTTTGATACATCAGCGTCTTCTCTTCATACGCTGCAGCGTTGATAAAGGTCTTGAGCAGGTGGATTGACGATATGCCGATGATCGCTGTGGCGAGCTTGACCTTGAGCACGCTGGCGTTGACATGCGACAGCCATTCAGGCTGGTCCGGGTGGCTCTCCAGATCCATGCGCGACACAAAGGTCTCGTAGCCGCCCACGATCACCATGATCAGCAGGTTCGAGATCATCACCACGTCAATCAGGCCCAGCACCACCAGCATGATGGTGGTTTCGTTGAGCTTGGTCGGTCGCTGCGCGCCTTCGACCGCCACCGCGTCGAGAATGTGTTTGAGCGCCGCCTCATTTCCCAGGGCGGCGCCAATCAGATCGGTCAACTCGACCCAGAAATGGAACACGTAGACGCACTGCGCCAGGATCAGGCCGAGGTAGAGCGGAAACTGCAGCCAGCGGCTGGCGAAGATGAAGCGCGGAATCGGGCGCATCGGTTTGTGCGTGGGATCGGTCATGAAGTCAGTGTGCACCCTGGTCGAAATCGAGGGCGGATTCTAGCACCGCCCCGTCGCAGCAATATTGTCAAGCCGCGGCGTTGCCATCCAGGGAGTCGCCATGCGGTTTCCTTGGCGCCGGCCAGGCTTTGCATGCCCGTCCGTCGGCGCAATTGTCCCGCTGCATCAAGGCTCTGCGAGATGTCGTGAAGTAAGGACACATTTAATTGCTGCGACGCATGATTTAAGCTCTTATTTAATCTTGATAAAAATCAATAAAAAATTTAAATATCATTTAAAAACA
>CANJDH010000181.1 GCA_947473125.1 Burkholderiales bacterium
CAGGACCGTGGCTTTCGCGAGCGTTTCGTCGCGCTGGCACAAGAACGTGAGGCCGCCCTGCGTGCCGCCTTTGCCCAGTCCGGTGTCGATTGCATGGAGCTGGCGACCACCGACAAGCTGCCGCAGGAACTGCTGCGCTTCATCGATTTGCGCAAGCGGCGCAGCCGCCTCACCGCCGGCGGGCTGCGTGAGCCGCTGGTGGCGGCGCTGAGGGCCTGAGCCGATGTCTTTCCTGAGCCTGCCGTCCTTCCTCCGCCTGCCGCATTTTCGCGACCTGGTGTTCATCTGGCCTTGGCTGCTGCTGCTGCTGCTGCTGGTGCCGGTGCTGGTGTGGGCCTATCTGCACATCGACGCGAAGCAGCGCACCACGGCACTGCGCTATGCGCGCCTGGCCGCCGCGACCGGCTCGGCGCCGGCCAGCGCCAGCGCGTTGGCAACGGCGAGCAACAGCGCCGCGCGCCATGTGCCGGCGATCCTGCTGCTGGCCGGCATCACCATCCTGCTGGTCGCGGTGGCGCGGCCCCAGGCGATGGTGGTGCTGCCGTCACGCACCGACGCGATCATCCTGGCGCTCGATGTCTCCGGCAGCATGCGCGCCACCGACGTCAAGCCGGACCGCATGACGGCGGCGCAGAACGCCGCCAAGACTTTCATCGAGGACCAGCCGGGCCAGGTCAAGATCGGCGTCGTCACCATGGCCGCGACCGCCGCCGTGGCGCAAACCCCGACCATCAAGCGCGACGACCTGATCGGTGCGATCGATCGCGTCAAGCTGCAAAACGGCACCGCGCTGGGCGGCGGCATCGTGATTGCCCTCGACACCCTGCTGCCCGATGCCGGCATCGACGTCGACAAGGTGATCTCGGGGCGCAGCTCGTTCATGCTGTCGCCGGAGCAGCGCGCCGCAATCGAAAAATTCAAGCCGGTGCCGCCGGGCTCGAACAGTTCCGCCGCGATCGTGCTGCTTACCGACGGCGAGAGCAACACCGGGCCGGAGCTGCTGGTCGCAGCCAAGCTCGCCGCAGAACGCGGCGTGCGCGTCTACACCGTTGGCGTCGGCACCAAGCAGGGCGCTACGCTTTCAGTTGACGGCTGGTCGATGCGGGTGCGGCTCGATGAAGAAGCGCTCAAGAAAGTCGCCGAGATGACCCGCGCCGAATACTTTCGTGCCGCCAATGCAGCCGACCTCAAGAAAATCTACAAGCAACTCGCCGCACGCATGACCGCCGGGCGCGGCCGCACCATGGAAATTACCGCGCTGCTGGCGGCGCTGGGTGTGGTGCTGGCATTGATGGCGGCGGGATATTCGATGCTGCGCTTCAACCGCATTTTGTGAAGCACCTGGCCTGTGGGCCTTGGTGGGAGCGCATCTCCATGGCATCGCCCCTGAACGGCGCATGGATTGGACTTGAGCGGGCGATGGCCTGAAAGAATCGGCTCGGCACCTCGCTACTCCAATCCCTCCAATCCCCGCAAACGCCTTCCAGAACCCGGGTACGCGTAGTTTAAAGAGAACCAAACCTGATTCAGACGAGCAACGTCATCCCAGCCCGTTTGTCAAAGGTCATGGTTCGCGCGCATCCGGCCGTAAATGCCGTCCGCTCGATCAGACAGTCGGCAAAATCCGCCTTGCTGGTTTCAAACAGACGCAACGCCTTCCAAGCGACTTCAGCGTCCTGCACCACCAGTTGTCGGATGCTCAATATCCTGCGCACGATGTCGGCGACTTCCTTTCGCGTGGCGTCATAACGGCTCTCGCTTACCCAAACGACTTCGGCCAGCACCACCAGCCCAACATACCCCGGTATCGATACGCTGCACTCCTTTTCGATCAACGCAGTGGCGCGCAACGATTGCGTCTTGTCGTCCTGCGCGATGTAGCGCACCAGCACATTGGTATCGAGCCCGATCACCGGCCAGCTCCGCGCGCGCGGATGGTCGTGTTCATGTCTTCAATAGTGACGGGTCTGGCGGGCTTGCGCAGCAAGCCCTTGAGGGACCGGACATCATCGATGGCCGGCTTGATCGCGTAGCCGCCGTCAATCTCGATGAATTCGATCCGGTCGCCCGATTCAAGCCCCAGACGTTGCCGCACATCGGCCGGAATGGTGACTTGTCCTTTGGTGGTAAGTGTGGCGGTGGTCATGATGGGTTCTTCGATGACGGCAATTTCCTTACTATAAAGTAAGGATTGTCATTTTGCAACCTCACCTGCCCCAAGCGGCCTCAGAAAACTGCCTGCACCGCTCCTATCTCAAACACGAGATTGAGAAATTGTTGAGAGGCAGCACCGGCACCACCATCGACAAGAAGCTCCGGGCCGACTCCGAGGCAAACCCACACGGCTTGCGATATGGTCTACAATTGCGTACACATTTGATGACCAGGGTAAGGTATGGACTACGTAACCGTTCGTGAATTGCGCGCTGAATCGGGCAAGATCTGGGAGCGCATCGATGCCGGCGAGGAAATCGTCGTCACACGCAACGGCAAGCCGTTCGCGTTGCTGCTGCACACTGAACCCAATGAGGTGGAGGAAGCCTTGCGGGTACATCGCGCGGCGCGGTTTGGCGCGGTGCTCGATCGCATTCACGCGCATGTAGAGGCGAAGGGCCTGGACCGCATCACCGCAAAAGAAATTGAAGCCGAGATCGCCGCATCGCGCAAGGAACGCCGGGTCGCTCATGTCAACACGCCCAAACCGACCAAGCCGCGCCGTCGTTGACACCAACATCCTGGTGTCGGCATTGCTCACGCCAAGCGGCCTTCCCGGCGCGGTAGCGCAAGCGATTCGCCATGGTCTGTTGCAACCGATGGTGTGCACCGAGATCATCGAAGAATATGCCGACGTGCTGCACCGGCCCCGGCTTGCCCTGCCGCCGCACGATGTTGACGAACTGATCGCGCTCCTCGGGGCGCAGGCGCAGTGGGTGCGCATCACACCATATCTGGCCGAACTGAACCTGCCAGACCCCGGCGACTGGCCCTTCATCGCCACCGCGTTGGCCGGGGAGTGCCCGGTGATCACGGGGAATGCGAAGCATTTTCCGAAGAGAGTGGGAGTGGTGGTCATGACGGCGCGGGAGTGGTTGGAGCGCGTCGGGTAGCCCTTTTTCCGAAGCGGCCACGTGGCAACCGATAGCAGCGCTTCGACTAAATTCCATCAGGCACCGGGCCTGTGGGCCTTGGTGGGAGCGCTTTTTCGAGGCATTGCCTCCAGGATCCGCTCCTGGAGCGACTCGCGGGCCGATCAGCCGCGAAACTTCTTGCGCAAACGTGCCATCAGCAACCTGAAAATGCTTGGTCCACCGGCAGCTTGTGTCACAGCGGCGCTACTACCTGTCGCGGCTTTTGCGAGATTGACGCCGAACAAACGCGTCAACTCCGCAACGTAATCGTTGACCAGCCCGGCACGCGAGAATTGCGCCAGCGGGCCGGCGAGGCGGAAACGCAGGGTCAGATCGACCTTTGACTGGCGCGCATCGAGCGCCGTCACGGTGTAATCGAGCAGGGTCTTGACGCGCGTGGCGCTGCGCTTGTCCACGCCTTCGGCCTGCATGTGGCCCTGCCTCGCCGCGCCATCGAGCGCCAGCTCGGCGCGCATTGCAAACGCCGCGGTGATCGGGCCGAACTTGATGTGCATCACGCCTTCGGCACGCGCGCCTTCGTGGCGAGTGATCTGCGCACCGGGCAGGCAATTGGCCACCAGCGGCAGGTCTTCGAGTCGCTTCCAGGCGGCGCCTGCGTCCAACGGCAAGGTAAGCGACTGCTTCACTTCGATCCAGTCGCCGTCGGCAGGAATCTCGATCGGCGTCCATGTGCCATCCGTCACGCTCGCTGCCGCTGCAACCGCAGCAGCGGCCTGCGCCACCGGCATCGCCAGCGCGCCGCCTGCCTTCTGGCCGAGCACGTCTTCGATCGCCTCGACGATACCGACATAGCCGGTGCAGCGGCACAGGTTGCCGGCCAGCTCAAAGCGCACCCGTTTCGCATCCGGGCCGGGCAGGCGCAGCACGATGTCGCGCGCGGTGCACAGCATGCCGGGGGTGCAGTAGCCGCACTGCAGGGCGTGGTGTTCGTGGAAGGCCTTGCGCAGGGCCGCCATCACGGCGTCGTCGCCATAGCCTTCCACCGTGGTGATGCGCGCGCCCGAGCAGGATGCGGCGAAAGTGATGCAGGAGCGCTGCGGCACGCCGTCCACCAGCAGCGTGCAGGCGCCGCACACGCCGTGCTCGCACGACAGGTGCGTGCCGGTCAGGCCCAATTCGCGACGTACAAAATCGCCCAGATGCATGCGCGGCTCGACGTTGGCCTTGATGACTTCGCCGTTGACCACCAGTTCAATCGGATGGATTTTCATGCGGGGTCTCGTCGAATCTTCATCGTTGCTGCATCTGGAGGATTGCGCGGGCCAGCGCCACCGCGTGCTGGTGGACAAACACCTCGGAGGCTTGCGGCATCACGGCTTCGATGTGCGCGGCAATCGCATCGCGCAACGCATCGCCCGACAGCGTGAGAACGCCGGCGAGCGCGGGCACCAGCAGCGGCTTGGCCTCGATTGCACCCACCAGCAGGTTCGTCATGCCCAGGCCCGGGTCGTGCACCACTGCACCGATGGCGCCGGCGAATTCACCGACCTTGGTTGAAATCTTGTAGTAGCCCCAGCGCATTTTTTCGGTGAAGGCC
>CANJDH010000182.1 GCA_947473125.1 Burkholderiales bacterium
ACGCCCGTGCGCGACGAGGCCAGTGCGGGATCGCGGGCATCTTGCAGCGCGGATTTCGCCACATCGAGCATCAGGAGCTGTTGGGGCAACATCTGCGCAAGTTCGCGCGGCGGAATGTGAAATCGATTGATCGGTACCGAAAGGTCGTCGAGGTAGTAGCCTGGGAATAACGACGCGGCCTCCTGCCGGCCTTCTCCCCAGATTGCGCTCAGTTCGTCCGCGCGCAATCCACGCCATTGCTTGCGGGGTGCCGGGTTGTCCGTCGCGGAATCATCCGACACGTGCTGCCAAAACGCCTGCAAATCTGCCCAATGCCCGACACGCACAGCCATGCCGACGATGGCCATCGGCTCGGGCGTCGCGGAGGAACTCACAGGACTGACGCCCAAGGATTTTGTGCGTCCAGCGGACGGAACCGACTCGCCAAGCCACTCCTCAATCAGCAGATGGGCATTGATTCCCCCGAAGCCGAACCCATTGATGGCAGCCCGGCGCGGAACGCCGGCAGAACGACGCTCCCACGGCCTGCTTTGCTTCAGAATCGAGAACGGACTGCCGGCGAGTCCTACCTTGTCGGACGGCGCGTCGAAGTTGGCCACCGGCGGCAGCGTGCCATGCTCCATCGCGAGCAGGGTCTTGATCAATCCGGCGCTTCCCGCCGCGGTCAACAAATGGCCGATATTTGACTTCACTGCGCTCAGAACACACTGGCCATCGCGCCACTTTGTTTCTTGCCAAAGCCGTGCCAGGGTCTCGAACTCGACGGCATCACCAACCGGCGTACCTGTGGCATGGCACTCGATCAGGTCCACCATGTCCGGCGACCAGCCAGCCTGCGCATAGGCCTGGTGCAACGCGCGCAGTTGTCCCTCTGAGCTCGGCGACAGCAAATTCCCTTCGATGTCATTCGACAACCCTGCGCCGCGGATCAAAGCAAAAATGTGGTCGCCGTCACGCAGCGCATCATCCAATCGTTTGAGAACGACGATACCGGCGCCCTCTCCAACGATGAGGCCGTCGCCTTTGCGATCGAAGGGCGAGCAGCGCCCGGTCGGCGACAGCGCCCGCAACTGCGAGAAGCCCATTTGCGTGTAAAGCGAGTCGGGACGGGACAGGCCGCCGGCGAGCATGGCGCTGGCGCGATGTTCGCGCAGTTCGTCACAAGCGAGCTTGATGGCATACAGCGAAGACGCGCAAGCGGCATCGAGCCCGTAGCATCCACCCTGCAGCCCGAGGGAGCCCGCCAGAACAGCGGCAGGCAGACCGGCGACATAGCGGTTCAGCGGATTCGATTCGATGTTCCTTCGCACTTCGCCCGCGCCGAAGAGCTTGTGCTCAAACAGCGGGAGCAAGGCTTCGTCGCACAGGGCAGACGAGCCAGCCGTCGGCAATGCAATGCTGCCCACGATGACGCCCACCCGGCTTCGATCGAGGGACTGCGTGCGCGCTTGCGCAAATGCGGACTGCCCTGCGGACACCAGAAAATGAAATGCCGGGTCGAGCGACTCCGCATTCGACCGGGACAAGCCGGACGTCGAAAAATCCGGAGTGAACCCCTCGACAAAGCAGCCTCGATCGGTTAAGACCGAATCGGGCGCGCCAGAAATGGCGCTTCGAATCAGTGTCGGATCAAGCGGCCAACGGCCACGCGGCACGGATTTGCAGGTATCGCGCCCCTGCTCGACAACCTTCCAGAAGTCTGCAAGCGACGTCGCGCCGGGGAAAACGCCGCCCATGCCGACAATGGCAATCGACTCGACAAAACCGGTATCGCCACCGCGGGACGACTGTACCGAATCACTTTTCAAGCTTCAGCCGGTTCAAGCGAAAGGCGTCGCGCAATCCGGCGTCGACGACAAACTCACAGCCCTCTGCGGACGCAAGTACATTCCCCTGGCGATCCAGGAATTGAATGGTGGCCACGGCAATCGCGCTGATGCCCAGGGCCACGCCGATCACGGCGCGGCAACCGCCTTTGGGAAACGCACTGACAAACTGGCGATATCGACCAAGCGCACTGGGCAGCGACGGACCGCCGCGATGGGCCGCACTCCAGAGAATCATCATCTGGAACGCACTGTCCAGCGCCAGCGGGTCGGCAATCCAGGTGCCGCGCAGCGGATTGCTCATCCACTTGATCGGTGCCGAAGCAGCCTTGAGCAGGGCTGCAACGCCCTGCTCGGCACAAACTTCAACGCGCTCAATCCCCTGCAGCGCAACGCCATGGAACAACACGCCAAGCGCGTAGGCATCGGCAATCGCGCCGCCTGAAATGTCGACCACGTCGGCTGCAGGCGCAGTCGGTAATTTTTCTTCGGTCAGCAAAACATCGGCTTGGGCATGGACAAGCTGGCGACCACCGGCTTGGCTCACCATGCGCACCGGGACCACATGCAGCTTGTCGCGAGATTTTCCCGGCCCCGCCAGCAAGCCCACGGTGACCACCTGCCCTGCATCGAGTACCACGCCCTTGAGTACCTTGAAATCGTCCAACCCGTGAAAACGCATGCCGGGATTGCCATGAAGCGCTGCCTGCGCTAGCCACTCGACCATCAGTGCTGCGGGCAATACCGCGCGGCCATTGATGACGTGGGACTCAAGAAAAGGCAGCGCCGCGACACTGACCTCGCGTTCAAACGCGAGCGCACCGCCAAAAGTATCGAGCCTTGCGTGCTCCGGCGCAGGCAACAGGCGCGATGCGGAAACGGTCGCAAGGATTTGCGGTGAAGGGGCCAATGCCAGAACTTCAATCGCATTTTTGTCGATCGAACACAGTTCGCGCACCAGAAATTGCGCTCCCACAGCTGGCTCGATCAGGCCAACGCCTTCCTGTTCGAAAATCTTGCGCAATCCCGGCGTCACCATGCCGCCATTCCATGGGCCCCAGTTCACGGAAACGACCCTGCAGTGCTGGCGTCGGCGCGACTCGTGCTGTGCAATCTTGTTGAGCACTTCGTTGGCAGCCGCGTAGTCGACCTGGCCAATACGCCCGAAACGTGCGGAGTATGACGAAAACAGCCCGATCACCTTCAGATCATCGGGCGCTAGCGCAGCCAGCAGATTCTGCAGGCCGGTTACTTTGGTGTCATAAACCGAATCGAATTGGGCTTCGGTCTTGGCTTCGATGAGGCGATCCGCCAGTACACCGGCCCCATGAATGAACCCGCGAATCGACCCGTGGCGTTGTCGAATAGCCGCCAAGGTGCGGGTCACGGCCTCCACGTCACGGACGTCCACACTGCAATACTCAACCTGTGCGCCGGCAGCCTTGATGCGTTCAATCTGTGTGCGGATCTCGCGCTGTGCAAGTAACTGACGGAAATCGGATTCCATCCTGCCCGGCAGTGTTCCGCTCGGCAGTCTGGCGAATAGCGCTTTCTTGATATCGGCTTCGGTGTGGAGCTCGCGCGACCATGCCGCCTCGTCCCCCTCCAGCACACTGCGCCCGAGCAACACCAGTTTGCCGCGAAATGCGCGTGCCAAGGCCAGTGCGGCGTCTCCGGTCACCCCGCGGGCTCCCCCCGAGACGATCAGCACGTCGTGCTCAGTCAAAGGCAAATAGCCACTAGCCGCCGCCGAGGACACAGTCGGCTCGTATTCGATTTCGAGTGAAACGCGCCCTCTGCCGGAAAGACCCACCTCGACCGGTCCGGCAAGCAACATCTCGTCAACGATTTGCTCCGCAATTTGGGTCAACTTCGCAGCGGCCGGGTCCACATCAATGGCTTTGCAGTGCACCTCCGGCCACTCGAGGCGTGCGGTTTTGACCAGACCCGCAAGTCCGCCGCTGCATGGATCTGCCTCCGGGCCCATCGGCCCAAATCCGAACGCGCCGTCAAGGCGCGATACCGTCACCAGAATTGCAGTGGCATCGCCCCCCGCCTGGCGTAGCGCCGGCCCGGCAATCTGCATTTGACGCAATGCACGCTTCAGAAAGGTGCCGTCGCAGCCCCGCGCAGGAGACAGGATCAGCAGAGCTGCGGGCGGCGGTAAATCGGCTTTGCCGATCATGGTGAGCACATCGCCTCGATGAACCACCAGATGCCTGGCACGCAAGCATGTTTCGATGCAGCTGGATAGTTCGGAACCGTCGTCAATCAGCCAGACATGCGCGCCGTCGGGAAGGGACAATGACTGCCGGTGCTCGTTCGAAGGGATGTCAACCGGCAGAACCAATTGCCGCATGACTTCACCGTGTACGGCCGACATGACTGCTGCCGGCACGACAACACCCGGTTCTGCTCCCTGCGGTATCTGGCCGGCAATTGCGGCTACCGCGGCCGTCTCAGGGGCAGCAACGACCAGAAAATCGACGATCTGCTGGAGAGTCTGCAGCGATCCCAGGTGTTCGGGTTTGATCTCCGGTGCGTCCGGCAGTTGCGAGCGCAACGCCGCCATGATCTCGACGCGCTTGATCGAGTCGATGCCCAGATCCGCATCCAGCCCCATATCAAGGTTCAGCATCTCCACCGGATAACCGGTCTTTTCCGCCACCACCGCAAGCAGCACTTCGCTCGCGCGAGGCGCCGCGGCCCGACCCGCACCCGGTTTGCCTGCATCCTGCGCCATCTGTCCCGCAGTTGCGCCGGCGCCCAGAAAGTCGACGATCTGCTGCAGGGTCTGCAGCGATCCCAGATGTTCGGGTTTGATCTCGGGCGCGTCCGGCAGTTGCG
>CANJDH010000183.1 GCA_947473125.1 Burkholderiales bacterium
CAGAAGGTGCAATTCGACACGTTGAAGGATTTCACCTGGCTTGCCTGCCTGACCGGCTATACCTTCGGCCTGGTGGTACCGGTCGCCTCGCCGATAAAAAGCATCAAGGACCTGGTCGACTACGCGAAAGCCAATCCCGGCACCTTTACCGTGGGCAACACCGGCACCGGCACCAGCCCGCACCTGGCGGTCGAAGAGTTCGCGCAGCGTGCCGGCATCAAGATCCAGGCGGTGCCCTTCAAGGGCAACGCCGAAAACATGCAGGCCGTTCTCGGCGGCCACATCATGGGGGCGTCCGATGCCACCGGCTGGGGGCCGCATGTCGATGCCGGCAAGCTGCGCCTCCTGGCCACCTATGGCAGCAAGCGCACCAAGCGCTGGCCCAACGTGCCCACGCTCGATGAGCTCGGCTACAAGACCGTTTCCGATTCGCCGTTCGGCGTGTGCGGCCCGAAAAGCATGGACCCTGCGGTCGTCAAGGTGCTGCACGACGCGTTCAAGAAGACGCTGGATGACCCGGCGGTCATGTCGGTGTTTGACAAATACGACCAGAACACCATCTACCTCGATACCGCCGCCTATACCAAATACGCAGTCGACACCTTCAACGGCGAGAAGGCCTTGATCGAGCGCCTGGGCCTCGCCAAGCCGGGCTGAGCCATGGCGCGCGCCGATTTCGCGTTTTGCCATGCGCTCAAGGTGCGCTGGTCCGAAGTAGACATGCAGAAGGTGGTGTTCAACGGGCACTACCTCAATTACTTCGATGTCGCCGTGTATGAATCATGGCGTGCGATTGTCGAATCGGGCATTGCCGCGCACGGGCCGGCGTTGCGGGAGCGCTTCGATGGCTGGATCCATAACATCTATGTCGTCAAGGCGACCTGCGAATACCACGGCCCGGCACGCTGGAATGACGATCTGGATATCGGCGTTCGGGTCGCCAAGCTCGGGCGTTCGAGCATGCGCACCGTGCTCGAAATTCACCGCGGCGCCGAGCACCTGATATCGGGCGAGCTCATTTATGTCTACAAGGATCCGGTGGCGAACGCATCGGCGCCCTTGCCTGAAGACTTCAAGGCGTTGATCGGCGCATTCGAGAAAGTGGCGCCTGAAGGGCTTTGATTGCCCGGGGTACACGCTGGCCGGCAATTGAGGCACACTATGACGCAGACTTAGCCAGCTCGGCCTGATTCACGCGAATGCCCCACGCCTCGCCACCAGAGAAAAGCACCGACAACCCCTTGCTCCAGGGCGAGTTTGCCGAGGAGGTGGTGTACGCGCTGCGCATGACGCTGCGGACCCTTCTGGTGATCCTGCCGGTCATGTTCTTTGCGCTGCTCATGGCGCCTGGCGTGAGCCTCGAGCAGGCCCTGGCGATGGGTGCCTTGTTTCCGCTGGTCCTGGGGCTGATGCTGCTGTTGCGCGCCGGCCGCATCCAATGGGTATTCTCCGGCCTGGTGATCATGTTGATCGCCTTCGGCATTGTCAGCGTGCTGCAGTATGGGTCGATCCGCAGTTCCGGGGCGCTTTCGTTTGTCGGGGCGATTGTTCTTGGCGGTATTTTCATGCCGCCGCGCGGCTTGCTGGCCGCGCTGCTTGCCTGTGTGGCGGCACTGGGCGTACTGGTTTTTGCGGAGCAGTCGGGCTGGCTTCCGGCGCCCAACTACACGGTAACGGGGCTGCACTGGCTGGTGCACTCGATCGTGCTCGGGTCGATCGCACTCAATATCTACTACGCGCGCCGCCTGGTGGTGCGGGCGCTGGCGCGCATGGAAGAGCAGTATCAGGAACGCCGGCGCGCCGAAACTGCGCTGGGTGAAAGCGAAGATTCGTTTCGCCTCCTGTTTCGCAACAGCCCGGCTGCGCTCATCATTACGCGCCTTGCCGATGGCGCCGTGGTCGATCTGAACGAGGCCTACGAGCGCATGTTCCTGATCACCCGTGCCGAAGCTGCCGGGCACACCACGGCCGAACTCGACCTTTGGGGGCTTGCCGAGACGCGCGACCTCTACATTGCCGACGTCTTGCGTGACCGTCGAATTGTTGACCGGCGCGTCTCATTGCGCCGTCGCAATGGCGTGCATTTTGACGCCATCATGTCGACCGAATACCTTGAATGGAAGGGCGGGCCGCATCTGTTTTCGACGATTACCGACGTGAGCGCCGAATCGACAGCGCGCAATGCGCTGCGTGCCAGCGAGCAGCGCCTTAATGCGATTTTTCGTCATGGACCGACGCCGATCTTCGTCACCAATTTCGAGCAGCGCGCAGTGGTCGAAATGAATGCAGCCGCCGAACGTCTGTTCGGCGTGGCAGGCGACCGGGTGGTCGGCCTGCCGACCGGGACGCTCATGGTCGACCCGGCGCAGATGGCCGACATCCGGGAGCAACTCGCGACCCAGGGCAAGCTTACCGCCACCCCCGTCAGGATGCGCAACCTGGAATCCGGGCGCATTGTCCAGGTATTGGTGTCGGCTGCCATGATCGAGGAAGCGGGTGTGCGCTATACGATCAATACCGCTGTGGATATCAGCGCGGAAGTCGAAGCACGCGATGCACTCAAGGCCAGTGAAGAGCGCTTTTCCAAGGCTTTCCAGTTCAGCCCCATCGGCATGACGATTACGCGCCTGGCTGACGGCAAGATCATTGAAGTGAATGATGCTGACGAACGCGTACTCGGGTATACCCGTGCCGAAACCCTGGGCCGAACCACCCTTGAAAACGGCGCCTGGTCTTCGCCCGCAGAGCGCCAACGTTTTGTCGATGAGCTCAATCGCACCGGGCGCGTGCTCGGGCTTGAGCGGCAAATGCGCACCAAGGCTGGTGAACGCATGGAGGCGCGTGTTTTCGCCGAGCGTATCGAGCTCAACGGTGAGCCATGCATTCTTGCAGCAACCCTGAATATCACTGAGGAAAAGCGCCACGCACTGGAAATCGAGGCGCTCAACCAGAGTCTGGAACGTCGGGTCGGCGAGCGTACAGCACAGCTCAAGACGGCCAACGCCGAGCTTGAAGCGTTTTCCTACTCGGTATCGCACGACCTGCGCTCGCCGCTGCGGGCGATCGGCGGTTTTACGCAATTGCTCTCGGCCGATTTGAAAGGCAGGTTGACGCCGGACGAAGAGGCCATGCTGGAGCGCATTGTCGATGGCGGCCGACGCATGAACCAGTTGATCGACGACATGCTCAACCTGTCAAAACTCGGACGTGCGGAGTTTGCGCGCGCCACCACGGATGTCAATGCGCTTGCTACCGAGATTGCCCGGCGCCTGGCCGAACGCGACCCCGCGCGTCAGGTGCATTGGGATATCGCGCCGGCGCTGGTTGCCGAATGTGATGCGGGCCTGCTGCGCATCCTGCTCGAAAACCTGCTTGGCAATGCCTGGAAGTTCACCGGGAAAGCGGCATCGGCCTGCATTCGGGTCGGCACGGAGGCGATGCCTGAAGGCGGCACCTGCTGGTTTGTTGCCGACGACGGCGCCGGGTTCGACATGCAATACGCAGACCGGATGTTCACGCCGTTTCAGCGCATGCACACCAACGATCAGTTCGAAGGTACCGGGATCGGCCTTGCCATCGTGCACCGTATTGTGATGCGCCATGGTGGGCGCATCTGGGCGACGGCGGCTCCGGGGCAGGGCGCAACGTTCAGGTTTACCCTGCGGCCGGACTGAGCTGCCGGTTCGAGCGGAAGTTCACGCGTAGGGCCTGCCGGCCTTGAAGCCGGCGCACATGCCCGGCGCCAGCGCGGTGTCTCCGGCATCAGTGACCGTGTCGGGTACCTCTCCAATCAGACAGGCCTATGGCTGGCAATCGTTGGTGGACAAGGAGTTTCGGGCGTTGTGGCCCAAAGTGGTTGGTGGGAGCGTCTCTCCGGCCAGCGCGCTTATCGAAATATGTTCTTCAGCTCTTTGCTCGGCATGGTCTGCGCTACCCACGTGAACGACCCGGTGCGCATCGCCAGCGCTGCATCGCGTACCGCCGCGAAGCCGAGCCGGTTGAGCGCGCCGCCCACGCTAATGCGCTTGACGCCTGCCGCTTCGAGCTGCTGCACCGTGAGGTTCGGGTCGGCGGCGCTCATCACCACGTTGAGGGGTCTGGGCACCGCCGCTGCCACCATGCGGATGGTGTCGATATCGCGCAGGCCCGGGGCGTAGAGCACGTCGGCGCCGGCTGCCGCAAAAGCGTTGAGGCGGCGGATCGTGTCGTCGAGGTCAAGGCGGCCGTGCAGCAGGTTTTCGGCGCGCGCGGTGAAGGTGAAGGGGAAGGGCAGGGCGCGTGCGGCTTCTACTGCCGCAGCGACGCGCTCGACCGCGAGGTTGAAGTCGTAGATCGGGCGGGTCGGGTCGCCGCTTGAATCCTCGATCGAGCCGCCGACGATACCGGCTTCGGCAGCCAGGCTGATGATTTCCGCTGCGGTGCGCGGGTCGTCGGCGTAGCCGTTTTC
>CANJDH010000184.1 GCA_947473125.1 Burkholderiales bacterium
AGGATGTCCTGGCCGGTGCCGATCACGCTGAAGCGGTTGCACTTGTAATAGATCGGCTGCTCATACCAGACCTTGGCGATCTCGATCTTGGCCGGATCAGTCGGAAAACCCTGGATGCCGAACAGGTGCCGGTTCGAGCGCGCCTGGCGGATGTGCTTTTCAAACGACAGGAAATCGCGCATCTGGCGCGGCTCGGGCACCGGTGCGCGCAACGTCACCGACGACAGTGCGTGGGTCACCCTGGGCGCCTGCAGCAGGCTGCGTGCCCGATCGAGTGCGGCTGGCCCGGCATCGATCAGGCCCAGCATGCCGGCAAACGCCGGTGCCGGGTCGGAAGCCGTAAAGTCGGCAAGCGTGCTGCCGTCGGCGAGCAGTGCGCCAATGTGTTCGGCGCCGTCGGCGGTAACAAACGTGGACAGTTTCATGCGGCTTCCTTTTTCATTGGGGCTTGATGTTGGCCGATTTGACCAGGCCGGTATAAATCTCGAGTTCCTTGCCCATCTGCGCCTGGAACAGGGCGAGACCGAGCCCGACCGGCTCGTTGCCGATGCCGAGGATTTTTTCGCGGATATCGGGCCGGGCGATGATTTTGGCCATTTCCTCGTGGAGGCGCGCTGCCACCGGTGCCGGGATGCCGGCAGGCCCGATCACGCCGATCCAGGTATCACTGAGCACGTTGCGATAGCCTTGCTCCGCAAACGTGGGCACCTCGGGCAACAGCGTCGAGCGCTTCTCGGTCATCACGCCGAGCACGCGCACCCGCCCGGCCTTGATGAACTGCAGCGTCGAACTGACTGCCGACACCGACGACGGCACCTGCCCCCCCACGACCGCCTCGGCCGACTGGTTCGCGCCCTTGTAGGGAATGTGATTGAGCTTGATGCCGGCGGCGTGCGCGTAGAGCTCACCGGCCAGATGCACGGTGGTGCCGATGCCGGAGGTGGCATAGGCGATCTCCCCTGGCTTGGCCTTGGCCGCAGCCGTGAACTCGGCGAGGTCTTTCCAGGGCGCATCCGATTTCACGACCAGCATGTTCGGGGTCGTGGTGAGCAGGGTAATCGCGGTGAAATCCTTCACCGAATGAAACGGCACGTTCGGATTCATCGCCTGGTTGATCAGATGGGTATTGGGCGCGACATACAGCGTGTAACCGTCGGGCAGCGACTTGGCGACCAGGTCGGCGCCGATGATGCCTGCCGCACCCGGCTTGTTGTCCACGGTCACCGGTTGGCCGAGCGCCTTTTGCAACTCCGGCGCAATGATGCGTGCCATGACATCCGACACGCCGCCGGCCACAAAGCCGACCACCAGGCGAATCGGGCGGTTCGGAAACGGCCCGGAAGGCGCCTGCGCCAGGGCCGCTGTCGCGTTGCAGGCCAATACCAGCGCCGCCCAGCGCAGGATGATTGTCTTCATGATGGTTTCCATTAGTCCAGTTGGATTTTTGCGGCACGCAACACGCCCGACCATTTGGCCGTGTCATCGCGAATCACCTTGCCGAAATCGTCCGGCGTGCCGCCGGCCATGTCGGCGTAATAGCCATCGACCTTCTCGCGGATCTCGGGCGACGCCAGCGCCTTTAACACCGCGCGATTGATCGTGTCGATCACCGACCACGGTGTTGCAGCAGGGGCCACCAGCCCGTACCAGGACAACACCTCAAAGCCCGGGTAACCCGATTCCGCAATCGTCGGAATCTCCGGGGTAAGCGGCGAACGCGTTGCCGAAGTGCGCGCCAACACGCGAATCCGCCCAGACTTGACGTGCGGGCCGGCAGTCGAATAGCCGGTGATCATCATGTCGACCTGCCCGCCGACCACATCGGTCAGGGCCGCCTGCGCACCCTTGTAGGGCGCGTGCAGGATGTCGGTACCACTGGCTGACTTGAGCAGCTCCAGTGCCAGGTGCCCGGCACTCCCTTCGCCCCAGGACGACATGCGAATGCGCCCCGGGTTGGCGCGCGCCATCTGGATCAGCTCGGTCATGCTGGTCACCGGCAGGTCCTGGCGCGTGACAACCACGAAGGCCTGGCGCGCGAGCAGCGCCACCGGCGCAAAATCGGTGCTCGCATAACCGATCTTGCGATAGAGCGAAGGTGCAATCGCGAGGGTATCCGGCAACGCGACCAACAAGGTGTGGCCATCGGCTGGCGCCTTGGCGACGAACTCGGTGGCCACACGCCCGTTGCCTCCAGGGCGGTTGTCAATGATCACCGGCTGGTTCCATTCCGCGCGCAGCTTTTCGGCAATCATGCGCGGCAGCGTGTCGGTGATGGCGCCCGGCGGATACGGCACCACGATGCGTACCGGGCCAACGGGAAATTGCGCAGCCGCCGAACCCGCACACAGCAGGAAAATACCGAGTGCAACCAGTCGCAAGATATTCATGTTCTTCCCCCCTCTTGAGCAAGTCGGGTACGCAGGCGTACCGTTTCTGCCATGTCGATGATGCCGTCGTCAAGCAGCGCCACGCCGTAGTCGCGCCGCGCCGATTCGATCGAAACATAGCCCAGTTCCAGATCCTCCAGCACCCGTGCCACGTCGCGCGCATGCGCCGGGCCGTAGCCACCGCCGCCGGCGGTCAGCACCCGCACCCGGTCACCCGGCTGCAAGGCATGGTCGCCCTTGAGCACCCGTTCCTCGCGGCCGTCGGCGCGCAGGATCATGACATCCGACGGCTGCCCCGGCAGGCCGCCATGCAGGCCCCAGGCCAGGCATTTGGTGCGGTCGATCTTCAGGTTGATGCGGCACGGTGCCACAACTCTGTAAACCTTGTCGACGCCGATGCCGCCGCGGAACCGGCCCGGCCCGCCCGAATCGGCGCGCAAGGCGTAGGAATCGAACAGGTACGGACAGGACACTTCCTGCATTTCGATCGGCACGTTGGCGGTATCGCCATGCAGGTTGGAGCGTGACGGGCCATAGCCATCGCTGTGCGCCGTTGCTCCCCAGCCGCCGCAGATGGTGTCGAGGTTGTAGAACGGCTTGCCGGTGACCGCATCCCTGCCGTGAAACGCGTGCACGCCGTAGGTGCCATGGTGGGCGGCGGCCACGCGCTCGGGAAACACGTCGGCCATCGCCCGCAGGATCGTATCGACCACGGTGGGAATCATGTTGCCCGACGAACCGATGGCCGACTCCGGGCTGGCCGAAATGAACGTACCGTCGGGCACCTCAATGCGCAGGGCGCGGAAGTCGCCTTCATTGACCGGATCATCCGACGAAAAAAGATACTTGATCGCGATGCGCGCCGCCGCCACCGCGCCACCGTTGCGGCCGGCATTGAGCGGCCCGGGGCGTTGCTTGGACACACCGGTGAAGTCCACCGTGATGGTCTCGCCAGCCTTGCGTACCAATACTTCAACCGGCACCGTTTCGTCAAGGTTGATACCGTCATTGTCAAGGTAGGCGCTGGCGCGATACTCGCCGTCCGGCGCTTCGCGCAGGATCGACCGCATTGCCGCCTCGGCGTGATCCCACATCTGGTGCACCGCAGCGTGGAAATGGCCCACGCCAAATTTTTCCGCGATGTCGAGCACCATGCGCTTGCCCATCGTGCAGCCGCCGAGCTGCGCTTCAATGTCACCCATGAGCATCTCGGGGAAGCGCGTGTTGTACTGGATCACGCGAAACATCTCTTCGATGCGCCGGCCCTGGTCGAGCAGCTTGACGGTGCGCAGCTGCAGGCCCTCCTGGAAGATCTCGGTTGCGGTGGTCGAACTGCACGAACCGACCATCATGCCGCCGATGTCGATCCAGTGCATCAGCACGCAAAAGAATGCAATCAACTCGCCGTTGGCCCGCACCGGCGTGTACATGACCACGTTGTTAAGGTGCTGTCCGAGCGTCGCGGCGTGGTTGGAAATGACGATGTCGCCGTCGCGCAGGTTGGCCGCACCGTAGACGGCCAGGCCGTCGCGCACCGCGGTGCCCAGCGCATTGGCGACAAAAATCGCCAGGCTGCCGCGCGATTGCGAGATCAGTTGTCCCTCGGCATCGACGATGCCCACCGAATAGTCTTTGTATTCGCTGATGAAGGCGCTGAATGCGGTGCGCGTGATGTTCTTGTCGATCTGGTTCGGGATCGACACCAGATCCTGCCGGATCACCTCAAGCGTGATCGGGTCAAACAGCTTCTGGGATTCGCGCGGTGCGTTCATGATCCGCAATCAATGATGATTTCACCAAGTGTACCCACGCGCGCCTGGTCACCCGGCAGCAACACGGTGGTGGCACTGTACTCCTCGATGATCGCCGGGCCGGTCAGCGTCCACCCGGATGGCAGCGACGCACGCTGCCAGACCTGCGCCTTGACGCGACCATGCGGGGCCGGAAAATACACCGCGCGC
>CANJDH010000185.1 GCA_947473125.1 Burkholderiales bacterium
TCGAGTCAAGCTGGTGAATCAGCTCGACGGCGGGCATGTGCCCGGGGATTTGCACAACGGTTGATCCAGGTCAAAGCTGCGCGGCATGCCAGGGCAAGTATGGCAACGAACCACTGATGAAAAGTAGGATACTTGGGCCGAGTCGACAAAGTATTGGGGGCATGACTAAGCTTTCGACCGTCGGCCTATCCAGCTTCTAGCTGGCCACGCAGCGCCTTACTCCAGGGGCTCCATGATTTCCGAATCGAATCACACCATCCTGGTCATCGACGATGTGCCGGAAAACCTGCATGTCATCAGCGAACTGCTGCGCCCGCAATACCGGGTGCTGGTGGCCACCTCGGCCCAGGCCGGGTTGCGCATCGCCGGCAGCCAGCCCACCCCCGACCTGATCCTCCTCGACGTGATGATGCCGGGCATGGACGGCTATGCGGTGCTCGCAAAGTTGCGCGAGAACCCGGCCACCCGCGATATCCCCGTGGTGTTTCTCACCGCCCTGGCCGAAGCGAAAGACGAGGAGTACGGCCTGCAGCTTGGCGCCGCCGACTACATCACCAAGCCGATCCAGCCAGCCTTGGTAGTGGCCCGGGTGCGGACTCAGCTTGAAGCCAAACAGGCACGCGACTGGCTCCGCGACCAGAATGCCGCACTTGAAGCCGAAGTGTCGCGGCGCATGGTGGAAAACGATCTCACCCAGCGCGTCACCATCAGGGCGCTGGCGCACCTGGCCGAGATCCGCGACCCGGAAACCGGCAACCACATTTTGCGCACCCAGGCCTACGTGCGGCACTTGGCGAACTCGCTGAAGCAGCATCCACGCTTTACTGCCACCATCACCGACAGCTATATCGAGCTGCTGGCCCGGTCGGCACCGCTCCACGACATCGGCAAGGTCGGCATTCCCGATCACATCCTGCTCAAACCGGGCAAGCTCACGCCGGACGAAATGGCCATCATGAAGACCCACAGCAAACTCGGCAGCGATGCCATCGAGCAGGCCGAACGGGATATCGAAATACCGCTGGCGTTCCTGGCGCTGGCCAAGCAGATTGCGCACTGGCATCACGAGAAATGGGATGGCAGTGGCTATCCCGACGGCCTGGCGGGCGAGGCGATTCCGGTCGCGGCGCGCCTGATGGCAGTGGCCGACGTGTTCGACGCGCTGATCTCGCCACGCGTCTACAAAAATCCGATGTCACACGCCGAAGCCCGCGACATCATTGCCGCCGGGCGCGGCACCCATTTTGACCCCGACATGGCCGACGCGTTTCTTGCCGGGTTCGCCGAATTTGTCGTCATTGCAGAACATCTCCGTGAAGTTGCCTGATCGCATGTTGCCGAAATGGCCCATGCGTAGTGATCCCGGGGGCCGCACCATTGCGCAGCATCTGCGCCACCTCATCGCGCTCACTACCGTACCGTTTGCGATGATGGTTGCAATACAGGGCTATCTGACCCATCGCACCTCGCACAATCAGGCAGAGGAGTTGATGCAGCAGCTATCCAACCAGGTTGCGGTGGATGTGGCCCAGCGCCTCGGTGATATCGGGCGTTCTCTCAAACTCATCGCCGCGCGCCCAGGCGTCGTCAGGATGAATCCAAATGACTGTGATCCCGGCCTGCAGGACCTGATTGCCACCCAAGCGCATTACGCCAACGTCTTGCTGGTTGATCCCGACGGCTGGGTCATTTGCGGGGCCGCTCCTCCGTCCGGCGGGCCGCGGTCCCTCAACTTCGCGGATCGCGAATGGTTCCGGCCGGCCATGGAGGGCGCGCCCCTGACTATCGGCAAAATACGCCGGGGTCAGATTGTCGACACATGGATTGCCAATGTCGCAGGCCCGGTGCGCAACAGCGACGGCAAAGTCGTCGGTGCCGTCTCATTTGCAATCAACCTGTCAGATTGGTGGGGGCCGGCGTGGGAAGGCAATCTGCCCCCAGATGCGGTGCTTGGCGTGATAGACATGGACGGCAAAATCGTGTTTCGCAGCCCGGATGCTGCGCGTTGGGTGGGAAGTGACCTCACCAAGGAGGCGATTTTCGAAGACCTGAAGCGCGCCGGGCGTGGCGCCTTCGTTGCAACCGGGGTACAAGGGTATGCGCGAGTCTGGGCGGCCACCCCGCTGAAGGGCACCAGATGGATTGCATTTTCCGGGACTCGCCTCAGTAACGTCGGCACTGCATCCAGAATTCACTCAAACATATTCGCTGCGATGATGCTTGTCATGCTGGTTGCCAGCGTGGCGTTGGCGGTGAAGGCCTCCGCGGTGCTCTCCGATCCTATGAAAACCCTTGCTGAAACCGCCGCACGAGTCGCCGCAGGCGACACCACCGTGCGGGCCAAAGTCGTCGGCCCGGCCGAAATCGCGGCGGTCGCAACGCAGTTAAACCAGATGCTCGATGCGCGCGATGCAAGTGAACAGGCATTGCGCGAGAGCGAATATCGATGGAAATTCGCCATAGATGGCTCCGGTGACGGGCTCTGGGACTGGCATGTCGCGGAAAACACGGTGTATTTCAGCCTCCGCTGGAAGCAGATGCTCGGATATTCCGAGAATGAAATAGGCAGCGAACTGGACGAATGGACGACACGCATTCATCCGGAAGACAAAGCTGAAGTCCTTGCGTGCTTCCAGAATCATCTCGACGGTAAAACCCCGGCTTACAGCAGCGAACGCCGGGCGCTCTGCAAGGACGGTTCATTCAAGTGGATTCTCGACCGCAGCCTCGTGGTAAGCCGCGACGAGGACGGCAAACCATTGCGCGTGATCGGCACACATTCCGACATTTCCGAACGCAAACAGGTCGTGATGGCCATGATCGAGAAGAGCGAGGCACTGCGGAAACACAGTGAGGAGCTTGACCGATTCAACCGCCTCGCTGTTGGTCGCGAGCTGGACTTGATCGATCTGAAGCGGCAAGTGAACGCACTGGCGCGCGAACTTGGGCGTGCCGAACCGTTCAACCTGGCGTTCGCCGACGAGCCGTCGGCTGCGGGCAACGAGGCACGCAATTCAAGCCAACCCGCAGCGGGCGCATCGCAATGAGCCCGCGCCTGAACGCACGGTGTCGCGCCTCATGAAACTACCCGGGATGCCACTGGCCCTCGCAGGGCTCGCCGTCGTGCTGGCGTTGTTGGCATTGCTGGGCTGGGCCCTGGATGTCGACGCCCTCAAGCAGGGGCTGGGCTCAAGTGTCGCGATGAATCCCGCTACGGCTGTGTGCCTGGTGCTGCTCGGGCTTGAAGCCCTGCGCATGAATGCATTGAACCCCCATGCCACCCTGGCCAAAGCCGGGCAACTGGCGATCGTGGTGGTGGTCGCGGCGGCCCTGGCCAAGCTCAGTGATCTCATCTTCGGCACATCCTTCGCCATCGATCAAACGCTATTTGGCGCCGCGCTCAACGCAGACACGCGCAACCCGAGCAGAATGGCGCCCGATACGGCGGCCTGCCTGGCGTTGCTCGGCGCCGCCCTGCAGTTGATGCGTGGCGGCACGGACAGTCGCGTACGCAACGCACAACTAGTCGCTTTGCCTGTCTTTCTGGTGGGATTGCTTGCCCTGGCCGGCAGCCTGTTTAGCACCCGGGAACTGTTCGGGTCGTTGCACTACGTCCCCATGACAGTCAACTCGGCGATCACCGTCTGCGCCATCGCCGCGAGCATTCTGTCGTCCAGTCCGCAACAGGGTTTGCTGAAAATTATCCGCTGGCAATCCCTCCAGACCCGGGTGATCCTGGCTTCAATGACCATTTTCGTGGCCGGCGTCTGGTCGCTGACACTCATATCCAACATGGTGCTGCACCATGAATTGGAGCGCGCGATGGGCACGCAGCAGTTTTCGACGGTTGCAATGCTGGCCCAGGAAATTACTATTGCGGTGGACGATCGTTTCAGCGCGCTCGAAACCATCGCCGAAGAAATCCAGCCGGCCATGCTGGCCAATGCGCCAGTACTGCAGCGGCTTCTGGAATCCCGCCCCATTTTCAGAAAGCTTTTCAACGGCATCATTTTCGCTACCCGCGTTGATGGCATCTCTATCGCTGTCGCCCCATTAGAGGCAGAGGCGCAGCGGCTCGGCGTCAATTACGCGGCAAAAGATTACATGCTCAGGACGCTCAAGGAAGGCAAGCGGGCGATCGGCCAACCGGCCCTCGGCAACGTGCTGCCGA
>CANJDH010000186.1 GCA_947473125.1 Burkholderiales bacterium
CGACGAAGCCGCGTTGCTGCGTGCGCTCGATGGTGGCCGGCTGGCGGGCTGCGCAATCGATGTCGGCCGCGCGCCTGACCAGATGCCAACGCCGGCGCTGGCCCGCCACCCGAAGGTGATCGCCACGCCACACCTGGCGGGCTTGACACCGGCCGCGATCGAACACCAGGCACTGGAAACCGTGGCGCAGGCCGCCGAGATTTTGCAAGGTCGCGCACCGGTCGGGGCCGTGAATGCGGCGGCAGCCACGCGGCTGGCGCGCTTGCGCGCCTAGCCGGTACGCCGCTTCACCGCTTCACCGCTTCACCGCTTCAGGCTGGAGTCTTTCTGCAATTGCTTGAAGTTCGCAGAGGGAAAAATGCCTGAAACCCTTGGTGGGAGCCACTCTTCACCCATGTCAGTCGATGCGCCGGAGTCGTTCAACCCAACAATGGATCCAGGCTACCGACATCGAGACGTCGACATCGAGACGTGCTGCGCTGCAGCGTGACGCATCAATAGCAGAACATTAAATTTACTCATATACTGATTGCAAGGTACCCGATGCAAGTTAATTCTCGTTCAGGCCGCATCCAAAAGGCGCCGGTTCACTTGAGGGGATTGTGATGGCAACCAGAGCGCACGCCAAGCCGGTAGCGAAGCATGGGCAGCATGCCTGCCCCCCCCCCGGGCAGACGCCCTCGCCGCACTGCGCGCCAACCTGCCGGTGGCAGTGACCTCCGGCTTCATCGACGAAGCCCTGTGTACTCAGTCCGGCGACGCCGGTGTGCGCGAGCTGATCTTCAAGGCCACCGACATCGAGACGTTTTGCGCCACGGTGCAGGCACTGATGGAGGATCGATGTCCGAGAAGCCCAGCTTGGCCGCAATAACCGCAAAGGCACGTGTTTCCCGGCGTCAGCAGTCACTTGCGCGCGCGCTGCTGGTGTCGCTGCTGGTGTCCTGGTGCCTGCTGGGCGCAGGGCCGGCCGGTGCGCAGCAATCGGTCAGGGTCGGAGTCTACGATTTTCCGCCGTTGGCCTTCGTGGATGCCAACCAGAAAGCCCGCGGCCTGCTCATCGACGTGCTCGAGGAGGTCGCCCGGCAAGAGAACTGGACTCTCGACTACGTGCACGGCTCGTTTCAGGAAAGCCTGGCGCGCCTGCAGGGCGGCCGCATCGATCTGCTCGTCAATATCACATCGTCGGCGGAACGCCTCAAGCAGTTCGACTTCACCAAGCGGCACGTGTATCTGGACTGGTCCGTAGTGTTCCGGCGCGCGCGGGCGCCGCTGGAAACCCTGCCCGATCTGCGTGGCAAGCGCATCGGCGTGCTCAAGGGCGCCGCCGCCACGGCGGAACTCAGAGGCCTGCTCGAGCAGTTCGGAGTTGAAGCCAGTCTGATTGAGAAATCGGAGTATGGCGAAATCTTCAGGGCGCTCGGCGCCGGAGAACTTGATGCCGGGGTCGGCCTCAATGCCTCAGCGCTCGCCCTCGAAGGGCGTTATGGCGTTGAACGGACCGCGATCCTGTTTGCGCCGAGCCCGCTGCGCTATGCGGTCAAGAAGGAAAGCAACCCGTTGCTGCTGAAGGTGCTGGACGCGCGTCTCGAGGCCCTCGCCGCCGACCGCACCTCGGTCTACTACTCGGCGCCCCGCAAGTGGCTGGAGCCGCACACCTTCTGGCAAGACGTTCCGGCATGGCTGCGCTGGGTGCTGGCCAGCCTGGTCCTCGGCACGATGCTCGTGTCAGGCATCGCCCTGCTGCTCAGAACGCAAATCAGGCGCAAGACCGCAGATCTGCGCACCAGCGAGGCGCGGTTTCGCAGCCTCACCGAGTTGTCGTCCGACTGGTACTGGGAGCAGGATGCCCGGTTCCGCTTTGTGAGAATGGACGGCAACCTTGAACTCAGTACGGGCATCACCAACGAAGATCACGTCGGCCGGACCCGCTGGGACCTGCCGGCACTGAACTTGTCGGCAGCCGACTGGGCGGCGCACAAGGCAATGCTGGAGGCGCACCTGCCGTTTCAAGATTTCGAAATACAGCGGCCCGACAAAGGCAGGCGCAAACACTGGGTCTCAGTTAGCGGAACGCCGATCTTTGCGGCCGACGGCAGCTTCACCGGCTATCGCGGCATCGGCACCGACATCACGCAGCGCAAACAGGCAGAGCAGCTTCTCGTGACGAGCAAGCTGGAAATGCAGCGCGTATTGAACGCCGCGCCAGCCCAAATCATCCTGTGCGACTCGCATGAGCGCTTCCAGTTTGTCAATCAGGCATACGCCGACTTGATGGAACGCCCGATCAGCGAAATCATCGGCAGAACCCTGCGCGAGGTGGTTGGGGAAGACGTCTATCTCCTGGCCAAACCGCATATCAAATCTGTCCTGGCCGGCAACACCTTGCAATTCGAACGGACCCAGCAACGCGCCGACGGCAGCGTGCGCGTACTTGAGGTCAACTATGTGCCCGATATCGACGCCGACGGAACGGTGTGCGGATGGTTCGGCATGCATCGCGACATCACCGAGGAGCGCAACGCACGCACCCGGATTGCCGAAAGCGAAGAGCGCTTTCGCACGCTGACGGAGTGGTCGCCCGAGGCAATCCTGGTGCATCGCAATGGAACGGTCATATACGCCAACCCTGCTGCAGTCACATTGCTGTGCGCACGCTCGGCCGAACAGATCGTCGGCGCAACCTTCATCGACCTGATCGCTCCGGGCTATCGCCCCATCGCGCAGCAACGCATCCAGACACTCCTGGGCGGCGCGATGCGCACACCTGTGACCGAAATGCAATTTCTCACGTTTGACGCCGGCATCGTCGACGTCGAGATTCTGGGCACGTACCTGGCGTATGACGGCGAGATGGCGGTGCATGCGAGCTTGCATGACATCACGCTGCGCAAACGCGCCATGGCCACTGCGGCATCCCTCGAAGCGCAGCTGCGCGAATCGCAGAAGATGGAAGCCATCGGCACACTGGCCGGCGGCATCGCGCACGATTTCAACAACATCATCGCCACCATTCTGGGCAACGCCGCGCTGGCGCGCACCGATGCGGGCGCCAATCCCGAGGTGCAGCAAAGTCTGGAGGAAATCCGCAAGGCCGGGGCACGCGCGCGCGACCTGGTGCAGCAAATCCTGTCGTTCAGCCGCAGGCAATCGACCGAACGCAAACAGATGTCGCTCGCGCCGATCATCGAAGAGTCGGTGCGCCTGCTGCGCGCCACCCTGCCGGCGCGCGTGGTGCTCGAAGCGCATTGCGCCGCCGGGGTGCCGGCGGTGCTGGCCGATGCGACGCAAATCGAGCAGGTGATCATCAACCTTGCCACCAACGCGATGCAGGCGATGCGCGGCGCGCCGGGGCGCATCAGCCTGCACCTCGATGCGCTGCCGCTGGATGACGCGCTGGCCGGCGCCCACCCGGCCCTGCGCCCGACGCACGCACAGCACGCCGGGCGCGTCGTGCGCCTGGTGGTGAGCGACGATGGGCACGGCATGGAGGCGGCGGTGCGCGAGCGCATCTTCGAGCCGTTCTTCACCACCAAGGCGGTCGATGAAGGCACCGGGCTGGGGCTGTCGGTGGTGCACGGCATCATCCAGATGCACGAGGGTGTGATCACGGTTGAAAGCGAGGTCGGCAAGGGCTCCAGCTTCACGCTGTACCTGCGCGCCGCCGAAGCCGAAGCCACCGCTGCCACCGCAACCCTGGTGGCTACCACCACGGCGGCTACGCCCCATGCCGGCACCGGGCGCCACATTCTGTACCTTGATGATGACGCCGCGCTGGTATCGCTGACGCAGCGCCTGCTCGGGCGGCGCGGCTACCGCATCAGCGGTTTCGTGAACCAGGAAGAGGCCTTGGCCGCGCTGCGCGCCGACCCGGCCGGCTTCGACCTGGTGCTGACCGACTACAACATGCCCGGCATGTCCGGGCTCGACGTGGCGCGCGCGGTGCGCGCGATCCGGCCCGACCTACCGGTGGCGGTGGCTTCCGGATTCATCGACGAAGCCCTGCGTGCCCAGGCCGAGGGCGCCGGCGTGCGCGAGCTGATCTTCAAGGCTACCGAAATCGAGA
>CANJDH010000187.1 GCA_947473125.1 Burkholderiales bacterium
CGCTGAACATGACGTACAGGTGTATGTGGGTGAGCAACTGGCGTCGCGCAACGATATTTTGTGGGCGGTGCTACGCAGCGCCCTGTGGCCAATGGCCATCGCCCTGCCGCTGCTCGCATTGGCGGTGTGGTGGTCGGTGCAGCGCGGCCTGCAACCGCTGCACCGGCTGCGCGACACGCTGGCGCGGCGCCAACCCGATGCGCTCGACCCCTTGTCGCTCGACAATGCGCCGCGCGAACTGCTCGGCCCGGTAGCAGCCCTGAACAACCTTTTCGGACGCATCGACGCATTGATCCAGGCCGAGCGCCGCTTCACCGCAGATGCGGCCCATGAACTGCGCACCCCGATCGCGGCGATTCGCACCCAGGCGCAGGTCGCCATGGGCGCGGATACCGATGTGGCGCGGCGGCGCGCGCTGGACGGCACGATTGCCGGTTGTGATCGGGCCGCGCATCTGATCGATCAACTGCTGACACTGTCGCGCCTCGAACACACCACCAGCCCGACGCTCGGTCTGGTCGATCTCGCAGGGCTGGCGCGCCGGGTCGTCGCCGAGCTGGCGGGCGACGCCTTGCGCAAGCAGCAACAACTTGCCTTCGAAGCCGAAGCGGCGTGCACGATTACCGGCGACGACACCCTGCTCGCGGTGCTGGTGCGCAACCTGGTGGACAACGCAATTCGCTACAGCCCCGCCGTTGCGACGGTTCGGGTCGCCGTCGGCCGTGACGACAGCAGCGTCGAACTCACCGTCGAAGACACCGGCCCGGGCATGAGCGCTGAACAGATCGCACGCCTCGGCGAGCGCTTTTACCGGGTACTCGGCAGCGGCGAAGCCGGCAGCGGTCTGGGCTGGTCGATCGTGCAACGCATTGCCGCAGCGCATGGAGCGGCTTTTGAAGTGGGCCGCTCCACCTCCCTGGGCGGGTTGGCCATCACCATCAGATGGCCAACATGAGCGCACTGCCCAAGACTCCCAGCGGCCTGGAGCGCCGCTTTGCGGGTTCGTTCGCGAGCCGCTACGCGATTGAGCTGTTTGCCAACACCGGCCAGTTTCCCATCGTCAACATCCTGTTCGAACTCCTGCTCGAAGGTCCGGCAAAGTACTTTGCCGCACCCGACCTCTATACCATCATCGCCGCGGCGGCGCTGCAGGCTTGGGTGTTGACGTCGCTCGTGAAGCCTTCCGGGTGGTTGCTGTTCTTCGGCAATCTGGTCGGTCCGGCGTTCTATACGCTGCTCGAAGCGGGCATCGAGGGGTGGGCCTTTTTTGACGCCCCACATCACTGGGCGTACTGGGGCTTTGCGCTGATGGTGGGCGCATTGCAGGCGTACCGCCAGGGTGGCGGGCGGCGTTTCGAGGCCCAGGCCATCGTCGCTGGGGAACTGGTGCGCGCCTGCATCTTCGCCGTCATGTACGCCTTGTTTGAACGCGCCGACAACCCTGCGGCGAGCGGCAGCATCGGCACTTTTCTGGATGCCCCCAGCCACCAGTTCGTGCTTTATGCCACGGTGTTCCTCGGCCTCGCGCTCGGCTACGCCAAACTCACCGGCGCACGCGACCTGGACCTGCTCAAAAGCACCGCGCTGCAGTTGCAGGTGTATTCCGAATGGCTGCTCGGCAAGCGCCTGCTGGCACAAAGCATGACCGACCCCGACGCACTCGCACTCAAGCGGCCGGAGCGCGCGGTGCTGTTCATGGATGTGCGCGGGTTCACCACGTGGAGCGAATCGCGCTCCCCGGAACAGGTGCTGAACATGCTCAACGGTTATTACCGGGTTGCCGAACAGGTCCTGGACCGGTACGCGGTGGTCAAGTTCAAGCTCAGCGCCGACGAGGTCATGGCGGTGCTGCCCAACGCTGCCGTCGGCCTGCAGGCGGCTGACGCGATGCGCTTGGCCACGGGAGCCTATCTCGCACCGTTCGGCATCGCCGCCGGCATCGGCCTGCACTTCGGCCAGGTGATCGAGGGTGTGTTCGGCGCCGAAGCGGTGCGCTTCTACGACGTGCTCGGCGACGTGGTCAACACCGCCAAGCGCATCGAGGGCGCCGCCGCCGGCGGGGAGGTGCTCGTATCAGACGCATTGGTGCGCGCACTGGGACAGGACGCGCGCGTCGGCGCGGCGCGTGAACTGGTGGTGAAGGGCAAGAGCGCGCCGGTACGGGTGTACCCGCTGCTGGCGGCGTGAACCGTTAGCCCGCTTGCAGCGGTGTATTCGGCCGGTCCGCCACCAGCCGTCCGTCAACCAGTTCGATGATACGGTCACAGCGCTGTGCCAGGCGCGGATCATGGGTCACGATCAGGAAGGTGGTGCCGCTCTGCCGGTTCACCTGCCGCAACAGCTCGAAGGCGACGTCTGACGATTTGGTGTCGAGGTTGCCGGTCGGCTCGTCGGCCAGCACCAGCGCCGGCTGCATCGCCAGCGCGCGCGCGATCGCGACGCGTTGCTGCTGTCCGCCCGAGATGTCGGTGGCCTTGTTGTTGCGCCACTGCGTGAGCCCTACCTGTTCGATCAACTCCTCGGCACGCCGGCGCATCGCCTGGTTGGGGCGCCCCTGCTGCGACAGCATCGGCATCATCACGTTCTCCACCGCCGTGAATTCCGGCAGCAGGTAGTGGTGCTGGAACACGAAGCCGATGGCACGGCCGCGCAAGCGAGTCAACGCTTCATCGTCGAGGTGGCTGGTTTCCTGTCCCTCGACAAACAGCCGGCCGCCGCTCGGGCTGTCGAGCAGGCCGATCAAATTGAGCAGTGTGCTCTTGCCGCCTCCGGAAGGCCCGATCAGCGCGGCGAATTCGCCGCGCTGCAGTCTGAGGTCGATACCATGCAGCACCTCGACCTCGGCCGGCGTGCCGATGCCGTAGGATTTGCGTACCCCTTCGAGACGCAGCGTTTCGTGGATGGCGCCAGCGGCCACCGCGTCAACCACGGATCGCCACCGCCGGGTCGAGGCGCGCCGCGCGCCGCGCCGGCATCACTGCCGCGAGCGTACCGACCAGCGTGGCGCCGGCCGCTGCGAGCATGAACAGCGAAGGCGCCATCTCGATCACGAACATGACGGTGCCGTCAGGGTTGCGCGCGATACTGCGCCACGCCTGCAGGAACATCCAGCCAATGAACGAGCCGGCCAACGAGCCGGCAAGGCCCATCACCGCGCCCTGCAGCAGGAACAGGCGCAGGATCTGCCCGCGCGTCGTGCCCATCGCGCGCAGGATGCCGATCTCCTTGGATTTTTGCACCACCGACACCACCAGCACGCTGGCGATGCCCAGCGCCACCGTGAGGCCGACGAACACGCGGATCAGCACGCTCGACATGCTCTGCGCCGCCAGCGCCGTGAAAAACTGCGCATTGGTCTTGATCCAGCTCTCGGCCAGGAGGCCGGTTTCGGCCTGGATGCGCTGCGCCGCATCTTCGGCGGCAAACGGGTCGCGCACGTTGACGTTGATCGTGGAGACGCCGCCGGCGAGGTCGAGCAGGCTTTGTGCGACGCGCAGCGCCACGAACACGCTGCGCTGGTTGACGCCCTTGTTGCCGAAATCGAGCAGCGCGGTGACCGAGAGGGTGATCGCCGTACCCCTGGCGGTGGTGATGCGCAGTTTGTCGCCGACCGTGGCGCCCAGGTCGTGCGCCAGCTCGATGCCGATCATGATGTCGGAGCTGTCGACGCGCAATAGCCCGGCGGTGAGCTTGTCGGCCAGCGGCGTGATGCGCGTGTAGCTCTCGAGCTCGATGCCCGTGAGCGTGACCGCATTGGTGGCATCGCCACGTGCGGCAAAGCCCGGGCCGGTGACGATCGGCGCCACGTCGGTGACGTCGCGGCTGCGCTCGATCTGCTCGCGCACCTTCTGCCACTGGTCGATCGAACGCAGGCGCTGCGCCTTGGGCTGCACCAGTGCGGCATTGTGCGCGGCTTCGTCGCCGCGCAAGGTGCGCGCCACTTCCTTCGGCGGCGACACCACGATCTGCGCGATCGAGTTCAGGGTGCGCTTGAACAGGTTCGACTGCAGGCCGCTGAGCAGGGCCGACATGAACAC
>CANJDH010000188.1 GCA_947473125.1 Burkholderiales bacterium
ACCAACATGACTGCTATACGCATCTCTTATTTTCCTTTGTGAATCAGCATTGGGTTGAAGCACGTTTTCCGACATGCTGTGGAATGACACTACCGTCAGGTTCACATCCTGCTCGAAGCCTGCAATGCAAGTGATTTCGGTACGAATGAATTCGGCACAGATGGGCGACGCGGTGTGCGGTAAATGGCCTAGATGTACATTTGATAGAGGAAGCTCGTGGCCCGCAACCACAGCAGCACGACACCCCAGCCTGCAAAGCCCGCGAACGCAAGTTCCCGCAGTGAGCTCGCCGCCGAGGCGCTGCGCTTATGCACCGCCAGCGAGAGTCCGAACAACGCGGCGAGCACTGCGAGGGGCCAATAAGCCTCGTACCAATCCACACACGCCCCTGCGAGCGCAAACGGCGCACCGCTCAGGAGAACGAAGGCGAGGAATGTGAGCAAGCCTACGACCCAGGGCTTCAGGGCCCGGCCCGGTTGCCTGGCGTGAATATGAGCCATGACGATGCCGGGCAATAGCGGCAGACCGACGAATAGTGCGACGAACAATGGAGTCCTCACAATATCGCCGGCCTCGAGATCTTTCCACGCCTGCGCATTCCAGATGAGCACTACATACCACGCCGCGGCCAGAAGGCTCCAAAGGCTCATGCCGCGCCAGGCCCGGCCGTAAGCCACTTCCACGCGGGCAACATGCCGCAGTGCGACACGCCAAGCGCTAACCCACCAGATGCCGAACAGGAGCGGGAATACCAAGATGGTGAGCGCGACTCGATACCAGGTGGTGCTATTGTTATTTCCGATGGTCAGCATCCCGAAAGCGCCTGGAACGGCGCCGATCGCTTTGACCGCATCCTTCAATGATTCGCCTTCGGGGGCACCGTAGTACGGGCCGAACACACCGCCAAGCGCCGGCGCCGTTACGAACTGCCCTGAAGTGGCAAGCAAGCCCATTTCCATGCGCCAGAGGAATGGGCCAAAAAACTGAGCGCGTTGCGCTGGCAGCATGCCATCCTGAAACTTCCATGGGGACGGCTTCGTGTAAATGTTCAGAAACGCCGGCGCGGCCAATACCCTGCCCTTGCTGTCGGCAATACCAAAACGATCGTCACCATCAACAATATCGCGCATTCTCTGAAACAAAATGACGCCGCTCGGATCGAGCGTCCACGAAGCTCTCTCGCCCCCAGTCCTCTCGAGCGCCGGCATCGGGATCCTTTTGCCCTTGGTGTCATACAAGCGGTTCCCCACCTTGACCAGCGCACCTTCGTTCTGAACCTCGCTGTTTTCGATTGGGATCACCACCTTCCCCGCGGGGTCGATGAAGCCAGAGTGCTTGCCGACCTTGACCTCGGCAATCCCGTTGCGGAACCTCTTCGCCGCGTCGTAGACCGGCTCGATCGCGAATTTTCCGGATTGGTCGAGATAGCCCCATTTTCCGTCGCGCTTGGCTCGGAGGCGGCCCTCAAAGAACCCTTCTTGGCCGATGTCTTCGAACGCCAGCGGTATCACGACCTTTCCCGCATGGTCGATGAAGCCCCACTGGCGGTCCCGGCTGACGCGCAGCAGACGAGACGTGTTGTACAACCAGTCCATGTGGTCGAAGGTCGCCGCGACTACGAAAGTTCCGGACTTGTCGATCAACCCCCACCTGCCGCCTTGTTTCGCAGGCATCCTGCCCGCAATCAAAGCGCCGAATTCCTCGAAGCGCCCCATCGCGATCACAAAATTGCCTTTGAGGTCAATCAGTCCACTCGAACGAGTCTTGGTCGCAGGATTGCTCGGGCCGTAGACAATGGCAACGCCTTCAGACGGGCAAAGAACGGTGTGTTTATCCTTTGCCGGAATCAGTTCCACACCGGAACGATTCACGCAAGTCCAGGTGTCCTTCGACTTATCGAGCGCTACCCACGCAAATTGATCTGCGTCCCACAAAAACCCAGACATCAACTCAATGTCCTCGAAGCGCGGCAGCAACACGATCTTCCCGGTCGCATCGAGCAGACCGAGTTTGTTGCCCTCACGAATCTTGAGAAAACCTTGTTTGAATTCGGTGTCTGCAAGTTCGTGCTGGGGGTCGCCGCGAAACAGGAGCGTGCCAGTCTTGTCGACGACTGCGAAGCGGCTATGTGCACCCAGCCAGTCAGGCCGCGGCGTTTTGAATACGTAGGGCGATTGCTCCGCGCCAAGCGACGGCATCGGACAAATGCACAAAAAAGCGGTCAGTAGCGCAGCTAGTGTGTGTTTCATTCTTTGAATCGTCCCGTAGTTACTAGACACTGTCGACTTGCGTTGGCATGCGTGGCTCCGCGCTTCGTAATCGTTCGTGCGCACTCGCATATCGCCATCGCAGTGCCAGCACCAAAATGATTGATTTGCGCATCGCTTCATTTCCCTCGGCAATTCATTGCAGATTTAACAAAACACTTTCGTACAGCTGGTGTCACCACGCCTCGAACTGTACGAGAGAAAACCCGTCAGCGCCGTTAGCATCACGAGAAATTTATCCAATTGCGTTACATTGTCGTGAAGCAGTGTGCAAACGAGGCTTGCTAGAATCGTCCCTGGAAACAGCCTGTCAACGTAAAACAACCGAGGAACAAGATCATGTTGCGAGCAACCATATTGGGCGTGCTTCTGGGCTGGACCAGCCTTGTTCAGGCACAGCAATTCGTGACATTCAAGGCGGCGAATTCGACCAGCGACACCTCAACGATGTCAGCGGCGCTAACGCTTTCAAAGGCATCCGCATCGCCCGACACGAAAAAGGCTGCCGTGGTGTTGCTGCATTCCGCCGGCGGCTGGGAGTGGGATGTCACTTCGCAGTACGCCAAAGCCCTCGGGGATGCCGGCTTCATCGTGCTTGAACCCCGGATGTTCGCAAGCGCCAGCAATACTCCCGCGCCGCTGACCCTGATGCCATGGGTATACGGCGCCTTGCAGTACCTGGCGAGCCGCGATGATGTGGATCCCAAAAGAATTGGCGTCGCCGGTTTTTCACTTGGCGGGCTGCTCGCGCTGCATTCGGCAGCCAGTTGGACGCAGCAAACCTACGCAGGTCAGGCGAATCTCAAATTCGCCGCACATGCCCCGTTCTATCCTATCTGTTGGGGATTCCTCGCGGTTTCCCAAGGCAAGCGCCGCCCCCCTGCCCTGCCCGTCAATGCATTTTCAACCTGGACGGGAGTGCCGGTGAAGATATTTGCAGGTGGCAAGGATGACTACGACGGCCGCGACCCAGCGGTATGCGGCCAATTTGTCGCCAGCCTGCCGGCCGAGTTTCAAAAATCATTTTCGGTGCAGGTCTATCCCGACGCAACCCATGGGTGGGATCAGAAGAGTGCCTCATTCCATGAATCCTTTGCCTGCAAGGGGAGTGGCTGCACGGTTCGGAATGAGTCGAATCCAACAATCACGGCGCAGAGCATTGCAGACGTGGTTGCCTTTTTCAAAATGGCATTGCAATAGCACTCACTTCCTCACAGCCAACACCCCGTCGCCATTGATCGCCGCGACAAACCCGGCCTGCCGCAGGCGCTTCACCACTTCGTTTGGCACATCGCGGCCGCTGGTCAGTTTGTTGGGCGTGCCGGTGTAATGAAACAGCTTGCCCCGGCGTTTGAGCACGCGGGCGAGCTGGTCGTAAAACACCTGTGAGTACAGTTCGCCGGCAATGCCGAAGCGCGGCGGGTCATGCAGGATCGCATCGACCGAGTCGCTGGCCAGCGTGACGATCTCTTTCGCAATGTCTCCGTGCGTGAGCGTCAAGGCGCCACCCGCGGTGGGTGACCAGGGGTTGAGGCTGCGCAGCCAGAGTACGTCGGCAGTCTTTTCGTAAGACAGCACCTGTTTCGCCCCGCCTTGCAGGCAGCAGGCGGCGTAGTAGCCCAGGCCGCCGCAGGTGTCGAGAATCACCTTGCCTGCGGGTTGAATCAGGCCAACCTTGCGCTCGGCATCAGTATAGGGCGATACGTGCGCCGTGGGCAGCATCTTGATGCCGTCGATTTCAA
>CANJDH010000189.1 GCA_947473125.1 Burkholderiales bacterium
GGCAGCGCGCGGTGTCGACGCGGGCGCGGTGGCCAAACTGTACGCGGAGCCGCAGGCGATAGCCGCAGCGGTCAAGGCGGCGCGTGTGGCGGCGATTGCCGCGCGCCTCTCGGCCAAGGCTCCTTAGTGGTCTTGCCGGCGCCTGCCCGATTTCAGACCAAGCGTCCGATCAGCCAGAACCAGAAGCCGAAAAACAGCACGGAGCCGATCGGCACAAGCACCTCCGCTTTGCGGATGCGCAACCGGAAATCGCCCGGCATGCTGCCGATGCCCAGGCGTTTGAGCAGCGGGATGGCCGCTGAAAACAGGGCGCAGGCCAGCACGAACGTAAGCAGCCACTTGAGCATGCACCGATTCTACCGGCCGCGGTGGAGCAAGCAGCTCGGCGCGAGGCCTTGGCCATTGTGATAGTTTAGGCGCCCCTCAGGGTTGTTCCTGAGCGTTTCCTGCTTTCCTCAACCGCCAAGGAGTCTGTCGTGATCGATCTGTATACATGGGGCACGCCCAACGGCCGCAAGGTTTCCATCATGCTCGAAGAGTGCGGCCTGCCGTATCGCACCCACGAAATCAATATCGGCAAGAACGACCAGTTCACGCCGGCCTTTCTGGCGATCAACCCGAACAGCAAGATCCCGGCGATCGTCGACCCCGACGGGCCCGACGGCAAGCCGATCAGCATGTTTGAATCCGGTGCGATCCTGATCTACCTTGCCGGCAAAACGGCTAAGTTCCTGCCGCAATCGGTACGCGCCAAGTACGACGCGCTGCAGTGGCTGATGTTCCAGATGGGCGGCGTCGGGCCGATGTTCGGCCAGACCCACCATTTCATGCGTGCCGCGCCTGAAAAAATCGAATACGGCATCAAGCGTTACCACAACGAAACCAGGCGGCTCTACGGCGTGATGGACAAGCACCTTGCCAATACGCCCTACCTGGCCGCCGGCGAGTACAGCGTCGCCGACATCGCGACCTATCCCTGGGTGGCGCGCCACGAATGGCACCAGGTGGACCTCCACGAATTCCCCAACGTCAAGCGCTGGTTCGATGTCATCTCGAAGCGGCCGGCGGTCGCCCGTGGCATGAACGTGCCGGCGCCGAAGGCCTGATACGGCGTCAGCGCTTCGCGTAGCGCTGCAGGTAGGCGACGATCTCGTCGCTGCGGTACTGGGGTTCGCGCGGGTCGGTTTTCGAGCCGACCACGCGGTTCATCCACTCCATGTTTCGCTCCATGCGCGCCACCACCTGCGGCCATTCGTCGCGTGAATGGCGCTGCGGGTCGGGCGCCACATGGCATTGCGAGCAGGCCTGTACGAAGCTGACCCAGGCGCGGCTCTTGTTGGCTTCGGGCAGGGTGGCGGTATTGACGCGCCGTTGCGCGTGTTTTTGCAGGTAGGCCGTGATCGCCGCAATCTCGGCGGGGCCGGGCGTCTCCACATCCATCATCAGGTCTTTCATGATGGCACCCATGTTGCCCTTGCCGTGCATGCGCGGCACCATGCGATTGACGATCGCCGGCCATTTCGCAGCGTGATGCATCGCCGGTGGCGCAAGGTTGTGGCATTGCACGCAGTACTGCACCGTCAGCTGCGCGCCGCGCGAAGCCGGCTCCGGCAATTGCGCGGCATCCGTGGTCGGCGGCAGGATGCGGCGCAGCATCTGGCCGTGGGTGTTGTATTCCCAGCGCGCCCGCGCCGCCTTGATGCGATCGTCGCCGTCGATGGCTTGCGCCAAGGTGCTTCCGGTTCCGGCCCACAGCAGCAGCCCAACCAGCACGGCTTGGTTCATGGAAGGCATGTGGTTTGCGTGGTCCTGAGGGTCAAAGGGTGTGTACGCGGTTGCCGTCGGAGAATCCGCGCCAATCGTGACGCATTCCGCGCGACACTGCAAGTACCTTGAAGAGCTCGCCCATCTCGGCGGGCGACAGCAGCGTATTGGCTTGCTGGGTCAGCAAGCCATGGCGACGCATGTCTTGCGGGTCGCTGTGTCCGAGCAGTTCCGTGATGCCGCAATTGATCAGGAACCGGGCCTGCGTGGTGTAGCCGTCGACCTCAAGCCCCGCTTGTTCTGCGGCGAGCGCCATCGCGCTGAAGTCGACGTGGGTGGTCAGGTCGCACAGGCCGGGCAGGTAAAACGGGTCGTCCAGTGCGTGGTGCCGGTAATGGGCGCGCAGCGTGCCTTCACGGCGTTGCGCGTGGTAATAGGTGTGGGCCGGGAAACCGTAGTCGACCAGCAGCGCCATGGCATGGCGCATGCGCGGCGCCAGTGTCGCGATCCAGGCGCTGGCAGCAAGGTTGATTTCGCTGGTGTAGGCATCGGTGAGCTTGTGGTCGGCGGCGAGCCCGGACATGGCCTCGCGCAGCGCCCCCTGGGCCGGGCGCTCGGCCACGACCAATCCCGATCCCGATCCAGTGGTGCCGGCAGCGACGCCGCGCTCGAGCAGTGCGCTGTCGCGCCAGGTGACCCAGTGTGCCGGCATGGCATCAAGCACTTCGTTGGCGAGCACGCAACCGTCGATCGTGTCCGGCATCGTATCGAGCCACTCGACGCGCGCCGCCAGGTGCGGCACTGCTTGCGCCAGGGTGGCTTGCTGGCGGGCGCGCAAGGCGCCCGACAGTTCGACGATCGCGTAGCGCTCGCACGGCGTGCCAAGCTCTTCGAGTTCAGTGAGCAGGGTGGCCGCGAGGGCGCCGCTGCCGGCGCCGAATTCGAGCACCTGCGGTCGGCTCGCAGCAAACACCTGCCCGATCTGGCGCGCCAGCGTGCGACCGAACAGCGCGGAAATTTCCGGTGCGGTGACAAAATCGCCCGCCGCCCCAAACTTGGCAGCCCCGCCACTGTAGTAGCCGAGGCCCGGCTCGTAGAGCGCAAGCTCCATGTAACGCGCAAACGATATCCAGCCGCCGGCAGCGGCAATGTTTGCGCGAATCCGCGCGGTCAGGGCGGCGCTGGCGGCGCGCGCGTCGGCATCGGGTTCGGGCAGCTTGGCTGGGCGTTGCAAGGGCGAAGGGCTCACCACAGTAAAATCGGCATCTTACCGGCTGCCACCTCTTTTCCTGTTTTTCGCATGGGCGATTCCCCCGCAAAAGCGTATCTCGTCACCGGCGCCGCCAGGCGCGTCGGCGCGGCGATCGTACGCCGCCTGCATGCGGGCGGCGGCAACGTACTGATTCATTATCGCGGTTCGCGCACCGACGCCGACGGCCTCGCCGCCGAGCTCAATGCCAAGCGCGCCGGGTCGGCCGCCATCCACGGCCTTGAACTGGGTCAGATCGATGCCCTCAAATCGTTGGTGGAAGCCACTCTTGGGGCATTTGGCCGCCTTGACGGCCTGGTCAACAACGCCTCCGGGTTTTTCCCGACGCCGCTCGGTGCCATCACCTCCGTGCAGTGGGACGATCTGCTGGCGAGCAATCTCAAGGCACCGCTGTTTCTGGCCCAGGCCGCCGCGCCGGCACTGCGGCAATCCGGAGGCGCCATCGTCAACATCATCGACATCCACGCCGAGCGCCCCTTGAAGGATTACGTCGTCTACTCTGCGGCAAAGGCCGGCCTCGCCGGCCTCACCAGAGCGTTGGCGCTTGAACTGGCTCCGCAAGTGCGCGTCAACGGCGTCTCACCGGGCGCCATCAACTGGCCCGATGACGCCGCCAACAGCGGTCAGTTCCCCCCCGCCGAGCGCGCCCGCATCCTCGCCGCCACGCCGCTCGGCCGCGAAGGCGGCGAAGACGAGATCGCCAAAGCGGTGGCGTTCCTGATGTCGGAGTCCGGCTACATTACCGGGCAGATCCTCGCGGTCGACGGCGGCCGTTCGATCTACCTGTAGAAGAAGACCCTGATCCATGAGCGCAGTAATCGATCCATCCCCGAAGCCGCA
>CANJDH010000190.1 GCA_947473125.1 Burkholderiales bacterium
CTGATTTCCAAGATTGCCTACGACGTGAATGGCGTCACCAGCGCGGCCACCAGCGTGCTCACCGTACTGGTGCGCGATACGATTACCGTGGTCGGCTTGCTCGGCTGGATGTTCTGGCTCAATTGGAAACTGACCCTCATCACTTTTTTGATCGCGCCGGGGATCGCCATCGTCATCAAGGTGTTTTCCAAACGCCTGCGCAGCATGAGCGTCGGATCGATGAAGGCGATGGGGGACATCACCCATTCCCTGGAAGAATCCATCGGCGGGCACCGGGTGGTGAAGATTTTTGGCGGCCAGGCGGCCGAGGCGGAGCGGTTCAACCGCGCCAACCAGGCGTTGCGCGGCTTCAACATGCGCCAGACCATCGCCGCCTCGGCCACGGTGCCGATCACACAGCTATTCGCCTCCCTGGCGGTGGCCATTATCATCAGCCTCGCCATCCAGCAGTCGGCGAGCGGCGATTTCACGGTAGGCAGTTTTGTCTCGTTTATTACTGCGATGCTGATGCTGCTTACCCCGCTCAAACACCTCGCCGATGTAAATGCGCCGATTCAGCGCGGGCTGGCCTCCGCCGAGAGCGTGTTCGGGTTGATGGATGAGGAACCGGAGCAGGATCATGGCCGGAAAGAAATCGCCCGCGCCCGTGGTGATCTGCGCTTTGACAAGGTCGGACTCACCTATTTTGGTTCAACGCGCCCGGCGCTCCATGAAATTTCACTGGACATCTCCCCCGGAGAAACCGTGGCACTGGTCGGCGCATCCGGCGGCGGCAAGACTTCGCTTGTTAATCTGGTGCCGCGCTTTTATCAGCCCACAACCGGGCGAATTTTGCTTGACGGCCATGACTTGCAGGACCTGAAGCTTGCGAGCCTGCGGGCTAACATCGCCCTCGTAAGCCAGGACGTGGTGTTGTTCAACGACACTGTGGCCGGCAACATCGCCTACGGCACCATGCGTGATGCATCGCGCGCTCAAATCGAAGACGCGGCGCGCGCCGCGCACGCCCTCGATTTCATCCGCGAGATGCCGCAAGGATTTGATACGCTGGTGGGCGAGAACGGTGTGCGCTTGTCCGGCGGCCAGCGCCAGCGTATCGCCATCGCGCGCGCACTGCTCAAGGACGCACCGGTGCTCATTCTTGACGAGGCGACTTCAGCCCTTGACAGCGAATCCGAGAGACATGTGCAGGCGGCGCTGGCGACGCTGATGCAGGGCCGCACCACGATAGTGATTGCCCATCGCTTGTCCACCATCGAGCGCGCCAACCGCATTGTCGTGCTCTCGCGCGGGCGAATCGCTGAAATCGGCGATCACGCCGCACTGCTGGCACGTGACGGCCTGTATGCCCGCCTGTACCGCATCCAGTTCGCAGAATTGCCGGAAGATCCGCCGCTATGAGCGTTCCTGGATTCGACAGAATCAGTGTGCATTCTTGTGGCGGCCAATGAAAATACTGCACACCGAGTCTTCATGCGGTTGGGGTGGACAGGAGTTGCGGGTGCTGAACGAGGCTTGCGGCATGCTGCGCCGCGGCCACCAGATGCTGCTGGCCGCACCGGCGCGTTCGCGCATTTACGCCGAGGCACTCAAGCGCGGGCTGCCGGCGCATGCGCTGCCGATGGAGCGCAAATCCCTGGCCGGGTATCGTGCATTACGGGCATTGCTCAAATCCGAGGCGGTGCAACTGGTTAATACGCACAGCTCCACCGATAGCTGGTTGACGGCGCTGGCCTGCATAGGTCTTGGAAATGCCCCAGCTGTGGTGCGCACGCGGCATATTTCAGCCCCGATTCCCGCGAATTTTGGGACGCGCTGGTTGTACAGCCGTGCCGCGGCGCGCGTGGTCACCACGGGCGAGGCGCTTAGATTGCAGGTCATTCGCGAGACCGGTGCCGACCCGGACCGGGTAGTGTCGGTCCCCACCGGTGTTGACCTTGCGCTCTTTCGCCCCGGCGATCGAAGCGCCGCACGCGCGGCACTCGCCGCAACTGCGTCCATTGATCTGGCACCCGATGATTTTCTGGTCGGCATAGTTGCAACCTTGCGCAGCTGGAAGGGACACCGCTACCTGCTTGACGCACTGGCGCTGATTGCCGATACGCGCGTTAAGGTGGTCATTGTCGGCGGCGGGCCGGGAGAAGCCAATCTGCGTCGCCAGGCGGCGGACCTGGGGCTGGCGACGCGCGTGATCATGGCCGGTCAGCGCGATGACGTTGTGCCGTGGTTGCAGAGCTTCGATGCTTTTGTATTGCCCTCTTATGCCAACGAGGGCGTTCCACAGGCGATCATGCAGGCGATGGCCTGCCGCCTGCCCATTATCACGACCGATGTCGGCGCGATTGGCGAGGTCGCCAAGGACGGCGTCACCGCATTAATGGTGCGACCGCAGGATGCCGATGCCCTGGCCGCGACGATCCTGCGCTTGCGCGGGGACCCTGCGCTGCGCGAACAGCTTGCCGGTGCCGCGCTCACGCAGGCACAAAGAGGGTTTTCCGAGGAGATCATGCTCGATCGCATGGAAGCGGTGTTTGGCGCTGCGACGGATAAAGCGCCGATAGCCGCGACGGGAGCGTCAATATGACCCCGCCATTCGCAGACTCCCTGCTATTTTCGTACGTGCGACGTCGCGCCCGAACGACCCCGGTGCGGCCGATTGCAGATCTGCGTCTAACCGAAATCCGGCGCGTACTGGTGGTGCTTACCACCGGCCTCGGGGACGCCATCCTGTCAACACCAGTGCTGCCGGCTTTGCGTGCGGCCTTGCCCGGTGCAGAGATCCGGCTTTTTTGCCGTGCCGCCTGGGCACCATTGTTCGCTACCGACCCGGACCTTGATGCCGTCATCCCCTACGCCGGCAAGTACCGCCGATTTTTCGCCACGTTGCGCGCCTTGCGCAAATTCCACCCTGACCTGACGGTGGTGCTCCACGGCAATGATCCGGATATTCTGCCGCTTTGTTACCTCGCGGGCAGCCCGTTCATCATTCGCATTCCCACCGCGGGCACGCGCTACGGCTTTTTGCTTTCCAACCGGGAGCGCGACGTGGATCGTGCAACGCTGCCCGGATTGCATTACATCGAGAACCGGCTGCGCATTCTCGATACCCTGGGTATCCCGCCGGTGACACATTCGCCGCGGGTGCATCTCGCAGGGGAGCTCAGGCGACGCAACAATGATGCGCTGCGCGGCGAGATCGGCCCTGGGCCATATTGGGTGATGCATGCCCATGCCGCCGATGCCTACAAGGTATGGCCGGTGGAAAAGGCGCGAGCTTTGCTTGAACGGGTTCGTGCCTACCGGCCCGGACTCGCGGTAGTACTTACCGGTGGCGCACAGGACCGCGAGGACCTTGAGCGGCTTGCCGCCGGGATTGCGGGCGTTCACAACTTTGCTGGCCGGTTGGATATCGCCGGCACCGCCACGGCGCTGGGTGGCGCGGCCTGCGTCGTTGCACCCGATACCGGCGTGGCCCACCTCGCCAGCGCTCTGGACATTCCCTTGGTCGCACTTTTCGCTCCGACCAGTGCGGAATGGATCGGGCCGCGTGCACGAACCGCCGTCCCGGTTATCCTCCAAAAACCGCGCACCTGTGATCCCTGCGTGGAAAAGCAATGCCCTTATACGCCGAAGAACTGCATGGACCAAATCGGGGTGAATGAAGTATTTGATGCGCTCTCGCACACCTTGCACTGATGCCGCTCCCCACCGTCGCCCATTTATTGCCTGATCACAATCCGTTCCCGCCGGTGTATCCGGCTGGCACAGAATTACGTGTTGAGCAGGTGGCCCGGCGCCAGCGTCGTTATCGCCCCGTGGTGATCTGCCGCGCATTTTCCGGCCAGATGGAAAGCGAA
>CANJDH010000191.1 GCA_947473125.1 Burkholderiales bacterium
CTCGCCGGCCTCACCAGGGCGTTGGCGCTTGAACTGGCCCCGCAAGTGCGCGTCAACGGCGTCTCACCGGGCGCGATCAACTGGCCCGATGATGCCGCCAACAGCGGTCAATTCCCCCCCGCCGAGCGCGCCCGCATCCTCGCTGCCACGCCGCTCGGCCGCGAAGGCGGCGAAGACGAGATCGCCAAGGCGGTTGCGTTCCTGATGTCGGAGTCCGGCTACATTACCGGGCAGATCCTCGCGGTCGACGGCGGCCGTTCGATCTACCTGTAGAAGAAGACCCTGATCCATGAGCGCAGTAATCGATCCATCCCCGAAGCCGCAGGTGCAAGACGCGGCGCCGCGCACCCAGCGCGAGGCCAAGATCGCCTACAGCGACAACAAACTCGAGAAACGACTGTGCCGTGAAGTCGGGCGCGCCATCGGCGACTTCAACATGATCGTGCCGGGCGATCGCGTCATGGTGTGCCTGTCGGGCGGCAAGGACAGCTACGGCCTGCTCGACATCCTGCTGCTGCTGCGCGAACGTGCGCCGATCGACTTTGACATCATTGCCGTCAACCTGGACCAGAAGCAGCCGGGTTTTCCGGAGCAGGTGCTGCCCGACTACCTGACCCGGCGCGGCGTCAAGTTCCATATTGAAGAGCAGGACACCTACTCGATCGTCAAGCGCGTCATCCCCGAGGGCAAGACCACCTGCGGCCTGTGCTCACGTTTGCGGCGCGGCATCCTGTATCGCGTTGCCGATGAACTCGGCGCCACCAAGATTGCGCTCGGGCACCACCGCGGCGACATCCTCGAGACGCTGTTCCTCAACATGTTTTTCAACGGCCGGCTCAAGGCAATGCCGCCCAAACTGGTGTCCGACGATGGCAAGCACGTCGTGATCCGTCCGCTTGCCTATGTCAAGGAAGCCGACCTCGAGCGCTATGCCGCCGTGCGCGGCTTTCCGATCATTCCGTGCAACCTGTGCGGCGCGCAGGAGACCCTGCAGCGACGCGAGATCAAGCACATGCTGGCCGACTGGGAGAAGCGCTTTCCGGGGCGGATTGAATCGATTGCGACGAGCCTGGCCAGCGTCAAGCCGTCGCACCTGATGGATGCGGAGCTGTTCGGATTTCGCGGTCTGGTCGCCAGCGGCATGCCGGACGCCGCTGGCGACACTGCGTTTGACGAGGAGCCTTGCGGCACGCCCGGCACGGTGCGCTTTTTGCCTGCATCGTGATGACCCTGCCGGGCAGGCGTCGACAAAGGCGCCTAGCTTGGCGCCGGGAGCAGGCCTTCAATCGCGGCGCAAAAATCTTCGACGGCACTCGCCTTGAAAATCAGCTGGTGTACGCCTGCGGCTTCGGCTTGGGCGCGTAGCGCCTCGTCAATGAACCCCGATGCGATGGCGATCGGCAGATTGGCGCGAATCCTGCGCGCTTCGCGGGCCACGTCCAGCCCGGACATCTCGGGCATGTTGTAATCGGTCAGCAGCAAGTCGAAGGCCGCGGGATCGACCCGCAATGCGTCGAGTGCAGCCCGTTGGCTTGAGTGGGCGCTGACGCGAATGCCGCGGCGCTCCAGCAGGCGCTTGACCAATGACACCAGGGCAACGTCATCATCCAGGTAGAGTACATGCCTGCCGCCGCGCTGCGGCACGCCTGGGGCGGGTACGCCCGGCATCGGTGCAGCAATCGGCAAATAGAGCGTGAAGGTGGTGCCTTTGCCGGGCTGGCTGGCAACCACAATGGCGCCTTCGTGGGCCTGCACGATGCCGTGCACCACGGAGAGCCCAAGCCCGGTACCTTCGCCCACCGGTTTGGTGGTGAAGAAGGGCTCGAAGATGCGCGCCAATGTCTCGGCCTGCATGCCCGGGCCATCGTCGCTTACCGCCAGGCGTACGGTTCGGCCAGGAGCGCCGACATGCAGGTCATGAAGTTCCGGATGGTCCAGCACCGTTTGCGCATCAAGCACAACGCTGTCGAGGCGTATGTCGATATGCCCGGGCGCATCGCGCATTGCCTGCACTGCGTTGTTGGCAAGGTTGATCAGTACCTGCTCGATCTGCGTCTTGTCGGCCAGCACCGCGGGTAGCGAGGCGTCGCAGTCAACCCGAAGCGCGACGCGCGCCGGCAGGGTGGCGCGCAGCAGGCGCGCCGCCGCCTCGACGACCGGTGCCGGGTGCAAGGGCTTGCGCTGGGTCGGTTCGCGGCGGCTGAATGAAAGTATCTGTTGCACCAGGTCGCGCGCCCGCGTACCCGATTTGCGAATTTCCTCGAGGCTCTCCAATACGGCTGCATTGGTGCCCGCGTCCTGGCGCGCAAGGTCGGTGTTGCCGAGGATGGTCGCAATGATGTTGTTGAAGTCGTGCGCGATGCCACCCGCGAGCGTGCCGATGGCTTCCATTTTTTGCGACTCGCGCAACTGGCTCTGTAGCGAGGCGCGCGCAGCTTCGGCGGCCTTGCGCTCGGTAATGTCACTGGTGACCCAGATCACGCAGGGTATGCCGTCGACTTCGATCGGGTCACCCCAGATTTCGCACAGGACCGACTCTCCGGACTTCTTGTAGAGCTCGGCTTCAAGGCCTTTGACCGACTGCTGCTGCCGCAAAGCCTCAATGGCGCGCTGGCGATCCCCGGGATTTTTCCACAAACCGATTTCCGCAGACGTCTTGCCGATGACCTCCTGCCGCGTGTACCCGGACACACGCAGAAAGGCTTCGTTGACGTCAATGTAGCGGCCGCTGTCGCGGGTTGCGATGCTGACGAACAGCGGGCTGGACTGAAACGCCTTGGCAAACTTCTCCTCCGATGCGCGTAGTGCCTGCTCGGCGTGCTTGCGCGCCGAGATGTCGCGCATCGCCACATGCACCGAGGGCTTGCCGTCAAACACAATCGGGGTGGTTTGCACCTCGACGTCTATCGGTGTTCCGTCGAGCCGGATGAATTTTTCTTCAATCAGAGGCGTACTCGTGCCCAGCTCACTTACCTGCCGTATGCGCGCCAGCACGGAGTCACGGTAGTCCGGATGCACACTGTCAAGCACGCGCCGGCCAATCATGTCGCCTGGCGATGTCGCCCCGAGCATTGCCGCCGCGGCAGGGTTGACATACACCACCAAACCATCGCGATGCACCGCAACCGCCTCTGGGGTCCATTCAAGCAGGCCGCGATAGCGGTTTTCGCTTTCCTGCAGCGCGGCCTCCGCAAGCTTGCGCTCAGTGATGTCCTGGACGATGCCGAAGGCTTGCAGCGCAATGCCATCGGGCGAATATTCAAGTTCGGCTGACTGAAATACCCAGCACGTGGCACCGCGCACGACAATGCGGTGCGCATGCGCAAACGCTGCGCCGCTGAGAGCTGCCTGCCAGGCAGCTTCCAGCACGCTCCGGTCCTCGGCGTGCGCGGCTGACAGGTAGGAGTCGTGGCTGCCAACGGCGCCCTCGGGGACGCCAAAAATGCGGCAAGTTTCGGCAGACAAGCGCATGGTGTCGCTGGGAAGGTCGTACACCCAGCTGCCCACTTTGGCAACCGTCTGCGCCCGTTTCAGCTCCCTTGAGCTGGTCTCGAGCTCGGCGCTGCGCAGCGCCAGGACGTTGCCAAGTTCGATCAATTCGGCATTCCGGTTTTTGTAGGCCCGAAGTCAGTGGCGTCCGGTTAATTGTCGAACAGATTCAATTGGTTAGCGGGATCAGGTGAAATGCTTGTACGAGGATCGGGCGCAAAGGCGCATGAAAGCTCGAATTTCTCGAAAGTTGAGAGCGACAACATCTGTAGAAAAGTGTAGAGAG
>CANJDH010000192.1 GCA_947473125.1 Burkholderiales bacterium
CCGTAGGTGCCGATCTTGTTGGCGACGTCGCCGTTGGCGGCAACGCGATCGGTGCCCACCACGATCGCATCGACCTCGCCGCGTTGCATGAAGTGTGCGGCCATGTTGTCGGTAATGAGCGTCACGGGAATGCGGTCCTGCATCAGTTCCCACGCGGTGAGCCGCGCCCCTTGCAGGAACGGGCGGGTTTCATCGACCCAGACCCTGGTGATTTTCGATCGCGCGGCGCGAATCACGCCGAGCGCGGTGCCATAATCGGCGGTGGCAAGCGCGCCGGCATTGCAATGGGTCAGAACCCGCGAGCCCGGTGCAAGCAGCGCCGCGCCATGCGCACCCACCGCGCGATTGATGCGGATGTCGTCGCGATGGATCGCGCAGGCCAGGCGCTCGAGCTTGACGGCCAGGGCCGCCGGGTCGCCGCGATGGCCATCGATGGCGCCGCGCATGCGCGCCAGCGCCCAGAACAGGTTGACCGCCGTCGGGCGGCTCGCGGCCAATACCTGAAAAGCCTTGGTGAGAGCGATTCTTCGAGGTACATCCCGAAAACCCTTGGTGCGAGCGGCTTCCAGGGCGATGCCGAATGCGGCGGCACAGCCGATCGCAGGCGCGCCGCGTACCACCATGGTTTTGATGGCGGCGGCGGTCTGGGCAGCGCTGGTGCAGCGCACGTCGCGCACCACGCGCGGCAGGATGCGCTGGTCGATGAGATACAAAGCCGGGGCGCTGGCATCCCAGCGCATGGTTGGATGACGCTTCATGGAACTGGCCTAACGGGGGTGGATGCGGGAGGGTTGACGCAACACTGCAACTCTGCGGTGCAACGCTGCGCCAGTAGCCCCGATTATAATTTCGCAGTGCCGCTTCCTCCGCCTTTCCCTCCCGTACCCACCGGATACACGCTCATCACAGGCACCTGGGCGGAACTCAAACCTGCCGCCAGGGCAGTGCGCCACAGGGTGTTTGTGGTCGAGCAGAACATTCCGGTGGCGCTTGAATGGGACGATTGGGACGAGGCCTCCGTGCACGCAGTGGTGTTCGATGCCGACCAGAACCCGCTCGGTACCGGGCGCCTGCTCCCGGCGGGATTTGACCCGCAGACGCCGACAACCGGGCACGTCGGGCGCATGGCGGTGCTGGCAGCGCATCGGCGCGCTGGCGTCGGCGGTGCGATCTTGCAGGCATTGATGGCCCGCGCTCCTGAACAGGGATTCACACAGATCGTATTGCACGCCCAAAGCCATGTAGCGCCGTTTTACGCGCGCCACGGTTATGCCGTCGAAGGCGCGGAGTTCATGGAAGCCGGCATCCCCCATCGCACCATGCGCCTGCAACTGGGCAATCGATGATCACGGACCCGTATTTCTATCTGCTTGCCATCATCGGCGTGCTGCTTGCCGGTATTTCCAAAGGCGGCTTTGCGGGTGCTTTCGGCGGCATGGCGGTGGCGCTGATGTGCCTGCGCATCGCCCCGCAGCAGGCGGCGGCGATCATGCTGCCGGTGTTGCTGGCGATGGATGCCTTCGGGCTGTATGCGTTCTTCAAGAACATTGACCGCAAGGTGTTCCTGACCATGCTGCCGGGCGGCATCACCGGCACGATCCTCGGCACCGTCACCTTCGGCGCGCTCGACGTGCAGGTGGTGCGCATCCTGGTCGGCGTGATCGCGGTATCGTTTCCGCTGATGGCCTGGCTCAAGGTCGGTGCGCGCGGCGCGGCGGCCCAGCCGAGCCATGTCAAAGGGTTTTTCTCGGGCACCGGTGCCGGTTACGCCAGTTTTGTGGCGCATACCGGCGCTGCGCCAGCCTTGATTTACCTGATGCCGCTGAAACTCGACAAGCAGCGCTTTGTGGCCACCAATGCGGTGTTCTTTGCCTTTATCAACTTCATCAAGATCCCGCCCTACTATGCACTCGGGCAATTCTCGTTCGCCAACCTTTCCACTGCGCTGGCACTGTGCCTGCTGGCCCCGGTGGGCGTGAGGCTGGGCATGTGGCTCAACGGCAGGGTATCGACCGAAGCGGTCTATCGGGTCGGGCGCATCGGCCTGTTTTGCACCGGCTGCAAGCTCATTTACGACGGTCTGACACATTAGGCGTTCGGGCCGGGCCACCGTGCGGCAAGGATGCGCATGATAGAGATTCGTAGATAATGCAATCATGAAGGCGACCTTTCACCAGTTGGAAGTATTCGAGTGCGTGGCGCGCCGACTGAGCTTCACGCGCGCCGCCGAGGAACTCGGACTGGCGCAGCCGACGGTGTCGGCGCAGATGCGCCAGCTGACCGATGCGGTTGGGCTGCCGCTGTTCGAGCAGTTCGGCAAGAGCGTGCAACTCACCGCGGCCGGCCGGGAGTTGCTCGCCACCGCGCGCGAACTGCTGGCGACCTGGTCACGCTTCGAGATGACGGTGGCCGATCTGACCGGCATCAAGCGCGGCGAGCTGCGGGTGGCCTGCGCCACCACGGCCAAATACTTCACCCCGGACCTGCTTGGCCCGTTTTGCGCCCTGCACCCGGAGGTGGAAATCTCGCTCAACATCGTCAACCATGACGGGTTGGTGGAGCGGCTCAAGCGCCACGACGACGACCTGACCATCATGACCCTTCCGCCGGACGACCTGGACCTGGACCGGATCCGCTTTCGCGACAATCCGCTGGTCTGCGTGGCGTCGGTCCTGCATCCGCTGGTCGGAAAAAAGGGATTGTCGCTGGCGGCGTTGCGGTCGGAGCGTTTTGTCCTGCGCGAACCGGGCTCGGGAACCCGGCGACGCATGGACCAGTACTTTGCCTCGCGCGGCTTCAAGCCCGACGTGCGCATGGAGCTGGGCAGCAACGAGGCGATCAAGCATGTGGTCGCGGCTGGCCTCGGCATCAGTATTGTGTCGCGCGAGGCGCTCGATGTCGCGCCAGAGCTTGACCGCCTGGCGATCCTCGATGTGGAGGGCTTTCCGCTGCCTGATGAATGGTTCGCGGTAGTGGTGCGCGGGCGCCGGCTGTCCCCGGTGGCCGCGGCATTTTTGGCACATGTGCGCGCGTCGGCGGCACCGGATGCGAAGTCGCCTGCGGCAAGTGGGCAGCTCAGTAATAGACTAGCCAATAGAAAAAAATAGATGATTAGTAATTAATACATAAAAATAAGTTGACAACATAATAATCATCTAGTAAAGTGATCTCCATCAGCTCCACGCAGCCCAATCCATCAGGGCGGCGCCAAGGGGAGTAGCTCACAAGGACGACGCAGTTTCGTCCGGCGGTTTGTCCGTCAATACGCGTTGCGCCAAGCGCAACGCCGGGCAGATCGGCGGCCTTCCAACGGCCGCGGGCAAGACCTTGATGACCGACATCGTCGGCACGAGGTCTTGCTCACCCTCATGCCACCTGTCGTTCATTGGGTTTGTTCCGACTCTTGAGCGCGGGAGGTTAAACATGGATTTCTTTTCTCTGCAATTTCTCTATGCATTGGGTGCGATCGTCCTGATCGACCTGGTGTTGGCCGGCGATAACGCCATCGTCATCGCACTGGCGGCACGCAAGTTGCCGGCCGATCTGCAAAGGCGCGCCATCCTGTGGGGCACCGTGGGGGCGATCGCAGTGCGCTCGGTGATGACGGTCACAGTGGTCTGGCTTCTCAACATTCCCGGCCTGATGCTGGTCGGCGGCGCGCTGCTGCTCTGGATCGCCGTCAAGCTGCTGGTTCCCCAAGCGGGGCCGGCTGGAGAGGGGCACAGCGGCGCCAACAGCTTCTGGGGCGCCATGAAAACCATTGTCATCGCCGA
>CANJDH010000193.1 GCA_947473125.1 Burkholderiales bacterium
TCCAAAGCGAGCCAGAAAGGCCTGCTCAACAACGACGGCGCGCAGACTGCGAGGGTGCGCACCATCGCGCAACGGCTGATCCCCCAGACCGGCGTATTTCGCAACGACGCACCCGGTTGGGCCTGGGAGATCAATGTGATCAATTCGGCCGAGGTCAACGCCTGGTGCATGCCGGGCGGCAAGATCGCGGTGTACGCCGGCCTGATCCAAAAACTCAATGCAACCGACGACGAGCTTGCCGCGGTCATGGGGCATGAAATCGCCCACGCCCTGCGTGAGCATGCCCGCGAACGTGCATCGCAACAGGTCAATGCCGGCATCGTGGCGACCGGTGTCGGGGTTGCCTTGGGTGGCGGCTCGGGCACCATGGACATGGCAAACATGGTCGCCAATCTCACCTACAACCTGCCAAACAGCCGCCTGCACGAGACCGAAGCGGACCGCATGGGGGTGGAGCTGGCGGCACGTGCCGGCTTTGACCCGCGCGCGGCGGTGTCGTTATGGCAAAAAATGCAGAAAGTCGCCGGGAACGGCGGGCCGCAATGGCTATCGACCCATCCGTCGAGCGATACGCGGATTCGCGACCTGTCTGATTACGCCGGGCGGGTCATGCCCTTGTACGAGGCGGCGCGCAAGCGCGGCTGAACCGACACCCGGGTGCTGTCGGTTCCATCCGGAGTGGCGCTACGCCCTACCCATCGCGCGAATTGCAGGGGACGCACCGGCCAATTCGGCGGATGCGCAAGGCCGCTGACTGCTACGCTGTGCGGCATCTCTGGTTGAGCGGATGCTGCCAATTCATGACTTCCCACACTCTGGCCGAAACCGAGGCCGTTTCCCAAGCCGCCCCGCCGCGCGACAGTCTTGAACTGAGCATGACGCTGGCAATGGCGCTGAACAAGCTGCCACCCCTGTCTCCCCTGGTTCCCAAGGTGCTCGCCCTGCGCCGTGACGCAGACGCGGGCATCACCGAACTGGCCAGGGTCATCTCCAGCGATCCGACGTTGAGTGCCCGCATGATCGGCATGGCGAACTCTGCCCAGTTTGCCGGCGTCCATCCGCTGATGCGCATCCAGGATGCGCTGATGCGGCTCGGCTTTGTTGCCGCCTGCGACATGGTGGTGAGCGTGGCGGTGTCGCGTTCGTTGCCGACCCTGCCCGAATTCAAGCCGGCGCGCCGCGATCTTTGGCTCCATTCCCTCGCGGTAGGCTTGTGCGCGCGCGAATTCGCCCGCAAGATGAACGCCGACTGCGACCCGGACGCGGCCTACCTCGCCGGGTTTTTGCATGACATCGGCTATCTGGCGATCATTTCGCTCTGGCCCGACATGGCGCGCAAGCTGATTGCGCATGTGACGGACCCGGGCCGGTGGGAGCAGCCCGATTATGCAAAGGAGCAAGGCTGGCCCACACACGGTGCGCTGGGTGGTGAACTGTGCAAGCTGTGGCGCCTGCCGGACGAGATCTGGCTCGCCATCTGGGACCACGACCGCTTGGTGACGGACAACACGACGCTGTGCGGGCTGGATGCCGCCATCGCGCTCGCGCACCGTGCGGTCGATGGGGTGCTGCCGCTCAGTAACGACGTGGTCTGGCGGCCGACGCATGCGCTCGGAACATTGCTCGATGTTGCCGGGCTGGCACCCGCGGTGCTGGACGAAGTGCGCTCCCAACTCGAAAACCAGGTGGAGCGGATGGCGGCGGTCGCCGACTCGATCTAGGCCCCTTCAGGGCCGTTTACGGCAGGGCATAGCGGCGATTCCGCTATAATGCCGCCTTAGCTCGCGCATTTTTGATGCTTTCGCAAAGAAAGCCCTATTTTCGACTGGTTGCGCGAGTGTTCTGAGAGCTGATTTTCATGTCTTTGCCGTCTCCTGCAATCCTTGCACTCGCAGACGGCAGTATATTTCGCGGTCAATCCATCGGTGCCGTCGGTTCGACCGCCGGCGAGGTGGTATTCAACACCGCGATGACCGGTTACCAGGAAATCCTGACTGACCCATCGTACTGCCGCCAGATCGTTACGCTGACCTATCCGCATGTCGGCAATACCGGCATCAACGCCGAAGATGTCGAATCCGGCGACGGCCGGATCCACGCTGCCGGGCTGGTAATCCGCAATCTGCCCCTGATGGTGTCGAATTTCCGCAGCGAGAAGACGCTTGCGGCGTATCTGGCAGGCGAAAACGTGGTCGGCATTGCCGAGATAGATACGCGACGACTCACCCGCATCCTGCGCGAAAAAGGCGCACAGAACGGCTGCATCATGGCCGGCGAGATCGACGAATCCGGGGCGCTCGCCAAGGCCCGCGCCTTCCCGGGGCTGGCCGGCATGGACCTGGCGAAGGTGGTGTCGACCGACGAGTGCTACGACTGGGATGAAACGACCTGGCAGCTTGAAACCGGATATGGCAAACGTAGCGGTGAACAATTCCGGGTGGTGGCCTATGACTTTGGCGTCAAGCGCAACATCCTGCGCATGCTGGCGACGCGCGGTTGCGCCCTGACGGTAGTGCCGGCCCAGACACCGGCACATGAGGTCCTTGCGCTCAAACCCGATGGGGTGTTCTTGTCCAACGGCCCGGGTGACCCCGAACCCTGCGACTACGCGATTGCCGCGATCCGCGACATCATCGATGCAGGCATCCCGACCTTCGGCATTTGCCTGGGGCATCAGTTGATGGGCCTGGCGTCGGGCGCCAAAACCCACAAGATGAAATTCGGTCACCACGGTGCGAACCATCCGGTAAAGGACCTGGAAACCGGCCTGGTGTCGATTACCAGCCAGAACCACGGCTTTGCGGTTGATCCGGCGAGCTTGCCCGCACACCTTGCAGCGACCCATGTGTCGCTGTTCGACGGATCGATCCAGGGCCTCAAACGCACCGACCGGCCCGCGTTCTGCTTCCAGGGGCATCCGGAAGCGAACCCGGGGCCGCACGACATTGGTTACCTGTTCGACCGCTTCACGGGGTTGATGCAGAACAACCGGGGGGCGCGCACCCATGCCTAAGCGCACAGACCTCAAAAGCATCCTGATCATTGGTGCCGGCCCGATCGTGATCGGCCAGGCCTGCGAATTCGACTATTCCGGCGCCCAGGCCTGCAAGGCCCTGCGCGAAGAAGGCTACAAGGTCATCCTGGTCAACAGCAACCCGGCGACCATCATGACCGACCCGGCGACTGCCGACGTGATCTACATCGAGCCGATCACCTGGCAGATGGTCGCCAAGATCATCGAGAAGGAGCGCCCGGATGCGGTGCTGCCGACCATGGGCGGCCAGACTGCGCTCAACTGTGCGCTCGACCTGGCGCACAACGGCGTGCTGGCCAAATTCGACGTCGAGCTGATCGGCGCGAAAGAGGAATCGATCGACATGGCGGAAGACCGCCAGAAGTTCAAACAGGCGATGACGCGCATCGGCCTCGAATCGGCGCGCTCCGGTGTTGCGCATTCGATCGACGAAGCCTGGAGCGTACAGAAGCAGATCCACGAAACCGTGGGCGCCCATGAACGGAGGGGCGCCTCCCCCTCCGTGGGGTTTCCGGTGGTGATCCGTCCCTCGTTCACGCTCGGCGGCACCGGCGGCGGCATCGCCTGGAACGCGGAAGAGTTCGAGACCATCTGCAAGCGCGGCCTGGAAGCCTCGCCGACGCGCGAGTTGCTGATCGAGGAGTCGTTACTCGGCTGGAAAGAGTTCGAGATGGAAGTGGTGCGCGATAGCGCCGACAACTGCATCATCGTCTGTTCAATCGA
>CANJDH010000194.1 GCA_947473125.1 Burkholderiales bacterium
GGGCGCACCGGCCACCAATGGCGAGTACCTGGTGCCGCTGGGTGTCAATCTTGGCGGTATCGGTTTTCCCGAGTTCAATGAGTTCGACCTGACCAAGATGGCCTGGCCCCACCAGTTCACCGGCCTGCCGTGGACCCTGGACCGTCGCTTGAGCCCCGGCGGTTGCAAGGACGGGGTCTGTGAATCGACACCCCAGCCGTTGACGCCGTATCCCTTTGAGGGGGTGGATCCGCGCCTGCAGGCACGCAATCTGCCGACCGGCCCGTACAACGACCCGCGTTTCACTGCGGCACCGCTGACCGACGCACGTAACCGCATCCTGTCTTATGTGACACCGGTGGGCGGCACCGTGGATTTCAACGGCGATGCCAGCGTACTGGCCTGGCCACCGATCGATCCGCCGACCTTCGCGGTAGCGGTGACGCCGGCTGAGACCTTCTGCGCATCAAGCACCGGCAGCTGCGCAACAACGGTGGCGCTGCCGGTGTGCTCGGCACCGCTGGTGCTGCGCAATGGTGCCTGCATGCCGGCAGAACTGCTGGCACCGCCGCCGGCACCGCGCAATCCGCCGGTGGTGCCGGTGGTGACACCGGTGATTGCTCCGCCGCCCGTGCCGGTGGTGACGCCGGTGGCGACAGCCGATACGGTGACCATCGAGGGTGTGACGTGGACGCAGTTGGGTGGCCGTCGTGGCTTGATGGTGGTGGCCAAAACCTCGAGCCCCACGGCGCCGGTGCCGTCGCTGTTTGTCACGGCCTTCAATAGCGTCAATGCCGTGCTGCCGCAAACCGCGATGACGCGGGTGACAGTGCCGATCAACCTGCTGCAGGAAGCCAATGGCGCCGTCAATCGACCGGTGGTGATCGGCACCGTGCAGTGTTCGGTGGCCAGCCCCTGCTGGCAGTTGCCGGTGACCCGCCTGGTCGAAGATCGGGTCAAGCCGACCTCGGTGGTGGTGCAGTCGAGCAAAGGTGGTACGGCAACGGCACTGGCGACCAATGGCCCTTCGTTCTGATGGCACAGAGCGTGGTGTGTAGTCGCCACGCTCTGCCTCAGAACAAGTTCGTAGAGCATTTCCTGATGATGCGTTAGGCGTGAGTGGCATCATTCGGGACACTTAAACCACGCCAGCTGGCGCAAGCAGGCTCCTGCTGTGTGAGCCAGCAGTATCGTTACAAGAAACGCGAAGCCCCGCAAGGTGCGGGGCTTCGCATTTCCAGCAGCGCCTTTCGGTTGGCGGGATCCGCAGCAAACGTATCTGACCCAAGTCAGGGTGGGGCGTTTCAGTTGCCTACCGACCGTCCCGTCCCGGCCGATCATGGCGCAGGCTGCTGAGGGAACGGGGGTTTGCCGTTTTGCATCATGCTCGTTCTCCAGCGTCGCTGGCATGTTGCCAACTGGGCTGAGTGTCAGCGCGGCTGACTGAATGGTCAGAGGGCCAGGGGGGGCAGGTCAAGCAGGTAATAGCCACCGGCAACTACAAGCAGTATCTAGCCGCTTGTGCAAAGGGAAGGGGCACCGAAGTGCCCCTTGTTTTCCCTCTGTAGGGTTGGTTTTTTGTTGCCTGTTACTGTCTCGGATTTTTAGCCAGATTTGGTGGGCGGTACTGGTATTGAACCAGTGACCCCTGCCGTGTGAAGGCAGTGCTCTACCGCTGAGCTAACCGCCCAATAGAAAGCATTATAACCGAGCGAAAACACGCTTGCAAAAATGCAGGCGCCAAAAGCTACAATCCGCCCTCTACGAAAGCATGCGGCAATGACAGAAAAAATCGACTGCGTCGTGATCGGCGCCGGGGTGGTGGGGCTGGCCGTGGCGCGGCACATGGCCTTGAGTGGCCGCGAGACCATCCTCCTCGAAGCCGAGACCCTAATCGGCAGCCATACCAGCTCGCGCAACAGCGAGGTCGTGCATGCCGGCATCTATTACCCCAAGGGCTCGCTCAAAGCGCGCTTTTGCGTGGCCGGCAAGACGCTGCTGTACCGCTTTTGCGAAGAGCGCGGCATCAGTTTCAACAACTGCGGAAAATTCATCGTGGCTACCAACGAGGCGCAGGTGGCCACCTTGCAGGGCATTGTCGGCAAGGCGCGCGACAACGGCGTCAACGACCTGCAGTTTCTGACGCGTGAAGAGGCGCTGGCGCGCGAACCGAATCTGCACTGCGTGGCGGCGCTCAATTCGCCCTCTACCGGCGTGGTCGACAGCCATGGCTTCATGCTCGGCCTGCAGGGCGATTTTGAAGCTGCCGGCGGCATGCTCGCGTTCGGTTCGCCGATAGCCCATGCGCAATGCGGCGCCGACGGCATCACCGTGCATACCGGCGGTGCCGATGCGATGGCGCTGCACGCCGACGTGGTGGTCAACAGCGCCGGCTTGTTTGCACCGGACCTGGCGCGCAAGTTTGCCGGCCTGCCGCCCGAGACCGTGCCGCCGACCTTTTACTGCAAGGGCAACTACTACTCGCTGGCCGGCAAATCGCCGTTTTCACGGCTGATCTACCCCGTGCCCGAGGCCGCGGGCCTGGGCGTGCACCTCACCATCGACCTGGGCGGCCAGGCGCGCTTCGGCCCGGATGTCGAGTGGGTGGACAGCATCGACTACGAAGTCGACCCGCGCCGCGCCGACAGTTTTTACGCGGCGATCCGCAATTACTGGCCGGCGCTGCCCGACGGCGCGCTGATGCCGGGCTACAGCGGCATCCGCCCCAAATTGCAGGGCCCGTCTGAGCCGGCGGGCGATTTTGTGGTGCAGGGCCCGCGCGAGCACGGCGTCAAGGGCCTGGTGAATCTGTATGGCATCGAATCGCCGGGCTTGACCTCGGCGCTGGCGATCGCCGAATATGTGGATCAACTACTGGTCGAGGAGGCAACATGAAAAACGACAAGAAACCCGCCGCGTTAAAGCTGGTCAACAGCGGCCGGGCCACCGACGGCCTTGACGATGCCGTCATCGCGCACGGGCGCATCGACCTGGCGGTGGCGTTGCGCTGGGCCGCGCGCCTCGGCCTCAACGAAGGCGTGTGCAACCATTTTTCGTTCGAGCTGATTCCGGGCCGCTACCTGATCAATCCGCAGGGCATGCACTGGAGCGAAGTCACGCCCGGCGACATGCTGCTGATCGACGGCGAGGGTAACGTGCTCGAGGGGCGGCACACGCTCGAGCCGACCGCGTTTTTCATCCACAGCCACATCCACAAGGCTAACCCCCACGCCAAATGCGTGCTGCACACCCACATGCCGTTCGCCACCGCGCTGACGCTGGTGGATGGCGGCCGGCTTGAATGGTGCAACCAGAATGCATTGCGCTACTGGGGCCGGGTCGGCTACGACGATGTTTACAACGGCGTCGCGCTCGAAGATGCCGAGGGCGCGCGCATCGCCTCGAAACTTGCGGGCAAAGACGTGCTGTTCATGGCGAGCCACGGCGTGACCGTGGTCGGCAGCAGCATCGCCTGGGCGTTTGACGACCTGTATTACCTCGAGCGCGCCTGCATGCACCAGGTGCTGGCGCTGCAGGGGGCGGCCGGCAAACCGCTGCGAAAAATTCCCGACGACATGTGCGAACTGGTCGGCAAGCAGATCGCCGGCGAGCGCCAGCAAAGCGACCTGTTTTTTGCCTCGATCAAGCGCATGCTCGAGCGCGAAGACCCGGGCTGGACCCGGCGTTAGCCGCGCGCCCGGGCCGCA
>CANJDH010000195.1 GCA_947473125.1 Burkholderiales bacterium
AGACCTTTCCCGATCTGCTGAGCGGACAGGTGCAACTCATCCTGACGAGCGTCGCCCCTGCCATTCAGCATGTGCAGACCGGCCGGTTGCGCGCACTGGCGGTCGCCGGCGCGAATCGCATAACCGCGCTGCCCGAGGTTCCGACGTTCGCCGAGACCGGGTATCCGCGTTACGACATTTCGGTGTGGTACGGAGTATTCGGACCGGCGCGCATGCCGGCATCCCTGGTGGCGCGGATCAATGCGGACGTGAACTGGGCCGTGCAGCAGCCGGATGTGACGGAGCGATTTTCCGGTGCAGGTATCGATGCCGCCGGAACATTGTCCGCTACGCAGTTCGCCGACTACGTAGCAGCCGATCTCGTCAAATGGAATGAAGCTCTCAAGGCCGCCGGGATGCAATGAGCGGGAAGCGGGACGGCTAATTACTATTCCCAAAGCCCTTCTGGCAGCGGCAGGCCAGCGAGGTCTGCGGCGGTGAAGGGGCCATCCGGCGCGATGCCGAAGCGCTCGAGCACGACGGCCATCTGGCGCGTGTGCTGCGCCGAGTGCCACGTCGAGCGCTCGAAGAGCAAATGTATCGGTTGCATGCCGTAGTACGTGCTGACTTTTCGCTGGCACGACTTGTCGTCCAGACCGTCCCACCATTGCTGCAGCCGCGCGATGACCGTTTCGCCGTAACTCGCGATCTCGCCGCCGGTCGTGCATTCCCCGTCCAGCGGAGGAATGCTGGCGAGCAGCTTGTGGTATTCAGCCCCGTCGATGGTGGTTTCCAGAAAAGCTTCGCCGAGCCGGAATATGTGGTGCCCCACCAGCTGGATTGAACGGTCCCGGTTGTAGATCATGCGCTCATTCATGCGCTCTTTCGGCACCTGCCGCATAAAGCGCTGCGCCGTGCGCAACACGAGTACCCACTTCCTGACGAGTTGCGCAGGAGTCAGCGGCTGGTAGTTGGGGGCCGGCAAGCCGAGGAACTTGGCAACATCGCGGAGATTTTGCGCGAATACGAATTTGTCGCCCTGGGCAATGACCGGTCCGTGTCGCACGCCGAACGCCAGCAGCTTGTCGAGTCCGCCCGGGTCATTGAGAACATCGATAACGGCGAAATCGACGCTGTTGCGCGAAAGAAACTCTTTCGCCTTGACGCAACTGCTTCACCCGGGCTGGGTGAACAATATGTATTTGTGAGTGGAGGCGTCCATGTCCCAACCAGAAAAATTACGATTGAAGCCTACCATGCCCTGCGGTCGCGGGCAAACTGGGTGCGCAGATTTGCGCAAGCTACGGTCGGACTTTGGCAGAACGCCAATCCCCGGTTCAGCCGTCTTGAACTGCGCTACCGCGGCCGAAAAAGTGCTCCCGCTGCCGCTCCCACTCCATGGGAAACGGCGCGATCAGGCGCTTCATGGTCAAGTGCGCTGGAAATTGCCCATTCAGAATTGCCTCCACAAGGGTCGGCGACAGGTAGGCCAAGCGCAGGATCCGGCTCACGAACGATGGGCTGATGTTCTCGGACTTGGCCAGGTCCTCAATCGATGCGTGGGTTAGTGCCCTATTACGCGCAGGAGCCTCACCGTAGCTGGAGAGTATGTTCCTCAATGACTTCGCCATCAATGTTCCGCCCCTCGATCACACGGCGGTTAGCGGCTTCTAGCGCCTGCAGGATGCTGATGCCGGGCGTCTGCACCGCCACTTCGAGCCGATCGCCATAGGCCCTAGGGCGCAATTTTGATGCCGCCCATTTTCTGACGTCCACGCGCACCCGGAGCTTCTGCACCCACGCAGACATGCCCGGCCCATCCAAGCCATCGGGCATCGGCTCATCTGCCAACTCGATCAATTCCTCCGCCAGCCGGTCGGCGCGGTCTTCAACAGCTTGTTCGTATTGCCGACGCAATTCGGGGTCTCCCCTTAGCTGGGCCTTGGCCCACGCGTATGACGGGGAATCATGCTGGCGCAATATTGCCGAAAGGCTTTGACCGTTGGCGATTGACTCCAGTACTACAGGCCATACGGTTTTAGGGCTGTATTTAATAGGTCGTGCCATAGCTCATCTCTCCTAATTTATTTTTAAACAGGGGGGTGTCCTACCGTCAAAACCACCAAAACCCTTCAGCTGAGAGATTTTGTAGGTTTTGTCGGTGGGGGGGTAGTGCTGTTGAAAATAATCAGCCTATCCCTCTGGGGTTAATGTTGAACGTAACAGAAGGCCGCCCTCCCGCTGGGTTGCGTGTTTCAATCGGCAATAGATAATCAAGATCGGCCAGTAAATCCGTCGCCTTAGTCACCCCCAGCTTGTCGAGTAGACGCCATCCTTTTTTATATACGTCGCGGGGAGTGAAGCCATCGGTAACCGAGCCATCCTTGATCTTTGCCAGAAGTGCGCGAGCGTGTTGTGTATCGGCGTGTGTGGTGCAGGCGTAGACCCGCTCTGCGTGAGGGCGTAGGTATTTCGCCCACCCGATGGCCTGCTCAAGGTACCGCAGCGGGATGGCGCCCCGCACATCATCTGCGACAGCAAAAATCAGAGCGAGGCTAGGAACCAACGACCGGTACTTGGATAAATGCGAGGCCATCACTGGGGGCAGAGTGTCTCCGCGTATCTCGCGCTCTAGCTCCTCAAGCCAACCATAGAACACACGTTGCGCATCAATATCGAAGCGGCGTATGTCGATGGTTTCTTCATCGCTCCCCAGAATTTTGAGCGCTCCCGTCAGTGCATGGAAGGGGCTTACTACGCGCTCAAAGACAAGCTGCGCAGCCTCGCGAGCCGTCGCGTCGGGCGTCCTATCGATTAACTCCCATTGCTCGCGCATGTCAGGCCAAACCATTAGTTGAAATCTCTGGATTAATCCCGAATCACCCCCGCCGCCGTGAGTCGCACCCCTGACATGCTCCACCAACCGACCGGGTTGTATCCCGCCTAGAACAGCCACGCAAACATGCTGAATCCGCCTTTTCCCGCGACCAATGCGGTCGAACGTAAATGCCGCGTCACCGTTCCATGCGCTCAGCAGGAAGTCGTTCAAACCTTCATTCCCCGGTTTTTGCGACATCATCAGAAGACCATGAATTTCGTCACTGAAAGCCAACACACCTTTAGGGTTTGCCTTCAATACTTCCCCCAAGGCCTCAAGGGAAAAATTGTTGACCGTGAAGCGTGTCGCCAGTGGCTCGTCCGGCTCATCTAGTGACGCAGTGATCTCGGCTTTTGGGTCTTTCTTGAGCTTATTGGTTGCTACTAACTTCGCTGCATGTTTAGCGATGGCAGTGCGTTCTTTCGCCGCCTCCCAAGCCGTGTGGAGGGATTCATAGGCATGATGCGCTTCAGATTCCAGCCTATGAAGAGGCTTCATCACTTCGGTGAGCGCAGGGGATTTCATGAAACCCGGCGGGGCAACTACGCACCCCCACAAGTTTGGCACGACCGTCCAGTCATCATTTGCTTTTGGCCTGATCTGCACCCGCCGCCCGATGGCTGCATATTCTGGAGCAACGTGAACACTCTTTCTGGGCGAACGTGAACAGTGATTCTGACGGAACGTGAACGCTGATTCTGGTCGAACGTGAACGCTTTTAGCCATTCACCAGAATGGGAGTTCACGACGCCAGAATCAGCGTTCACGAT
>CANJDH010000196.1 GCA_947473125.1 Burkholderiales bacterium
CTCTCGCTCGGGGTCGCGTCCGTGGTTGAAGGCCTTGATGGTGGCGGCGACATCAGCAACCTCGGCAGAGGGAAGTTTGCTCACAAAAAACCTAGTCCGCCTTGGCGCCCGAATCCTTCACCACCTTGCCCCATTTGACGATATCGCTGCGGATCACGCGCGCGAAGTCGTCGGGCGAGTTGCCGATAATTTCCACGCCCAACCCGGCGAGGCGCTGTACCACCTCGGGATCGCGCAGGGCCTTCTGCATCGCGGCATTGAGCTTGTCGATGATCGGTCGCGGCGTGCCGGCCGGCGCGAGCGCGCCGAGCCAGAAGCCGACGTCGAAACCGGGCAAACCGCTTTCCGCGATGGTCGGCACGTCGGGCAGCTGGCTGAAACGTTTGCCGGTGCTCACGGCGAGGGCGCGCAGCTTGCCGCTCTTCACATGGGCGAGCGAGGTGATCGGGTTGTTGAACATCATGCCGATCTGCCCGCCGAGGAGGTCGGCGGTGGCCGGCGCCTGGCCCTTGTAGGGCACCAGCGTGACGTCGATCTGCGCGGTGCTCTTGAGCAGCTCGGTGGCAAGGTGCGAGGCGGTGCCGGCGCCGCTCGACCCGAACATGAGCGTGCCCGGCTTCGCCTTGGCCTGGGCGATCACGTCGCGCAGGTCCTTCGCGGTCATCGACGGATGCGCCACCAGGATAAAGGGCGTGAGGCCGGCCAGGGTGATCGGCGCGAAGTCCTTTTCGAAGTTGTAGGGCAGCTTGGAATACAGGCTGACGCTGATGGTGTCGCCCACCTGCGAGAGCAGCAGCGTGTAGCCGTCGGGCGCGCTCTTGGCCACCGCATCGGCACCAATGATGCCGGAGGCGCCGGTGCGGTTGTCGACCACCACCGGCTGGCCCCACTCTTGCGTGAGCTTTTGCGCCAGGGCACGCGCCATGATGTCGCTCGGGCCGCCGGCGGCAAACGGCACGACGATGCGGATCGGGCGGCTCGGATACGCGGCCGCGTCTTCGGCGGCGTGCGCCGGTGCGACACTGCCGGCAGTGCAGAGCAGCACCGTGAGTAGCGGCGCGAGGACAGTGCGCAGCCGGGCGTAAATATGTGTTCTTTGAATCGTTCTCATGCTGGTCTCCTTGTTTTGCCTTCAACACTTACCTTCAACGCTTGCCTTCAATCACGATCTCGACCAGGCGCGGTGCGCGCGCGGCAAACGCCTGCTCGATCGCGCCGGCGATTGCGTCCGGGTCACTCACGCGCACGCCCGGCACCCCCATGCCGGCGGCCAATTCGACAAACCCCAATGCGGGCATGCCCAGGTCCATGTGCGGATAGGCCTTGCCGGAAGCAGCGTCGAAACGTTGCCGGTACAGATCGAGGTTGTGCTTCAACACCCGGTACTCGCGATTGGCGAGGATCACGAACACGATCGGCAGCTGGTAGTGCGCCGCAGTCCACAGCGCCTGGATCGAATACATCGCCGAGCCGTCGCCGGACACGCACAGCACCGGGCGTGCCGCCGCAGCATCGTGTGCCGGTGCTGCGTCCCTGCTGGCGACGGCTGCGCCCCCGCAGGCAACGGCTGCGCCCCGGCAGGCAACGGCTGCGCCTATGGCGCCGGCCAGGCCCTGGCCGATGCCGCCGCCGCGCGCACCAAGATACTGGTCGGGCGTTTCGTAGGTAAAGGCCGCCGCCATGTCGATGCTGGCGGTGATCGACTCTTCGACGATCACGGCGTCGGCCGGCGTGGCGCGGCGCAACTCGGCCATCACGCGCGGCATCGAGATCGGGGTACGCGACCAGGCCTTGGCCAGGCGCGACTGGTAGGCCTCGGTATCGCGCGTTTTTTGCGCGGCCAGGTCGGCACAGCGGGCGCGGGCGGCAGCCTTCCAGGCGTCATCAAGTGCGCTCTTGAGCGCCCCGTTGAGTGATCTGAGCGCAGCGCCCATGCCGGCCACCATGCCGACATCAACGGCGAAGTTGTGTGCCAGCGCCTGCGGCGACGATTCGATCTGCAGCACCCTGGCGCCCTCGGGGAACGGCGAACCGGCGCTAAACCAGATTTCTTCGAAGAAAGCGCCGCCCAGCAGCAGCACCAGGTCGGCGCCTACGAGCGCCTTGCGGATGCCGGCGCCGTCAAACGGCAGGTTGCTGCGCGCCTGCGCATGGCTGCCCGGAAACGAGGCGTGGCCGCGAATCCCCTCGAACCACACCGGCGCACCGAGACGCTCGGCAAGTTGCACCAGGTCGGCCACGGCACCGGCGCGCGCGACCTCGTCGCCGACCACGATCACCGGCGTGCTCGATTCGCGGATCAGCCCGGCCATCTCGGTCAGCGCCAGCGCATCGGGGGCCGGTGCGCGATGCAGGCGCCCCGGCGCGATCGCGGCGTTGTGCGTCTCCTGTTCCATCACGTCGATCGGCAGTGCGACGAACACCGGCCCGTAAGGCGGGTCGTTCGCCACCTTGAACGCACGGCGCATCACCTCATCCATTTCGTCGGCGCTTTGCACCTGCGCGCTCCATTTGCAGACCGGCGCCGCCATCGCGACAAGATCGTGTGCGAGGATCGGGTCGCGGCGCAACATGCGCGTGTCCTGCTGGCCGGCGGTCACCACCATCGGTGCGTTCGCCTTGAGCGCGTTGTAGAGCATGCCGATGCCGTTGCCCAGGCCAGGTGCGGCATGCAGGTTGACCACGCCGGTGCGGCCACTGGCGCGCGCGTAGTAGCTGGCCGCGCCGACGGCGATGCCCTCGTGCAGGGCCACCACGTAGTCGAGCGTCGGCACCTCGCCCAAGGCGTCGAGCAGCGGGCTCTCGGTGGTGCCCGGGTTGCCGAAGATGTGCCGCACACCGTGCAACACCAGGCTTTGTATGAACACATCACGTCCGCGCATCGACTGCCCCGCTCAGAATTGGCTCCGTAACCCGCATAGTAGCCGCGACGGCACCCTGGGCCGCACGTTGATCGCCTAAACTTCCTCGAACCGGGCCCGAAATCAAGAGACACCATGATGACCGAACCGAGCCACCCGTGCGCCGGCGGCGCGCAGGCATGATGCAAGCTGCGCGAGCGCCGGCGACGGCAGGACGCATCACCGCGCTGCTGTGCCTGGCCGAAGTGCTGACCATGTTCGGGTATGCGACCTACCCGACCCTGCTCACGCCGCTGCAGCGTGAATGGCATCTCACCAACACCGAATCCGGCTTGATCGGCGGCGCCTTCTTCGGCGGCTACATGCTGGCCGTACCCTTCCTGACCACCCTCACAGACCGCATCGACGCGCGCCGCATCTACCTGCTCGGCTGTGCCATGGGCATGACCGGTGCGCTCGGCTTTGCGGTCTGCGCCGAAGGATTTGCCAGTGCCATGCTGTTCCAGTCGCTGTGCGGCATGGGTCTCGCCGACACCTACATGCCGGGCCTGAAAATCCTGTCGGATCGGGTCCATGGGCCAAAGCAAAGCCGCTACGTCGCGTTCTACACCACCAGCTTCACGATCGGCGCATCGGTGTCTTTCCTGCTGCCGATGGCGCTGGTGCCGAACTTCGGCTGGTCCGGCGC
>CANJDH010000197.1 GCA_947473125.1 Burkholderiales bacterium
AATTGCGTAGTGCTCGGGCACCAGGATCAGCATGGCGTTGGTGAACTGGCACAGCTTCGGGTTGCCCACCGCGAGCAGGGCGGCGGCGAGCGAGCGCGTGAGCTCTTCGGCAGTGCGCGAACGCTGGTCCACAAAGCCCTGGATGCCGTCGCCCTGGAACAGGGTGACCGCGTTGCGGCCCTTGGCAATGCCGGCGCGCGCACTGGCGAGCGGCTCCCACTCGACGTCAGTTTCGTCTTCGGCAAAGCAGAAGGTGTATTTGCCCGGGCCGCCCAGCACCGCGCGGTCGAGCTCGCCGGGCACGCCGCCGCCCACATTGCGGATGATCAGTTGCAGCGCGCGGCCGATGGTGGCGTTGGCGCGGTTGCCTTGGCCCAGCGCATTGATGCCCCAGTTCATGCCGATGCGCTTGGCGATCGGGCCGTTGACGACGATGATCGGGCCCGAGAAGCATGTGGTGCACAACAGGCCGTGCATGGTGAAAATCGGGTCGAGCGCTGCTTCGAGTGCGGCCAGCAGCACCGGCATGTATTCGGGCTTGCAGCCGGCCAGCACGGCGTTGATGGCGACTTTCTCGACCGTGCAATCGACCAGGTTGGGCGGCACCTTGCCCACCACCTCGTGCGGCGCACGGCGCGTGCCCTGGAGCATGCGCAGGATGCGCGCATCGGTCGGCGGCACCACCGGCAGGCCGTCGCTCCAGCCGCGCTCAAAGCAGGCTTCGATCGCGTCATCCCATTCACCGAGCGCGACCTGGCGCGATGCCAGACCCGGGTCGCCGAAGCGTGCCACCAGTTCCTCGTACACCCCCGGCTCGCGGCTTTTCGAGCCGCACCCGGGGCGCAGCGCCGGCAGGGCGGCGCCGAGTGCGGCGATGCCAGTGAGTTGCTGCCATTCGTCGCGCATCCATCCTTCGGCACGCGCCGTTTCACGGCCGCCTTGAATCCGCAGCAGGGTCGGTACGGTTTCGATGTCAAATCGAAAGGACTGCTTCAGCGCGGTGTCGTCGATCGGCTTGCAATCGGCAAAACTGTCAGGGTCGTCCTGCACGTAGAGCGCCTGGAGCGGCAGGGCCGGCAGCAGCGGGTGCACCAGCGCGCAGGTGTCGCATGCGCGCTTGACGAAGGCGTACAGGCCGTCGGAAAGCCCCGTTGGGAGATTGGTGTTTGGCATGGTGGGCAAAGTAGCACATCAGACGACGAAGTTGAGCGACAATAAGCCAAAACCACAAGGAGACTGTCACATGAAACGCCGCCAACTGCTCACCGCCGCCCTTGCTGCTTCGTCGGGAAGCGCGCTCTCGCCCCTGGCCCGGGCGCAGGCTGCCTACCCGTCCAAGAACATCAACTACATCATTCCGTTTGTCGCAGGCGGAGAATCCGACGTGGTGGCGCGCTGGCAGAGCGAGTTGTTCCAGCGCAAGTTCGCACCGCACACGATGGTCGTGATCAACCGCGCCGGCGCCGGCGGCGGTCTGGCCTGGAGCACGCTCAACCGCGAAGCACCGGACGGCCACACCGTGATGGGCGCCAACATGCCGCACCTGGTGCTGCAGCCGCTCGAAGCGGGCGCCCCGTACAAGACTGAAGACGTCACCTGCGTGTATTTTTTTCACTTCACGCCGGACGCCATCGTGGTGCCGACCACCAGCCCCTACAAGACCCTCAAGGACCTGATCGACGACGCCAAGCGCAATCCCGAAAAGGTCAGCTTCGCCGGCTCGGGCAGCAACGGCGCCAACCAGGCCGCCACCCTGCGCCTGTCGGCGATGGCCGGGATCAAGGTGACCTATGTGCCGTTCAAGGGTACCGGCGACCTGGTCGGCTCGCTGATCGGCGGCCACGTCAGCGCCGCCATGAGCTACAACACCCTCGGGCTGCAGCAGCGCGAGAAGACCCGCATGCTGGCCGTGGCCACGGAAAACCGCGACCCCAAATACCCCGAAGTGCCGACCTTCAAGGAGCTCGGTTTCAACTGGGTCGACGGCGGTTATCGCGGCGTCGCCGTACCCAAGAGCACGCCGGAGCCGGTGCGCCGCCAGGTGTCGGACCTGTTCGCACAGCTCAACAAGGACCCGGATATCCGCAAGCGCAAGACCGCGGCCGGATTCGAGCTGGTGGACATCGCCTACGACCAGATGCCGGCCTTCATCAAGGATCGCACCGCCGCCTATCAGGACGACGCGAAGCGGCTCGGCCTGATCAAGTAGCCGCTTGTAAGTGCTTGTAAGTTCTACGGCAGGCGCTGCCGGCCGGCTTACTGCGCCGGTATCGCCTGCCCCGAGGTGAGAAACACCAACGAGCGAGCCGCCGCCAGGTAGGCGTGCAGGCCTTCGACCAACGGCGGGCTGACCGGTGCGTCCGATTTCCAGACGATGACGAAATTGGCGCCCGAGCCGCCGGTGTCGTCGCTGCGCGGCACGAACAGTTCGTGGGTGCCCATCGGGCCGATGGTTTTCGGTGCCGGCAGGTATTCGCGGATTTTCTTGCCGTCGGTGTCGTAGTACTGCGCCGACAGGATGCGGATCGATTTTGCCGGGTCGGTATTGCGGATGCTCACCGACACCGACACCAGCACTTTTTGCGGCTGGCCCTTGTTGCCGGCGTCGCCGTGCCAGATGTGCGAATAAATCGGCAGGTACAGCTGCTGCCCGCTGATGCGCCCCGGCGCCTGCGCCCCGGCCAGGCCGGCGCACAGCGCCAGCAGCGTTCCCCACCATTTCCATGCCTGCCCTAATGCTTGCATGCGGCCTCCCGAATGAAACGCCATGATACTAGCGATGCCGGTGCAGCCACGCCCAGGCCAGCGGCACCAGCAGGCAGAACACGCCCTGGCTGGCGTAGGCCCAGCCCCATGCCGCCACCCGCGTGCCGCCGCCGGAGAGGTCCAGCACCAGACCGAACACGGCCGGGGCCACCAGCCCGGCGCCGAATCCGAGCGTTGCATGCAGGGCCAGGGTGGTGCCGCGCCGGTTCGGCGACGCGGCGGCCACGGTGCCCGCGGTGAGCGCCGCGGAGTCACCCATCACCAGCATCGCGTGCAGGCCGAGCAGTGCGCACACCAGCCCGAATGGCAACGATGCGGCAAAGCCGACGATGGCGCTCATCAGGCCCGACAGAGTCATGAACAGCAGGATCACCCGGGTGCGGCCGTGGCGCATCGCCAGCTCGTTGCCGTAAATCGACGCCGGCAGTCCCAGCAGGTTGATGGCGGCGGCGATCCACGCCGCCGACTGCACGCTTGCGCCGTTGTGCAGCGAGGCGCTGAATGCGACGAACGCCACCAGCCAGGAGCGCGCGCCGAGCAGTTCCCAGCAGTGCGCCGTGTAACCCAGGATGTAGCCCATCGCCGAGCGGTTGCGCAGCACCGGCCGGAAATCGAGCAGCGCACCGTGCGGCGGCGCGCCGGCGCCGGCCGCAGTCGCGTCCTGGTGCGGCACGCCGGCAATGCGCAGCAGCAGGCAGGCGGCGAGCACCGGCCCGACGGCGCTCGCAAAAAACGCGCCGGACCAGCCGAAGCTCGGCACCAGCGCCATCGGCGGC
>CANJDH010000198.1 GCA_947473125.1 Burkholderiales bacterium
CCGCTGCCGCACTGCGCCGCAGGCGGATGGTCCAGGCCTGGCGCGGCGAGAGAGCGACGATGGCCGGCGCCTGTGCGATCGCCGCCAGGCGCTCGCTGAACTCGCGGTAGCGCTGTGCGACTTCCTTCTCGGCGCCTTCGGGCCCGAGCAGCAGCGGCAGCGTCGACCCCAGGGCTTTCTCGCCAGGCGCGTCGAAGGCTTCGCCGACGACGCTGACAAAGCGGTTGCCATCTTCGTTGTTCCAGCGCGCCAGGGCGCGGTGTTCTTCGACCGTCACCACCAGGCGGTTCGGCCATTGGCGGCGCACCGTGGCGCGGCGCACCCAGGGCAAGGACTCGAAGGCCGCACGGGTCGCTTCAAGGTCGTTGGTGAAGAGCGTGCCGGCAATGCGCGGCACGCAATACTGCGCCACTTGCGCCGCATGCACGTGGTCCAGCTGCGCAGCAGCGCTGCCCTGGACGATGATGTTGCGAATCGCAAACACTGGCTGGTTCACGGCCCAGCGCACCACGGTGTAGGCCGAGAAAGCGAACGCCACCACCACCAGCAGGCGGGTCAGGCGCTTCAGGCCCAGCTCATCATTCCACATGGTCTAAACGCGCGCCTCCAGGGTTTGCAGCAGAATCTTCACGCACAGGTCCTCGTAGGACAGGCCCGCCGCCTTGGCGGCCATCGGCACCAGGCTGTGCCCGGTCATGCCGGGCGCGGTGTTCACTTCGAGCAGCCAGGGGTTGCCCTGCTTGTCCATCATGAAGTCGACGCGCCCCCAGCCGGAACAGCCCACCAGCCGGAACGCCTTGTGCACCAAGGCTTTCAGGTCTTGTTCCGGCTCTTTTGGCAGGCCTGACGGGCACAGGTAGCGCGTCTCGTCGGTGAAATACTTGTTCTGGTAGTCGTACTTGCCGTCGGGCGCTTCGATCTTGATCAAGGGCAGCACCACATCGCCGAGCACGGCGGCGGTGTACTCGGGACCGTCGATGAACTGCTCGGCCAGGGCAATGTCGTTGTATTGCGTGGCGGCCATCTCGAATGCCGCAGGCAGGCGCGCGGCGTTGGTCACCTTGGTCAGGCCCAGGGTCGAGCCCTCATTGGCCGGCTTGACGATCAGCGGCAGGCCGAGGTCGCGCGCGACTTCGCTCCAGTCTTCGTCACCCTGCAGGATGCGATAGCGCGGCGTCGGGAGGCCGTTGGCCAGCCAGATCATTTTGGTGCGCCACTTGTCCATGCCGATCGCCGAGCCCATCACGCCGCTGCCGGTGTACGGGATGCCGAGCACTTCAAGGGCGCCCTGGATGGTGCCGTCTTCCCCGCCGCGGCCGTGCAGGGCGATGAAGCAGCGCGCATAGCCCTCCCGCTTCAGGTCGGCCAGGTCGCGCACCGACGGGTCGAACGCATGTGCATCCACGCCTTTGGACTGCAGGGCCTTGAGAACGCCGGTGCCGCTCATGATCGAGATTTCGCGCTCGTTCGAGGCACCGCCGAACAACACCGCCACCTTGCCAAGCTGCGCCACGGCGCCTGGATCGCGCGCCGCTGCGCCGCCCTTGGCGACAGCTGCGCCTTTTTTCGATGTTGCGGCGCTGCTCATGCCGTGCTCCCTTTCTTTGCGTTTCCGAGGATGCGCACTTCGCGCTCCAGATGTACCTGGCATTCGCGCTGCACGGTTTGGGCCACCTCGGTGATCAGTTGCTCGATGTCTGCGGCGGTCGCGATCTGGTCGGGATTGACGATGAAGTTGGCGTGCTTGGTCGAGACCTCGGCGCCGCCGACGCGTTTTCCCTTGAGGCCGCAGGATTCGATCAGGCGCGCGGCATAGTCGCCTTGCGGATTGCGAAACACCGAGCCGGCATTGGGCAGGTTGAGGGGCTGGGTCGCAGCGCGACGCTCGAGCCAGACTTTCATGCTGGCGCGCGAATCGGCCACTGCCGTCGGGCCCGCGTTGCGCGCGAAGGCAAACTCGCCGGCGACAAACCATTCATCGCGGCCCAGCACGACGGCGTCGTCGCGCAGCACGCAGTGCCGGTAGCCGATGTCGAATTCGTCGCGGCGGCGCACACGCAAGCTGCCGTCGCGTCCGATCATGTGGGCGCGCACCACGTGCTCCCAGGTCTCGGCGCCGTAACAACCGGCGTTCATCGCCAGCGCACCGCCCACCGTACCGGGAATCCCGGCGAGCCACTCGGCGCCGCTAAAACCCTGGTTGGTGGCAAAGCGCGCCAGTTTCGGGCTGGCGACGCCGACCTCGGCGTAAATGCAGGCTGCCTCACCCTCCCCTTGCAAGCGCAGCGTATCGAGCGCGCCTTGCACCAGGATCACGGTGCCCTCAAGGCCGCCATCGCGCACGAGGGTATTGCTGCCGAGGCCGATGAAATGGATCTCCTCACCGGCCGGCAGCGTCGCCAGGAAGGCGGCGAGGTCATCGAGGTCGGCCGGCACATAGGCCTGGCGCGCGTTGCCGCCGGCGCGCCAGCTCACATGCTCGCGCATCGGCACGTCATGGCGCGCGGTGCCGCGCAGCGCTTTGAGGTGGGCAAGGTCGGACATGTTCATTCTCAGGCGGCAAGTTCGCGCGGCACAGCGCCGATGGAGCCGGCACCCATGGTGATGACCACATCACCGGCGCGCACCACCTGGCGGATCGCATCGGCCATGGCGCCGATCTGTTCGACAAACACCGGCTCGACCTTGCCGCCGACACGCAGCGCGCGCGCCAACGACCGGCCGTCGGCGGCGACGATCGGCGCCTCGCCGGCGGCATAGACTTCGGCGAGCACCACGGCATCGGCAGTCGACAGCACCTTGACGAAATCCTCGAAACAGTCGCGGGTGCGCGTGTAGCGATGCGGCTGGAACGCCAGCACCAGGCGGCGACCCGGATACGCGCCGCGCGCCGCGGCAATCACGGCAGCCATTTCCGCCGGGTGGTGGCCGTAGTCATCGATCAGGGTGTAGCGGACCGGCCCCGCCGTGACTTCACCGTAATGCTGGAAGCGCCGCCCGACACCCTTGAACTCGGCGAGGGCCTTGCAGATCGCGGCGTCGGCCACCCCAAGCTCGGTGGCCACGGCGATCGCCGCAAGCGCATTGAGCACATTGTGCCGGCCGGCCTGGTTGAGCGTCACGGCGAGCACCGGCATGCCGTCGCGGTGCACGTTGAAGCGCATCGCGCCGTTCACGGCCACGATGTCGCTGCCGCGCACCTGCGCATCCGCGCCGGTGCCGTAGGCGACGATCGGCTTGGACATCAGCGGCATGATCGAGCGCACGTGCGCATCGTCGGCGCACAGCACCGCAATGCCGTAAAACGGCAGGCGCTGGGTGAACTCGATGAACGCCTGCTTCAGACGCGCGAAATCATGGCCGTAGGTCTCCATGTGGTCGGCGTCGATGTTGGTGATCACCGCGATCACCGGCTGCAAATTGAGGAACGAGGCGTCGGATTCATCCGCTTCGACGACGATGAATTCACCGG
>CANJDH010000199.1 GCA_947473125.1 Burkholderiales bacterium
CAGATTGGAGTTGATCAGATGTGCGATGACCTCGGTGTCGGTATCGGACACAAAGACATAACCCTTGGCGCGCAGTGCCTCGCGCATCGCATCGTGATTCTCGATGATGCCGTTGTGCACCACCGACACACTGCCGGAGACATGCGGATGGGCATTTTTTTCCGAAGGCACGCCGTGGGTTGCCCAGCGCGTGTGGGCAATACCCAGATCGCCATTCAGGCCCTGCGCCTGGGCCAGCTTTTCCAGTTCAACGACGCGGCCGGTGGAGCGGATGCGCTGCAGTTTTCCGTCGGCTGCTCCACCCAGCACCGCCGCGCCGGCAGAATCGTAGCCACGGTATTCGAGACGCTTCAGCCCCTCGAGCAGAATGGGTACGACATTGCGTCTTGCGATTGCACCTACGATTCCGCACATGGCCTGCTCACTTTTTCTTTACCGGTCGCTTCCAGCCAAGAATCGATTTTTGTTCAGCGCGGGAAAGGGTGAGCTGGTCTGCGGGCGCATCCTTGGTCAGCGTGGTGCCGGCGCCCAGCGTGGCGCCGCGACCAACGCGGATGGGGGCAACCAACTGGGTGTCGGAGCCGATGAACACATCATCTTCGATGATGGTGCGATGCTTGTTGACACCATCATAGTTGCAAGTGATGGTGCCGGCGCCGACATTGACGTTTTTGCCGATGCTGGCATCACCGATATAGGAAAGATGGCTGGCCTTGGTGCCGGCTCCGATCTGGCTCGCCTTGACCTCGACGAAATTGCCGATGTGCACGTCCTCGGCGAGGACGGCCGCCGGCCGCAGCCGCGCATACGGGCCGATGCGGCAGCGCGCGCCGATCTCGGCATTTTCCATGTGGCAGAAGGCCTCGATGCGCGAGCCATCGGCAATACGCACGTTCTTCAATACGCAGTTCGGACCGATTGAAACACCGTCACCAATGACTACATTTCCTTCGAATACGCAATTGACGTCGATACTACAATCCTTACCTGATAATAATGATCCGCGCACGTCCAAGCGGGCCGGATCGGCCAGCGCGACACCATTTTCGAGCAACTGATTGGCAATATTGCCTTGATGGATACGCTCCAGTGCAGCCAGTTGCGCGCGGCTGTTGACGCCGGTGGTCTCCCATTCGGCATCCGGCTGTACCGCCGTCACCACGACGCCGTCGGCCACCGCCAGCGCCACGACATCAGTGAGGTAATACTCCTTCTGGGCGTTGTTGTTACCGAGTTTCGCCAGCCATGCCTTCAGCCGCCCGGTCGGTATCACCATGATGCCGGTATTGATTTCACGGATTGCGAGTTCGGATGCGGACGCGTCCTTCTGCTCGACGATGCGGGAAATACGGCCGTTGCCCGGATCGCGCACGATGCGGCCGTAACCGGTTGGATCATCGAGTTCAACGGTGAGTATTCCCATGCCGTCGCCCGCCGCGGCGCAAAGACGCCGTAGGGTTTCAACGCGCGTCAACGGAACATCCCCATAGAGCACCAGCGTTGGCACATCGTTCTTCAAGTGCGGCACGGCCTGCATCACCGCATGGCCGGTGCCGATCTGCGGCTCCTGCTTCGCCCAGTTCACACCGACATGCGCGCTTTGCGCAAAAGCATCGCGCACCGCTTCACCGCCGTGCCCGTAGACGACACAGATCGCTTCCGGCGCGAGTTCGCCCGCCGCTTTGAGCACGTGCGCCAGCAAGGGCATACCCGCCAATGGGTGCAACACCTTGGGCAATTCCGAGCGCATGCGCTTGCCCTGGCCGGCTGCAAGAATAACGATATTCAATGGAGAATACTGTGTGGGATGGCTGTAATGACAGTGATGTTAGCACGGGCCGTCAACGCGACGAACGGAAGCGACGACTGGTGATGCAGATCCCGATCGGCATATTTGATCCAGCCTATCGTTCCCAGCCAGGCAGGCTGACTGCACCCGCCGTTCATTTCCGCAACATCGCCGCAAATCAGCGCGGCAGGGTGGATTGCCCCATCAAAAACTCATCCACGGATCTGGCACACTGGCGGCCTTCGCGGATCGCCCAGACCACCAGTGATTGTCCACGGCGCATGTCGCCCGCGGTAAATACCTTTGGCACCGACGTGGCGTAAGCCCTGGCAGTCGCGCTGTCGTCAACGACGGCACTGACATTGCCACGCGGATCCTTTGCCACGCCGAAACTTTCCAGGACGGTCTGCACCGGCGACACGAAACCCATGGCCAGCAAGACGAGATCTGCCGGCATGGTGAATTCCGATCCGGCTATTTCGTTCATCTTGCCGTCCTTCCACTCCAGGCGAACAGCCTTCAACGCCTTCACCTTGCCCCGATTCGGACCTTCGTCACCAATGAACTCCTTGGTCAGGATGGACCAGTCGCGCTCGGCGCCTTCTTCATGCGAAGACGATGTGCGCAGACGCGTTGGCCAGTACGGCCATACCGAGTTGCGCTCAGGATCAGGCGGCAGGGGCATGACTTCAAACTGCGCGATTGACTGCGCTCCATGCCGGTTTGATGTGCCAACGCAATCTGAGCCGGTATCGCCACCACCGATCACGACAACATGCTTGCCGGTGGCCCACAGGTCGGGGATGCTGCTATCGCCAGCAACCCGGCGATTTTGCAGGGGCAGAAAATCCATCGCGAAGTGCACGCCATTAAGATCGCGTCCGGGGATAGGCAAATCGCGAGGCGATTCCGCGCCACCGGACAACACAACGGCATCGAATTCACCGAGCAATGTCGCGGGGTCCACCGCAGTCGCTTTGCCGTTGCCGGCGCCAAGCAGGGCTTTGCCAACGATATGGCTGGTGCGGAATTCGACACCTTCGGCGCGCATCTGCTCCAGACGGCGATCAATCAGGCCTTTTTCCATCTTGAAGTCCGGGATACCGTATCGCAACAACCCACCCGCCCGGTCGTTTTTCTCGAAAACCACCACGGTATGTCCAACTCGTGCCAGTTGCTGGGCACAGGCCAGGCCAGCTGGACCGGAACCGACCACAGCAACCCGCTTGCCCGTTTTCTGTACCGCAGGTTGTGGCAGCACCCAGCCTTCTTCCCAGGCCTTGTCGATGATGGCGTGCTCGATCGACTTGATGCCCACGGGATCATTATTGATGCGCAGCGTGCAAGCCTCTTCGCAGGGTGCGGGGCAAATGCGGCCGGTGAACTCTGGGAAATTGTTGGTCGAGTGCAGCGTGTCGATGGCGTTCTTCCAGTCCTGCCGGAACACCATGTCATTGAAGTCGGGGATGATGTTGTTGACCGGGCAGCCGGTGGTGCAAAACGGAATGCCGCAGTCCATGCAGCGCGCGCCCTGCACCTTGGCTTCTTCGTCGCTCAGGTGGACGATGAACTCGTGGTAGTGCTTTTTGCGCGCGACGGGTTCTTCGGCCGCTTCCTGCAGCCGCTGGTATTCGAGGAATCCGGTTACTTTGCCCATGTTCTTTGTCTCGTCATTC
>CANJDH010000200.1 GCA_947473125.1 Burkholderiales bacterium
CTTGCTGCACAAGCACCGCCTCGAGCGCGTGCTGGTGGTGAATGATGCGTTCCAGTTGCGCGGGCTGATCACCGTCAAGGACATTCTCAAGAGTACCGAGCACCCCAACGCGGCAAAGGACGACCAGGGCAAGTTGCGGGTGGGGGCGGCCGTTGGCGTCGGCGAAGGCACCGAAGAGCGTGTCGAGTACCTGGTCAATGCCGGGGTGGACGTGATCGTGGTGGATACCGCGCATGGCCATGCGCAGGGCGTGCTCGATCGCGTCAAGTGGGTGAAAAAGCGCTTCCCGCATGTCGATGTGATCGGCGGCAATATCGCCACGGCTGACGCCGCGCGCGCGCTGGTCGACCATGGCGCTGATGGCGTCAAGGTCGGGATCGGCCCCGGTTCGATCTGCACCACGCGGATTGTTGCGGGTGTCGGCGTGCCGCAAATCACGGCCATTTCCAACGTACTCGACGCCCTTGGCAACACCGACATTCCGTTCATCGCAGATGGTGGCATTCGCTATTCGGGTGATGTCGCCAAGGCGATTGCCGCAGGTGCGCATACCGTCATGATGGGGTCGATGTTCGCGGGCACGGAAGAGGCGCCGGGCGAAACGATTCTTTACCAGGGGCGCTCGTACAAACTCTACCGCGGCATGGGCTCGATCGGCGCCATGCAGGACGGCGCCGCTGACCGTTACTTCCAGGACCCGGCCAACAACGCAGACAAGCTGGTCCCCGAGGGAATCGAGGGGCGCGTGCCCTACAAGGGCAGCGTCCTGTCGATCCTGTTCCAGCTGATCGGCGGCCTGCGCTCCTCGATGGGCTACTGCGGCTGCGCCACGATTGACGAGATGCGCTCCAAGACCTCGTTTGTCGAAATCACCTCCGCCGGCATGCGCGAATCCCACGTGCATGATGTTTCCATCGTCAAGGAAGCGCCGAATTACCAGGCCCGAGACTGAGCTCCAACCAACGCCAGCCTGCGGCTGGCGTTTTTCTTTCTACATTCCATGCACAACAAGATCCTCATCCTTGACTTTGGTTCCCAGGTCACACAGCTGATTGCGCGCCGGGTGCGTGAAGCCGGCGTCTACTCCGAAGTACATCCGAACGACGTCTCCGACGAATTCATCCGTGCTTACGGCGCCAAGGGCGTCATCCTTTCGGGCAGCCATGCCAGCACCTATGAAGAGCACGATTTGCGCGCTCCCCAGTCGGTATATGAACTGGGCGTGCCGGTGCTGGGCATTTGCTACGGCATGTTCACCATGGCGGTGCAACTGGGCGGCACGGTGGAAGCGAGCGACAAGCGCGAATTCGGTTACGCCGAAGTGCGGGCGCGCGGGCATACCCGGCTGTTCAACGGCATTCAGGACTCCGCCACGCCCGAAGGTCATGGCATGCTCAAGGTGTGGATGAGCCACGGCGACAAGGTCACGGCTCTGCCGCCGGGTTTCAAGCTGATGGCGTCGACCGCGTCCTGTCCGATCGCCGGCATGGCAGACGAGGTGCGCAGGTTTTATGCGGTGCAGTTTCACCCCGAGGTCACGCATACGGTGCAGGGGGCTGCGATCCTGAATCGGTTTGTTCTCGATATTTGCGGTGCCAAGCCAGACTGGAACATGCCCGACTATGTGGCCGAGGCGGTGGAAAAAATTCGCGCCCAGGTGGGCGAGGATGAAGTCATTCTCGGCCTGTCAGGCGGCGTCGATTCAAGTGTCGCCGCAGCGTTGATCCACAAGGCGATCGGGCCCAAGCTCACCTGCGTGTTTGTAGACCATGGCTTGCTGCGGCTCGACGAAGGCAAGATGGTGATGGACATGTTCGCCAAGAATCTGGGCGTCAAGGTGATCCATGTCGATGCCAGCACCGAATTCATGGGCATGCTCGCGGGCGTTACCGATCCCGAGGCCAAACGCAAAATCATCGGCAAGGAATTTGTCGAGGTGTTTCAGCGCGAGTCCGCCAAAATCAAGAATGCCAAATGGCTGGCGCAAGGCACGATCTACCCGGACGTGATCGAATCTGCCGGCGCCAAGACCAAAAAAGCCACCACCATCAAGAGCCATCACAATGTGGGTGGCTTGCCTGACAGCTTGCACCTGAAATTGCTCGAACCCCTGCGTGAACTGTTCAAGGACGAAGTGCGCAAGCTGGGCGTGGCGCTCGGCCTGCCACACGAGATGGTGTATCGCCATCCGTTTCCCGGCCCCGGCCTGGGGGTGCGCATCCTCGGGGCGGTAAAACACGAATACGCCGACCTACTGCGCCGCGCCGATGCCATTTTCATCGAAGAGCTGCGCAACACCAAAGATGATCAGGGAATGTCCTGGTACGACCTCACCTCGCAGGCGTTTGCCGTCTTCCTGCCGGTCAAATCAGTGGGGGTGATGGGGGACGGGCGTACCTACGACTACGTGGTGGCCTTGCGCGCCGTGCAGACCCAGGATTTCATGACCGCGCACTGGGCCCATTTGCCGTACGACCTGCTCGGACGCGTATCGAATCGCATCATCAACGAAGTGCGCGGCATCAATCGGGTGGTGTACGACATTTCCGGAAAGCCGCCTGCCACTATCGAGTGGGAATAATTCGGCGTCCTTCAGCGTCTATCTAGATCAGTCGAAAAAATACTATAAATCATTGATATAAATAATAATTGTCTGTCGAGATGTATCGCGGTGTATCGATGGGGTGCGTTTCAGTCTGACGGTAAAACTGACGGTAAGTATTTTCGATCAGGATCTGAAAAAACTTTACCGTCACGTAAGAAAGCAGGTTGACGGTAAAAAGTATTACAAAAACCACAATAAAAACAATAATATAAAGAAGTCGTAGCGCCTATTTTTTCGTGACGGTAAAATCCGCGCGAAGGAGGGCGTAGCGATGCTGTCAGATGGAACGTTGAGGAGCCTGAAACCCAAGGCCACCGCCTACAAGGTTGCCGACCGAGACGGTATGTACGTGACCGTCTCGCCCAAGGGCACGATCACTTTTCGGCTCGACTACCGGCTTAACGGCCGGCGCGAGACGCTCACGATCGGCCGCTTCGGAGCCAAGGACGGGATTTCCCTATTACTGGCGCGCGAGCGCTGCGCAGAGGCCCGCAAGGCCATCGCCACGGGGCTTTCCCCCAGCCAGGAAAAGCAGCGCGAGAAGCGCCGCCTGTCCGAGGCCAAGACCTTCGAGCAATTCACTAACCGCTGGTTCGAAGAAGCACGGATGGCGGAGAGCACCAAGTCGATGCGAAAGAGCATCATCGACCGGGACATCCTGCCGGCATTCCGAAACCGCTTGTTGACCGAGATCGGCCCGGAGGACCTGCGTAGCCTGTGTGCGAAGGTCAAGGAGCGCGGTGCGCCGGCCACGGCGGTGCATGTCCGCGACATCGTGAAGCAGGTGTTTTCGTTCGCGGCCCAGCACGGCGACAAGGCGCCAAATCCCGCGGACGAAGTCGGCC
>CANJDH010000201.1 GCA_947473125.1 Burkholderiales bacterium
ATTTGCCGCCGCGCACAATCACGCGGCCGCCATATTGTTTGAGGATGCCGGGAACCAGGTCGGTGTACTTTTTGTACTCGACCGGGTCGTTGATTTTTGCGCGGGCAATCCAGTAAGCGGCCATGCTTGTTTCTCCAGGGTAAGGTTATTTGGCGATTGCGTTGCCCAGATTGGGTAACCAGGTCGCCACTTGCGGGAAGACGGCAATCACGACGATGACGCCCAGCAACGCGATCCAGTAGGCTACGGAGCCGCGAAAGATTTCGCCGGTCGATAAATCCTTTTCGTCCGTTACCGCCGCCTTTACCGTGAACACGAGAATGCCGAAAGGCGGCGTCAACAGGCCGGTTTCGATGGCGATGATGCCAAGGATGGCAAATGCGATCGGGTCGAACCCCAGCGCCACCGCCAACGGGCCGAACACCGGCACCGTGAGCAGGATGATCGAGATCGAATCGATGATGCAGCCGAGGATGAACCACACCACCACCATGATGAACAGGATCATGTAAGGCGACAGGCCCGACGACAGGAAAAATTCCTTGGCCGCGCCGGTGATGCCGGTCATCGACAGCACGCGCGAATACAATTGCGCCGTCACCAGCAGCAGCAGCAGTGGTGCGGAGGTTTTGCCGACCGAAAGGATCACCTCGAGGATCTCCGGCGGCTTGATGCCGCGCAGCAGGGCCAGGATCAGCGCCAGCGTGGCGCCGACGCCGGCCCCTTCGGTGGGAGTGAAGGCGCCGAGCCAGATGCCGCCCAGGACCAGAAACACCAGCACCAGGATGCCGATCGTGCTCCACAGGATCGTGAGCAGATCCGCTTCCTCGACCAGGTCGTTGGCGGCCCGCGCCTCATGCTGCGCCTGCGGCAGCGTGAGGCCATCGCCGACGCGCGCCGGGCTGGTCTTGGCGACCCACAGGATATAGGCGATGTAGAACGACACAACGATGAAGCCGGGGATGATGCCGGCGATGAACAGCTTGCCGATCGCGAGTTCGGTGAGCACGCCCCAGACGATCATCAGCACCGACGGCGGGATCAGCATCCCCAGGCAGGCGCTGCCGGCGATGCAGCCGAGCGAAAACTTGCGCTCGTAGCCGTAGCGGCGCATTTCCGGGTAGGCAATTTTCGAGAAGGTCGCCGCCGCCGCAATCGAGACGCCGGTGACGAACGCGAACACCGCGTTCGACAGCACCGTGGCGACCCCAAGGCGCCCCGGCACCCATTTGGTCAGGCGGTTGATCAGGGCGAACATGTCGCGCGCCGCGCCGCACTTGGCGAGGAACTCGCCCATCAGCATGAACAACGGGATCACCGCGAATACGTAGTCGCGCAGCGCCTCATAGGCGGTGTTGGCGGTGAAGCTTTTCACCATGTTGATGTCGCCGTTGATCAGGTAGATCCCGATCATGCTGGTGATGCCCAGCGAGACCGCGATGTGGATGCCGCAAAACACCAGTGCCAGCAGCACGGTTACGAGGATGATCATGTCGCCGGGATTGAACATGGCGGCTCCGCTCAGTGCTGGGCGGCCGAGGCGGCCGGTGCCTTGCCGGCACGGGCCAGTGCGGCATTCTCAAACATCAACAGCAGGTAGCTGCAGGCGGCGAGCGCGGTGCCGAGCACGATCACAAACCGCGCCGGCCATACCGGCACGCGCAGTGCGCCTTCGCCTTCAAACTCGTTGGAGGTCCACGCATGGGCGGCGCCGTCCAGGCTGCCCCAGCACAGGAAAGCGAAAAAGCCGGCGCCGAGCAGGGCGCCCACCGCGCCGACCCAGCCTTGCACGCCCGGTGGCAGCTTGCCGACAAACGCATCGACATTGAGCATGCCGCCCGAGCGGATCGCATAGCCGGCCTGCAGGAAGCAGATCACCACGATCGAGCTCGACACGATCTCGGGCGTGCCTTTGACCGGGCTGTTGAAGACCACCCGGCCGATCACGTCGGCAACGACCAGGAAGCAGAGCAGGAAAGCGAGGATGGCGGCGGCCACCAGGAGTGCCTGGGTGACCCAGTCATTGATTTTTTTCGGCATGCGATGCAGTCGGGAAGGAAACAAAAAAATCCTTCCCCGCAGGGAAGGATTTTGTGTGACGGGAACAGCGGCGTTACTTGATGGCGTAGCGCACCGGCCATTTGTGGCCCAGTTTCTCCGCTTCTTCAAGCGCCAGCTTGAGCACCTGGGTTGCCGGCAGGCCCTGTTTGTCGAGCTCGGTGGCGCGCTCCTGCGGCCAGCCCTTGAGCGAATTGGCCCAGTCGAGCTTGACCGATTCGGGCACCGACTTGACATTGGTGCCGACCGATTTGAGTTGCGCGAGCTGTTTTGGGTAGTTTTCTTCGTTGACGCTGCCGGTACGGGCTTCGAATTCCTTGGCCACTTCAACGATGATCGCCTGCACCTCTTTGGGCAGACGCGCAAACCGCGCCTTGTTCATCGTCAGCCCGTGCCAGGTGATGGCACCGAAGCCGACCTCGGTGTAGAACTTGCCCACCTCGTGGAGCTTGAAGTTGACCCAGGCCGAGGGAAACATGATCCAGCCGTTGTAGACCCCGGTTTGCATCGAGGTGTAGGCCTCCGGCAGCGACGATTGCACCGGCACCGCGCCGGCGTATTCAAGCCACTTGAGGTTCAGGCCGGCGCCGGCGAGTTTTTTGCCTTTGAGGTCGGCAACGGTATTCCAGTCAAAGTTGGTGCCGAGGTTGTAGCCGTTGTCGGAAATCAGTGCCAGCAGCTGCTGGTTGAACTTGTCCTCGAACACTTTGGACAGGTACGGCACCTTGTTGTAGACATTGCGCGCCATCTTGACGCTCATGTCCGGGCTCATGGTGCCGAACGGCAGCATCACCTGGAACGCATGCAGCGGCAGGTTGGAAGGCTCGAAGCAGAAGCAGTAGCCGCCGATGTCGATGATGCCCGACTGCACGCCCTCGAGGGTGTCGGCCACCTTCACCATCGAGCCGCCGTAGCCCTCGATGAATTCGACCTTGTGCGATGTCTTCGCCGCGACCCGCTTGGTGACTTCGGGCACGAAGAAATTCTGCATCAGGTTGACATAGGTGTTCGCTGTCGGGTGGCCCGAGGCGATGCGCAGCTTTATGTCTTCGGCTTGCGCCGCAGTGGCAGCCGCCCCCAGCAACAGGGTGGCCAGAACGGTGTGCAGTGGTTTGAACATGCGGATCTCCTCGAAATGGCGCCTTGGGATGACGCACTTTGAATGCCAGACAGATATTCCATTACATCGCGTTGCAGCAAAATTGAGAAATATCAAGAATCAGTGGCGTCCAGTTAATTGTCGAACAGATTCAATTGGTTAGCGGGATCAGGTGAAATGCTTGTACGAGGATCGGGCGCAAAGGCGCATGAAAGCTCGAATTTCTCGAAAGTTGAGAGCGACAACATCTGTAGAAAAGTGTAGAGAGAGACATTCAGGTG
>CANJDH010000202.1 GCA_947473125.1 Burkholderiales bacterium
AGTTCAGGCCACAGGAACCGTACCATGTGATGCCCCTTCCGTTGTCAAGGATTTCAGCGCGCCGGTAAAGCCAACAAACCGTTGCAACTATCACACCACTTGCCAGCCAAAATGTATCACGATCATTTCGCAACGGCGACAGGCATGATAAGGTTAAGCTGTGGCTTGAATGATGCTTAGACAAAGAATCGGTTATTTGCCTTGCCCATGAAAAAAGCGGCGCTCTACAGCAGTTCGGCCACCTCGCGGGTGCCTCCACCCGAGCCAGAGATGCTGGTTCCCGATGTGCCGCGCGCACCTTTGCGTGAACGCCTCGCCAGTCTGTTCAGGCGGCGTGAACGCCTTGCGCTGTTTTTTGGTGGCGCGCTGCTCGCCGTGGTGCCCGCTTTCCTGGTGTGGCAGGGGCAGGCGCAAACGCCCGAGTTGCAGCAGGACGAGATCGATGCCGCGGTGCTGCATACGCTCGAAACGCAAAGCCTGCCCTCGCGTAGTGCCAAGGCGGCCGAATTGGTGCGTCAGTCGGTGGTGCGCGTGCAAGGCTTCGGTGTGCCCGATGCCGACAAGCCCGACGACACGGACGCCGCGAAAGACAAAGACGCAAAGGCGCCGAAATCGTCGAAAGGGGCGTCGAAAGGGACATCGAAGGGTGCAAACGGCGGCAAGCAGCCGAAGGTCGCGACCAGGGAGAACCCCAAAGGCGGGCTGCCCAAGGGCGCCTCCCCGGGTGCGCCAAAAGAGCCGCCCAAGAGCGCGCAAAAAGGCAAAGGCAGCAAGCCGGCAAAGGAAGCGCCAAAAGGCGACGACACACCTAACGACAAGGACGAAAACGGAAAAGAGCGCGCGGTCTCCACCGGCACTGGCGTCGTGATCCTCGAGAACGGCACCATCCTCACCAACCTGCATGTGGTCGCCGGTTCCAAGCGCCTGGTCGTGACCTTCTACGACGGCATGGAGTCGGAAGCCGAAATCGTCGGCCTGCACCCGGAGAACGACCTTGCCGTGATTCGCGCCAAGAAGATTCCGGACGATCTGCCGCCCGCCACCATGGGCGCCTCAGGGCGCCTCAAGCCGGGAGATGAAGTCGTGGCGGTCGGCTTCCCGTTTGGCATCGGCCCCTCGGTCTCGGCAGGCGTGGTCTCGGGCATCGGTCGCGAATTTGGTTCGCCCAAGGGCCGGCGCAAGCTGACCGGGCTGATCCAGTTTGACGCCGCCGCCAACTCGGGCAATTCCGGCGGGCCGCTGATCACCATGGACGGCGAAGTGGTCGGCATCGTCACCGCCATTCTGAACCCGACGCGTGCCGGCACCTTCATCGGCATCGGCTTTGCCGTCACCATTGAAGGTGCCGGCATGACAATCGGCATCGCGCCATTTTGATTTGATTTCCTGACGACCGATCCAGCACCACCGCTCGACGATTGGTTCCGAGCGCCGCTGCAAGCACCGTATCAACAGCCTTTTCCATCTACCCGCCCGCTCCCCCCTGCTCCACCCACCTGCCTCAACCCCCTACCGCGACTGCGAGGAACACATTTCATGAACGATGTCAGCAAAGTGCCCAGCGAAATCGCTTCCCTGATGGAAAGCGTGCTCTACGAGGTCAAACGGGTAGTGGTAGGGCAGGATCACTTTCTCGAGCGCGTGCTGGTGGCCATGCTGGCGCAGGGCCACCTGCTGGTCGAAGGCGTGCCGGGCCTGGCCAAGACGCTTACCGTCAAGACCCTCGCGCTTACCCTGCGCGGCAAGTTCAAGCGCATCCAGTTCACCCCGGACTTGTTGCCCGCTGACTTGATCGGCACGCGCATCTACAACCAGAAATCGGGCGAGTTCTCGACCAGCCTGGGGCCGGTGTTCACCAACCTGCTGCTGGCCGACGAGATCAACCGCGCGCCTGCCAAGGTGCAAAGCGCGCTGCTCGAAGTGATGCAGGAACGGCAGGTGACGATCGCCGGCGAGACCCACAAGGTGCCCGAGCCGTTTCTGGTGATGGCAACGCAGAACCCGATCGAAACCGAAGGCACCTACCCCCTGCCCGAGGCGCAGATCGACCGCTTCATGATGAAGATCCTGATCGGCTACCCGACCGAAGAAGAAGAGTTCGTGATTGTCGAGCGCGTCACCGGAGCCGCCGTGGCGGTGCAGGCGGTGGCGACGCCGGAGCAGCTCGGTGCTCTGCAGCGTGAATGCCGCAAGGTATACGTTGATCCGAACCTGATCCAGTACGCGGTCAAACTGGTGGCGGCGACGCGTGAGCCGGAACGCTACGGCCTCAAGGACTTCGGCCGCTTCATCACCTTTGGCGCCAGCCCGCGCGCCACCATCAACCTGATTGAAGGTGCGCGCGCCCTCGCCTTCCTGCGCGGCCGCCACTACGCCTTGCCCGAAGATGTGACCGACATTGCCCCCGATGTGCTGCGGCACCGCCTGGTGCTCTCCTACGAAGCCCTGACCGAAGCGCAAACGCCGGACAAGCTGGTGCATCGGATCATGCAGGTGGTGCCGGCGCCGGCGAAACCGCTCGACACGCATGTTCAAGTTTCTCCGGCGTAAGCTCGGCCGCGGTGGCGGCGCTGCGCCCGGTGATGAAGATGCGGCGGGCACAACGACCGACGGCTCCGGCGGTGTGGCTACTGATGAGCCGGGAGGCGCCAGCCGTGCGCGCGGCGGCGCCAGGGGTGGGCGACACGCCGCCCTGCACGGCAATGCCGAAACCCTGTTGCAGCGCCTCGAATGGACCGTGATCCGGCGCCTTGACGGCATGCTGCAGGGGGACTATCGCACGCTGCTGCGCGGCTTCGGGCTGGACCTCGCCGACCTGCGCGAATACCAGGCCCAGGACGACGTGCGCTACATCGACTGGAACGTCACCGCACGCCTGGGCGTGCCGCATGTGCGCGAGTTTCAGGAAGACCGCGAAGTGACCGCCTGGTTCCTGCTCGATCTGTCGGGGTCGGTCGATTTTGGTTCGCGCGAGGTCAAGAAGCGCGACCTCGCCGCCGAACTGACGGGGGTATTGGCGCGCCTGCTCACGCGCCACGGCAATCGGGTCGGCGCAGTGCTCAAGGGTACGGCGCACGATATCCATGCCACCGTGATCCCGGTGCGCGGCGGACGGCGCCAGGTGTTGCACCTGCTCGACAGCATCCTGCGGCTCGGGTCGGGCGCAGGGCAGAAAACTGCGCCCACGCCCACGCCCGCCGGCGTGACCACCGATCTTTCGGTGATGCTGCGCGAAGCTTACGGCGCCATCAAGCGCCGCTCGGTGGTATTTGTGCTCTCCGATTTCATCAGCACACCCGGTTGGGAGACGGCACTCGCGCAGCTGGCGCGGCGCCACGAGGTGATCGCGGTGCGCCTCTACGAC
>CANJDH010000203.1 GCA_947473125.1 Burkholderiales bacterium
ATTTTATGCTCACGATATCGGCCCTGAGCCCTCGCCGTGGGGCTGCACAATCAGCGTATTCGAGCGACTTATCATCACCTTGCAGAGCGCGGATATCGAAGTATTGACGCTGAGGGAAGGCGCAGCGCGCATTACTCACGGCGAGGCATCAATTGCCAATACCTCCATGTTGAATACATCATTGCCGGAGCAGTGATGAAACAGGCAAGCCAGTGATGCAAACATACTCCTTGTCCAGATTGATTGTTAGATGGCTTTTCTGCAAAGTTATTCACTTGCTGCCGAGGAAAGGATTGAAGTGCCGTCTGCGTGCAGCAGTCCTGAAACATAAGGATGGGCTGCATGAGTCTCTGCTCTGCGAGTTAGGCGAGACCGTTGTGATGGTGGGAGTGCACCGAATCGACACCGTGATGGACTGGTCAATGGCCTGCGGTGCCTCAGGACGTGTTCTTTTGGTTGAAGCGGTGCCGCTCTACTTGAAGAACATTCGCGAAAACCTGGAGAACCACCTCAATTGGAACATCGATAACATTTCATATATTGCCAAGGGAGTTTCTTCGAGTAGTGGAACGGGAAGCGTGGAGGTCGGCAAACGGGCCGATTATAATAAATTGGCTGATCAGGGAATTGAGGATAATCTACCCAGAGACGCTTTTGTTACTGTCGAGACTATCCCCCTTGACACCGTTGACAATATCCTCGAGCAACAGTGTGTAGCAAGGGCAAATCACATCACGCTGACGATCAGCGGCATGGAAGTCGCAGCACTTAAAGGCATGACGCGAACACTTCAGACTCCGGGGCTAAGATTGCTCATTCGGTCACTGCACATGATTGAAAATCGCCCTCAGTATCTCGAAGTCGCTGAGTTCTTGCGCCATCTCGGATTCAACGTCGCGCTGGGTAAGCAGGTAACACCGTGCGGTGGTCGGAATATATATGCATTTAGGGCATAATTTAACCTTGAGGAAGATATTTACTTAGCGAATTCATTGCCCGCGGCTTCAGCGTGTACAAGACCTGCCGGCGCCAGGGCTCGGCTCCTAGGTTACCTGCATCGCGCAGACATCGCCCGGATCGACAAGAGGCCACACCCCAACTTGGCCCAGTTCCGACGGGTTGAGCGCACGCCGAGCCGATGGCTGCCCAAAATCTGCCGCCCACATCAGCTCCTGCATCATGGGGAGGGGAGTGAACAGTTAACTCGCCGGCAGTGTGGTTTATATATATAACTGGTAACACGGCGACGATTGCCAGGGCTTGTTCCAAGCTAACTGCCGGAATCCCGGCTTCGTTGTGATCGATTGCATCAGAGGCTCGCTTAACATGCCAGACGAACACCCTTTTGATACCAAATGCCTTCCCTGCTTTCCTTAAATAGCTACCACTACAAGCGTGGCGGCTCTGAAGCGGTCTATTTCGAGCATGAGGCAATGTTCCGTGCGCTTGACTGGGAGACGGCGCACATGGCAATGCACCACCCGATGAACCTGGCTTCCGAGTGGAGCGATTTTTTCGTTGACGAGATCGAGTTTGGCCACAGCTACAGCCTGTTCGACAAGGTGGCGATGGCGAGCAAAGTGATTTACTCATTCGAAGCGCGGCGGAAGTTGGCGGCGCTGCTTGACCGGTTTCCTGCGTCGGTGGCACATGTCCACGGCATCTATCACCATTTATCGGCCTCGGTACTGCCGCTGCTGCGCGAGCGCGGCGTGCCGGTCGTGCTGACAGCGCATGACTTGAAGATCGCCTGCCCAGCCTACAAGATGCTCAATCGCGGCGGCGTGTGCGAGAAGTGCAAGGGTGGCAACCTGCTTCACTTGATAGCGAACCGCTGCGTGCGCGACTCCCTCGGCGTCAGCACACTGGTGGCGGTGGAGTCGGCGGTGGCCAAGTCCTTGGGGCTGTACCGCCGCAACGTCAATCGCGTGGTCGCTCCGAGCGCTTTCTACCGCACCAAACTGCTCGAATGGGGTTGGCCCGAAGACCAGGTGACCTTCATTCCCAACTATGTGGACGCCCAACAGCATCTACCGCAATACGCGCCAGGCAACTATTTTCTCTATTTCGGGCGCCTGGCGCCGGAGAAGGGCGTCGCCACGCTGATACACGCCGCCAGGAAGGCCGATGTGCAACTGAAGGTGGCGGGCACCGGCCCGCTCGAGGACGAACTGAAGGCCTTGGTTGCCGGCAGTTCGGTAGACATGCTCGGGTATCGTTCGGGCGAGGCGCTCTGGTCACTGGTGCGTGATTGCCGCGCCGTTGTCCTGCCTTCGGAATGGTATGAAAACGCGCCGATCAGTGTTCTTGAGTCGTTTGCGCTGGGCAAGCCGGTGATCGGTGCGCGCATCGGCGGCATCCCAGAGATGGTCATTGAGGGCGAGACCGGATACACCTTCGACAGTGGCAGCGTGGATGACTTGGCCACCCGACTGGCGGACATGGCAGCACTGCCGGACGTGGCCGCGTCAGCGATGGGCCAGCGCGCACGCGAGTTGGTCAGCACACGCTACACCGCCTCGCGCTACCGCGAGGCGATGCTCGATCTGTATGCTGAACTTGGCGCTATTCCCGCGCGATTGCCGGTGGGCTGAGCCGGTCTCTGGCAAGCGTGGAAGGCCCTCGCTTCAACTTGGCCACAAAGCAAACGGAGAGACCGAGCATGGGATACCTGGGACGACTGAAAGAGTCAGTCATGCAGCGCTCGCGCGAGGCGAAGCTCGCTGATTTCTACGGCTATTGCCCCGCCGAATGCGACGTGCTGGACGTGGGCGTTTCGAACAACGATCACAGCCCGCAGGTTAACCTCTTCTTGAAAGCTTTTAGATATTCCGACCGTCGCTACACCGGGTTGGCAGTGGAGTCGATGGATGCCGTCGCTCGTCAGCATCCGGGCAAGAGGTTCGTCCTCTACGACGGCAACATATTTCCGTTTCGTGATCGGGAATTCGACTTTGTCTTCTCGAACGCGGTGATCGAGCACGTCGGCGGGGAAGAGGCACAGTTGCGCTTCATCAATGAAATGCTCCGCACCGGTAAACGAGTGTTTTTCACCACCCCTAGCAAGTTTTTCCCGGTTGAAAGCCACACCAACGCGCTATTCATTCACTGGTGGCCCAGGTATTTCCATTCATGGTGTCGACGCAACAGCCCGTATTGGACAGAAACAAACCTTAGGCTTTTGAGTCATTCAGATCTGCAAGGTATGATGGCACGGTCCGATGCAAAATCATTTACCATAAAACGAAATCGGACACTGGGTCTGACCATGACTTTCACCGTTGTCTGTCAGAATTGAGCCCGCTCGAGTAGGATTGTCGAAAGTGCTTGATGAGATTCAA
>CANJDH010000204.1 GCA_947473125.1 Burkholderiales bacterium
AGTCGCTGTCCTGGGTGGGGCTGATCGCCCCGGTGGGCACGCCGCCGGAAATCGTCGCAAAACTGCATGACGAAATCGCCAAGCTGTTGCGCCTGCCCGATGTGCAGCAACTGCTGGCCGCCTCCGGCATGGAAGCGACGCCGACCACGTCGGAGGAATTCGGCGCCTACCTGAAAAAAGAATACGACAAGTGGGGCAAGGTGGTGCGTGATTCAGGGGCGACGGTGAACTGAGGTACGGGTTTAAAAAAACACCGACTGTAATTTACAGAAGCGGCAATGAGTTTCGTCACTACTCAGCCTTGATCCCCCCGGCCTTCACCACGCCTTCCCACAGTTTCGCTTCACGCGCGAGTCGCGCCTTGAAATCTGCCGTGGGCATGCCGCCGGGGACTATTCCGCCTTCGGCAAAGCGCGTCTGTATATCTGGTTGCGACAGCGCGTAGCGCACTTCGGTCGCCCAGCGATCGATAATCCCCGCATCGGTTCCCGCCGGCGCAACCAGCGCGAACCAATTCGAAGCTTCGAAGTTCTCGAACCCCAACTCGATCGCGGTCGGCACCTCGGGCAGCGCGGGAAGGCGCTCGCGGCTGCTGACGGCGATTGCCTTCAGCTTGCCCGCCTGCAGGTTGCCGCGTCCCGCGGCGAGGCCGCCGAGATAGAGTTGCACGTCGCCCGCGAGCACCGCATTCATCGCGTCCGGCAACCCGCGATAGGGGACATGGGTCAGGCGCACGCCTGTACGCTGCGAAAGCAGTTCGACGTTCAGGTGTGGCGTCGTACCGTTTCCGGGCGACGAGTAGTTCAACTTGCCGGCACTGGCTTTGGTCTTTGCGAAGGCGACGAATTCCAGCAGGTTTTTCACCGGCAGCTCCGGGTTGACGTAAAAAACCGACGGTAACTCAGCGGTGGTGGTGATTGGCGCAAACGCCGTGGCAGGGTCAAAGCTCATATTGGCGAAGATGAACTGGTTGATGACCAGGTTGTTGGTCGCCGCCAGCAGCAGTGTGTAGCCATCGGGCGTCGCCGCGACTACTGCCTGCGCGCCAACGTTGCCGCCCGCGCCGCTGCGGTTCTCGAGCACGATTTTCTGTCCAAGCCTTTTCTCCAGTGTCGGAATCAGCATTCGGAAGGTAATTTCGCCTGCGCCCCCGGCCTGGAAGGGATTGATCACGCGCACCGGCTTGTTGGGGTAGGCCTGGGCCAGGGCTGCGCTTGCGCCCGATGTGCCCGCGAGGAGGAGGGCGATTGTTGCCAGCTTGCGGATGCGCATGAGGGTACTCCTAGAGATCGACGCGCATCAGATCATGCGCGATATGCAACGGGCCGGCGTAGTTTTTGCGTATGTCGCGGACCACGTCGTCCATCAGCTGCGGTCCCATCAGCTCGACCGGGAAATGCAGCTTGCCCGCGTTCTTGATTACCGGGCTGGTGGATTCGAAATGGCCGAAATGGGTTGCGACCAGTGCTTTTACGCCGGCGCGTTTGGCGATGATGCCAAGTTCGGTCGGGCTGGTGTGGGCGAAAATGCCGACGCCGGTTTTTTTGCGGTGCTCGATAAACGCTTCAGGGAAGGTGCATTCGTGCACCAGAAGATCGGCGCCCGCGGCAAGTTTGACCATGGCCTCGCACGGCGCGGTATCGCCGGAGAACGCCACCGATTTGCCATCGGCTTCCATGCGAACCCCGAAACACTCCGACACTTCGCGCGGAATGTGCTCGACCCAGTCGCAGGTGATGGTCGCGTGCTCATCCTGGTAGGCAATTCCGGGGGAGCATTCACGCACGTCCGGTTTCATTGCTTCGAGGTTTCTTTGCCGCGCCGGGTAGTGGCTGCGCGCCTCGTAATCTGTGTGGAAGGCGCCACCTTCGAACAGGCGCGAGCAAAAATCCTTGGTGCCCTTGGGGCCGACCACGATGGGCGAGCCCTGCCGGTTCCACATCCAGCCGGTAATGGTGAACAGTGGAAAATCGCAAATGTGGTCGTGATGCAGGTGGGTCAGAAATACAAAGGGCACATCGGCCGGGCTGACGTTGGCGCGCACCATGTTGCGCGTAATGCCCGCGCCGCAGTCGAACAGGTAGTGGCGGCCATTGTCCAGGGTGACCAGTACCCCGGATTGTGCGCGGTCCGGATCGACAAATGCAGCGCCGGTGCCCAGCATGGTGATTTTCATGGTTGCCCCTCAGTGTTGGTCGTGCGCCGGCACGGCCCGTGTATTTTGTAAAGACTAGGCTTGCCGGAGGGCGGCAGTAAAGCTAGAGTTTCATCCAGTGAAACGAAAACCTTCCGCTTCCCGCACACCCTCGCCCCGTGTCAAATCGATTGCCTCGCTGCGACGCGGCCTTGACGTGCTGCGCGCGATTCGCAACGGCCAGGGCTTGTCGCTACACGCGCTGCATGGCGAAACTTCCGCACCAAAGGCCTCGTTGCTGCGTATTGTCAGGACGCTGGAAGAAGCGGGTTGGATACAGCGGCGGCTAGCCGATGGTGCCTATTTGCCCCTGCGCCAGCCGCAACGGCCGGCACCCGCATCCCGGCAACGCGCGAGGCTGGTCGAGATTGCGGCGCCGGCTCTGCGCGAGCTGAACCAACGCATGCCCTGGCCATCGGACATTGCCGTGCGCGAAGGCCTCGGCATGCTGGTGCTCGAGAGCAACCGGTCTCTCTCGGGACTGGTGGTCAATCGCGACGTGGTCGGCTATCGCCCGGGCATGGTCTGGTCGGCGATGGGCCGCGCGTATCTCGCGTTTTGCCCCCAGACCGAGTGCGACGAACTGCTGGCGGCCTTGCGTGCGTCAGCCGATCCCGGCGACCAGGCGGCGCAGCGGACCGAGTGGCTGCAGCGGATCATCGCGCAGACGCAGCGCCAGGGCTATGCCGTGCGCGATCCGCGCAATATCGGGCCGGATGCCGAGGCGCTGAAACGCTTCAGCGCCATTGCCGTGCCGGTGCTCGCCGGCGGGGGCGTGCAGGCTTGCCTGAGCTGCGTGTGGATCACCGACCTGGCAAACGAGGCGCAAATCGTCGAGCGCCATCTGGCGCAGTTGCGGCTTGCCGCGGCGCGCATCGGCGAGCGATTGGCCGAAGCGACAGACTGAGCCCGGAGCGCCTCGGGTATACTCGTCACGTCGACGCGGGATCCTGCGAGCAGCGGGCCCGCGTTTGTTTTTACACACCCCCGATGAAACCCTCCGCCACCACCGCCGCCCGCCCGCTGCCCGCCTTGCGCAAGAATGCGCGCGGTGAGCGCCGCGTCGACTACCGCGCCGTGCTGGCCTTGTCGCTGCCCTTGATTGCCAATGCCGGCAGCACCGCCATACTCAATCTCACCGAC
>CANJDH010000205.1 GCA_947473125.1 Burkholderiales bacterium
GCGGTGGCGGGATTGTGGTCTTCGTCCGGCCCCGGCAGGGTAACGATCAGGCCGCCCGAGACATGATGTGCGATGCGGTGCATGTCGTAAATCTGGGTTGCCAGCAGAAGCTTGCCGATGTTGGCGAACACGGCATCAGGCGTAACGACGCCGGATTCGTCGGCTGCTCCGTATACCGACGCGGCGATGCCGCAGGCATAAAAACCTTCGACGATCTTGATCAGGTCGACCATCTGGTCGCGCAGGTTGTCGGCGCGGTCAAGGTCGATGCCGTTGGCTTCGGTCATTAATGCGCCCGCGCCGATCAAGAGGTCGCCAAATCCGGCGCGTGCGGCGATGCAGGTGTGGCGGTGGTGGGTGGCGTAGGAGTAGGTGAGGTGGCCCGAGTGCTGCCATTCACCGGCAAGGAACACGCGGTCCCAGGGCACGAACACGTTCTCGAACAGGCATACACCGGTGCTCTGGCCGAATTTGGCGCTGAATTTGGCAGCGGATTCGCCGGGGCGACCCGCGGGCCGGGCGACGATGGTGAGGCCCTTCACGTCGATGGGAACGGCGCAGCAGACCGCGAAATCCTTGTCGAGCTCGGTCATGTTGCGGCAGGGCATCACCAGCAGCTCATGCATGTAGGGCGCGCCGGTGACGATCGCCTTCACGCCGGAAATCACGATGCCGTCGCTACGGCGTTCGACGATGTGCACGTAGCTGTCGGCGTTGGCCTGGGCGTAGGGGCGTACCGAGCGGTCGCCCTTGGCGTCGGTCATCGCCACGCCCAGGGCGAGGTCGTTGTCGTAGACATGCTCAATGTAGGCCTTGAGCGTGCCGTGGTACTTGCTGCCGGCCTCGGCGTCGCAGCGCAATGTGGCTTGATAGATGCCGGTCAGCGCGTCGCCTGCCAGATAGCGCTGCGCGCAGCCGGTTTCCTGGCACACCAAACGAACCGCTTCGAGCTTGTTGAGCAAGTCCTGCGAGCTATTGGGGATGCCGATCATGCGGTTGACGGTGCGGCCATTGACTTCGGTGCGCATTACCGCAGCCACATCCTCGTTCAGCGCCAGATCGTAGGTCATGGCAAGGGCGTTCACGCCCGGCGCGAGGGCCGCATCGTCGGCCACCGACTCGACCTTGCGGCCATCGACGTACACGGTCGGCTTGTATTTGCGCAACGAAGCGCGGTAATCGTCGCCGGACATCAGCATGGTGCTCTCCTCAATTGCGCTTGTGCATTGCGTTACACGCAGCGCCCGCCGTCGACTTCGATGCAGACGCCGGTGACAAAGCTGGCATCAGGCGAAGCCAGGTAGAGGCAGGCATTGGCGACATCAAGCGCCGTCGAGAAGCGCCCCATCGGAATGGTGGCGCGAAACTTCTCGCGCCGTGCTTCATCTACTGGCCCGCCGGCAAAGGCAGCTGAGAGGGCGGTATCCGGGTTGAACACCGGGTTGACGCAGTTGACGCGCACGTTTTCCGGCGCAAACTCTGCGGCCATCGACCTGCTCATGGTGATCACGGCGCCCTTGCTGGCGTTGTAGACCGTGAGGCCGGGGCGCGGGCGCACGCCGGCGGTCGAGGCGATGTTGACCAGGCAACCGCCGCGCTCCTTACCCTGTTTGCGAAACTGCGCCAGCGCGTGCTGCGCCGACCAGTAGATGCTTTTGACGTTGACATTGAAGCAACGGTCGAAATCGGCTTCGGTGACTTCACTGAAGGGCCGGTTCACATGGGTCCAGCCGGCGTTGTTGACCACTCCATCGAGACCGCCATACTCCTTGAGAGCCGCTTCCACCAAGGCTTTCCAGCCATCGGCCGTGGTCACGTCGGCGTGCTGGTAGACCGCCTTGCCGTCGGCTTTTTTGATCGCGGCAACGGTTTCTTCACCACCCTTGGCATTGATGTCGTTGACGATCACCTGCGCGCCTTCGGCGGCAAAGCGTGTGGCGATGCCGACGCCGATGCCGGAACCGGCGCCGGTGACGATGATGGATTTGCCGTTCAAGCGCATGATGGGTTCTCCGAATTGTGTTTTGGGTTGCTGGGGATTGTAAATTGAGCTTCGGCGTCGCCGCTTGTTCAAGTCTTATTTCGTCTCGTGGTTCGCCCCTTGCTTTGCTTTCTTCAGGGTGCGTTCCACCACGTAACGTGTGAGAGTCGGTGCGAACAGTTCGATGAAGTCATAGGCAAAGCGGCGCAAATAGGCTCCCTTGCGCATGGCGAGGTGAGTTGTTTTTTCCGGAAAGATATGGCCGGTGTCGATGGCGCGCAGGTGCTTGTCGCGCACCACATCGAAGGCAATGCCGGCGAGGATACCTATGCCCAGGTCGAGCTCTACATAGGTCTTGATGACGTCCGAGTCGACCGCCGAGAGCACCACGTTTGGTTCGAGCCCGGCGGCGGCGAATGCCTGGTTGATGGTCGAGCGCCCGGCGAAGGCGCCATCGTAGGTGATGATCGGGTATTGCGCCAGGTCACCGATGGCGGGTTTCTTGATCGCCAGCAAGGGATGTTTCGCGGGCGTCACCACGATGTGGTGCCAGCGATGGCAGGGCAGTGCAACCAGGCCGGCATGTTGGGCGATGGTTTCCGTCGCAATGCAGATGTCGGCTTTGCCTTCCAGTACCAAAGATGCAATATGCGAAGGGTTACCCTGGATGATCGACAGTTTGACCAGCGGGTAGCGATGTTTGAAGGCGCGCACCGCCGGCGGCAGCGAATAGCGCGCCTGGGTGTGGGTGGTGGCGATGGTCAGGCTGCCGGTTTTCTCGTCGGCGAAATCGGCCGCGGAGCGCTTCAGGTTTTGCTGCTCGGCCAGCACCCGGCCGATCCACTCGACCACCGCCTTGCCCGGCGGCGTGAGGCCGGTGAGGCGCTTGCCGTTGCGGATGAAAATCTGCACGCCGAGTTCGTCTTCGAGTTCGCGGATCTGCTTGGAGACGCCGGGTTGCGATGTGTGCAGGGCGGCTGCGACCTGAGTGAGGTTGAGATCCTGGCGCACTGCCTCCTGCACCGAACGCAACTGTTGGAAATTCATGGGTCAAATCAGCTTTTGTTTAATAAATATTCGTAATATTACTTTGTTTTAATTACGTATTTTTGCTATTACGATATAGCCAACGTCAGTGGCGTCCGGTTAATTGTCGAACAGATTCAATTGGTTAGCGGGATCAGGTGAAATGCTTGTACGAGGATCGGGCGCAAAGGCGCATGAAAGCTCGAATTTCTCGAAAGTTGAGAGCGACAACATCTGTA
>CANJDH010000206.1 GCA_947473125.1 Burkholderiales bacterium
CGGAACCCTGGTGCGCGCCTGGCCGGCCGCAAAATATTTTGATTCGGCGCTGGTACCGCCCGAGGAACTCAAACGCCTGCTGCGCTCCAAGGCCGTACTGCTGCGCGGCGTTACGGTGACGCTGACAATCGAAAAGACCGGCGAGAAGAACAGTTGGATGTACAAGGAAGGCCTGCGCGGTTACCTGCAGGAAGCGCTGGATGGGGCCGAGCCGCTGATTCCCTGGTTCGAAGGCGAGAAATACATAGAGTCGGCCGACGACAACTTTGCCGAAGGCGAAGGTGCGCAGTGGGTGGTGGCCTGGACCGAAGAAGGGACAATCGCCCGCGAGAGCTACGTCAACCTGATTCCCACACCGGCCGGCGGCACCCACGAGTCGGGCCTGCGTGAAGGCCTGTTCGGCGCGGTCAAAAGCTTCATCGAACATCATTCGCTGCTGCCCAAGGGCGTGAAACTGTTGCCCGAAGACGTGTTCGCGCGCGTCTCGTTCGTGCTTTCGGCCAAGGTGCTCGACCCGCAGTTTCAGGGGCAGATCAAGGAGCGCCTCAACAGTCGCGATGCGGTGCGCCTGATTTCCCAGCAGACCCGCCCGCCGCTCGAATTCTGGCTCAACACCCACGTCGACCAGGGCAAGAAGCTCGCTGAGCTGGTGGTGAAGCAGGCGCAAAGCCGCATGAAGGCGGGCCAGAAGGTCGAGAAGAAAAAGGGCTCGGGGGTAGCGGTGCTGCCCGGCAAGCTTACCGACTGTGAATCGAACGAGGTGGATCGCACCGAAGTGTTTCTGGTCGAGGGCGATTCGGCCGGCGGCAGCGCCAAGATGGGCCGCGACAAGGAATTTCAGGCGATCCTGCCGCTGCGTGGCAAGGTGCTCAACACCTGGGAAACCGAGCGCGACCGCCTGTTTGCCAATAACGAAATTCACGATATCGCAGTCGCCATCGGCGTCGACCCGCATGGCGCGGCGGACACACCGGATTTATCAGCCCTGCGCTACGGCAAGATTTGCATCCTCTCGGATGCGGACGTCGACGGCTCGCACATCCAGGTGCTGCTGCTGACCCTGTTCTTCAAGCACTTTCCGAAGCTGATCGACAACGGTAATGTGTATGTGGCGCGCCCACCGCTGTTCCGGGTTGACGTGCCGGCCGCCGGCAAGCGTCCGTTGCGCAAGCTCTACTGCCTCGACGACGGCGAACTCGAGGCGGTGGAAGACAAGCTGAAAAAAGAAGGCGTACGCGAAGGTGCGTGGCAGATTTCGCGCTTCAAGGGCTTGGGGGAAATGAACCCGGAGCAGTTGTGGGAAACCACCATGAACCCGGACACACGGCGCCTGCTCCAGGTGCGCTTCGGCGACCTCGACTTTGCGCGCACCGGCGACAAGTTCAACATGCTGATGGGCAAGGGCGAAGCCGCGGCACGCCGCGTCTGGATCGAGGAGCACGGCAACGAGGTCGAAGCCGACATCTGACGCCACTGGCCGAAGAACCGCTCCTGGAGCGGTTCTTCAAGGCGCTTCCCTCAGTCGTTGCCTTGCACTACCAGCATGTTGAAGTCGGCAGCGCCAATCCGTTTGGACTTCGCCGCCTGATAATCGACCGAATGGTAGAACGCCTTGGCCGCCTCAATGGTGTCGAAGCGGTTGATCACAACGCGGTTGCAGTCGAGCCCGCCTTCGAGAAATTCGAACTGGTTGCTGCGTGCCAGCAGGGTGCTGTTGAACTGCGCATTCACCGGCGCCGCGAGGCGCGCATATTCGGCATAGGCCTCGGGATTGGTGACCTTGATGATGGCGATGACGTAGGCGCTCATGGCTGGGCCACCGGCTTGGCTGCGGCAGGCGTGGTGCGAAACTCCGGAATGTCCGGCTTGGCGCCCCAGTAGCAGAACGACCAGGGCTCCCAGCCGAACTGGCGCGGACGATAGGTGGCTTCTTCCTCGGGCTGGATCTGCCGCACGCCGACCGAATACTCGAACACCATGCCGTGCGGGCCTTCAAAATACAGGAACATCGCGCCAGACGTGGGGTGCCGCCCCGGGCCGAACACGATGCGCACGCCCTGCTCCTTGAGGAAGTACCAGGCCTTCAAAATGTCATCCACCGATTCGACCTGGTGGTTGATGTGCTGGATACCGGCACTGCTGGACGGAAACAGGGCCAGCGTGTGGTGCACGATGTTGATGCGCAGCAGGGCCGCGTCGCCGATCCAGTCGGAGACGCGGGCGTTGCAGGTACGGGTCCAGAAGCTTTCGTCGCGCGGCGAATCGGTGGTCTTGAGTCCAATGTGATTGAAGCCGGTGATGCCGGCATCGCGCTCGCCGTGATAGCGGATGCCTGAATGAAACGGGCGCGACACCACATCGACCGAATTGCCGGTCAGGTCGCGAAAGTTGAAAAAAGCGCGCACGTAGCGCTGCTCGCATTCCTCCCTGGTACCCCAGCGCACCTTGAAGCCGGCGTCGTCGAGGTGGCCCGCAGCGGCGTCGAGGCCGTGCGGGTCCCTGAGTTCGAAGCCGACCGTGTGGTCAGCCGGATCGCCCTTGAAATACACCAGGGTGTGGTCGCGCTGGTCGCTCTTGAGATAGACCTTGTCGCGGCTTTCGCGCGCGATGTCGAGCCCGACGATGCGGGTTGCGAATTGTTTCGCCTGGTCCAGATTGTCGGTGCCGAGGCGGACATAGCGAATATCGTGCAGGTCGATCAACGTGTTCTCCGGGAATGCGGCCAGTGGGCCCAAGTCAGCGCGGAATGCTACTGCAATTCCTGGATCGTTGCGCTTTCCGTAAAATGACGCGATGGCCTCGCTCTATCAGCTCAAGCCGGCGTTTCAGCGGCTGCTGCGCCCTTTGGTGGCCTCGCTTGCGCGCGCCGGGGCAACCCCCAACCAGGTGACCCTGGCGGCGCTGGCGGTGTCGATCGCAAGCGGCGCGTTGCTTGCTACGTTTCCGGCGGACCGCATGGTGCTGCTGGCGGTGCCGATCGTCATGTTGTTGCGCATGGTGCTCAATGCGATCGACGGCATGCTGGCACGCGAACACGGCATGCAGACCACATTCGGCGGGTTCCTCAACGAGCTTTGCGACG
>CANJDH010000207.1 GCA_947473125.1 Burkholderiales bacterium
AGACCGAAGACGCCGACTACCGCTCGGCCATTACCATCGGTGTGGATGTGATCTCGGTGGCTGCAGCAACCGCTTCAGCCAAGGAAGGGATTGCCGCGTTTGTTGAAAAGAGGAAACCACAATGGTGAATCGCCGCAGCTTTGTCGGCGCCGCAGTGTTGGCGCCTTTTGTTGTTCCCCACTCGGCCATGGCGCAGGCCTGGCCGGACCGGCCGATGCGCATGGTGATTCCGTTCCCTGCGGGCGGTCCGGTGGATGCCGGCGGCCGGCTGATCGCGGGGGCCCTTGGTGAAGTGCTCGGCCAGCCGATTGCGATCGACATTCGCACCGGCGCCGGCGGCTCGGTGGGTGTGGAGGTGGCCGCCAAGGCCACGCCGGATGGCAACACCATGGTGTTTGCCACCACCGGCGCGCTGTCGGTGAACCTGACGTTGCTGCCCAACCTGGGCTACGACACGCGGCGCGACCTGATTCCGATTTCGATTGCGATCGGCACGCCGCTGCTGCTGGCTTGCCGTGAAGGCCTGCCGGTGCAAGACCTGGCGGGTTTGATCGCGCTGGCCAAATCGAAGCCGGGCAACCTGACGCTGGCAACCTCGGGTGTGGGCGGCCCGCCGCACTTGCTGGCCGAGATGATGCGCCAGCGCGCCGGGCTCGATTTCACGGTGGTGCATTACCGTGGCGCGGCGCCGGCGATGGTGGCGATCCTGGCCAACGAAGTAGATGTGACGATCCTCGACCCGGCAGTGATGATCCCGCACATCAAGGCCGGCAAGATGCGCGCGCTGGCCACCACCAGCCGCAACCGCAACCCGACCATGCCGAACATTCCCAGCCTGGTCGAGGGCGGCCTGCGCGGCATCGAGTTCGAAAACTGGTATGCCTTGATGGTGCCTTCAGCCACGCCGCCGGAGCGCATCAAGCGCCTGCGTGAAGGCATGAACCGCGTGATGGCCAAGCCGGGCCTGTTCGACATTTTCATCAACCAGGGTGGCCGCATCATCGACATGGGGCCGGAAGAGGGCGCCGCCTTCATCCGCAAGGAAGTGGAAACCTGGGGCGAAGTGGTGCGTGCCGCCAGGATGACGGCCCAGTAGACGGGTACAACGACAGAAGTAAACGAAAGCGGAAAGCGCAAGCATGCGATTCACGATTCTTGAAGCCCGCCGACTGGTGGAAGCCACGATGGCGGCAGCCGGCCACACGGCAGAGGAAGCAGCGATCATTGCTGACCATCTGATTGACTGCGAGCTGCGCGGCCTGGCCTATGGCGGCCTGGCGCGGGCGATCTCGATCGTCGAGCGGATCCGCCGCACCAGCACGCCGCGCCGGCCAATCACGCTGCTGCAGGAGACACCGTTCTCGGCCTCGCTCGATGGTGGCGACAACGTCGGTTACCTGGTCGGTGCGCACTGCACCGGCATTGCGATTGACAAGGCAGAGCAGACCGGCGTGGCGGTGATCGGCGCATCCAAGACCTGGTTTACCGGCATGTATTCGTATTACCTGGAGCGCATTGTTGCCAAGGGGTTTGTCGGCATGATCGCCGGCAGCGGCACGCAACTGGTGGCGCCGCACGGTGGCACTGAAGGGCGCTACGGCACCAACCCGATTGCGTTCGGCTTTCCCTCGACCGGCACCCCGGTGATCTGGGACATCGGCACCTCCAACGTGATGATTGGCGAGGTGGCGTTGAAGGCGCGGCTGGGCCAGCAATTGCCGGAAGGGCAGGCCTTCGATGCCGAGGGCCGGCCGACGCGTGACCCGGCGGCGGCGCTGGGCGGCGCCTTCGCCGTGTGGGGCGGGCACAAGGGCTCTGGCCTGGCGATGATGATCCAGATGCTGGCGATGATGACAGGGCAGGTGATCGCCCCCGGGCCGCAGCGCGACAGCGGGCTGTTCATTCTTGCGGTCAAGCCGTCGCTGGTGGGTTCGGGCGATGATTTTCCGGCGCGCGTCGCCGAATACGCGCAGAGCATTCGCGATGTGCGGCCGCTCGATCCGGCGCAGCCGGTACGGGTGCCGTTCGATCGTTCGATTGACCAGCGCAACCAGCGCATGGCAGCCGATGCAATCGATGTGCCGGAGAAGGTGGTCGATACCCTGCGCGGCATTGTGAATGGCGCCTGACAGGGGCGGGGCCAGCCAGATTGTTCGACACAGCGCGTCACCTTGTGCGGCTCAAAATGTGCGGTGGTCTGATCAGGCGATCACGGTGATCAAACGCGGGATCAATAGGCCGAGTGATCGCTTATGGTGATGAACGTTTACTCCAACAGTTCAGAAAACTGAGCCGGAATATCCATCGCACCATGTAAGACGCGTGCAATCGTCAATCGCGCCTTGTGCGCAGTGAAGAAGATGACATAGTTGCCGTAGGTACACGAGCGAATGCGATCCCCCAATTCTGGACGCATCCTGTAGCCTTGTGGAGCGTTGGCGATCTTGGCGCACTGCGCGCGCAGTTCCGCAACAAAACTGATGGCGCGCACCGGATTGTCTTCCGCGATGTAATCGCCGATGGACTCCAGATCCCGCTCAGCGAGCGGGGTGATGATGATTTGCATCAGGCTGCGCGTTTGTCCACTGTGCGTTTGCGCGCTGTGTGTTTGGCCGGCGCACTTGCGCCAGCCATCTTGCGGTATTTCGAGTCGAGCCGGTCAAACACGGTGTCGGCAGATTTGCCCGGACCGCTGGCCAATCCTGCAGCGATGGCAGCGCGAAGTTCCTCGCGCTGCAGCGTGGCGCGCGCGTTTTGATCTTCGAGCAAGCGCAGGCCGGCGCGCACCACCTCACTGGCGTTGTTATAGCGGCCCGATTTCACTTGGGCTTGAATGAAGTCGTCAAAATGGGCACTGAGGGCGACACTGGTGGGCATGACAGCCTCCAAGAAAGTATTAATAGTTATTAAAACTCAGTGGCGTCCGGTTAATTGTCGAACAGATTCAATTGGTTAGCGGGATCAGGTGAAATGCTTGTACGAGGATCGGGCGCAAAGGCGCATGAAAGCTCGAATTTCTCGAAAGTTGAGAGCGACAACATCTGTAGAAAAGTGTAGAGA
>CANJDH010000208.1 GCA_947473125.1 Burkholderiales bacterium
CAGGACATGGCCACGCACAGTTACTTCAGCCATGACGGGCGCGACGGCAGCCAACCGGCCGACCGTGCCAGCCGCGCCGGCTACCGCTGGCGTTCGGTGGGCGAAAACATCGCCGCCGGCCAGACCACGGCTGAAGAAGCGGTGCGCGGCTGGATCGACAGCCCGCCCCATTGCGCCAACCTGATGAGCCCGCGCTTCACCGAAATGGGCGTGTCTTACGCCGTCAACATGGACAGCAAGATGGCGATCTACTGGGCGCAGGTGTTCGGTACGCCGCGCTAAACCTCACTTCCAAAGCCCACTCATGAAACCGATCCGCACGCTCTCCCCCTGGTTCACCCGCCGCAGCATGCTCGGCGCTGCCCTCGCCGTTCCGGCAGTTGCGCTGGCGCAATCGCTGGACGCCGCCAAGGAACTCGATACACCGTTCGTGACGACGCCGCAAAACGTGGTTGATGCGATGCTCGAGCTGGCGCAGGTGCGCGCCGGCGACCGGCTGCTCGATCTGGGTTCGGGCGACGGCCGCATCGTCATCACCGCCGCCAAGCGCTTTGGCGTGCCCGGGCTCGGTGTCGAGATCGACCCGCGACTGGTGGAGCGGGCGCGCCAGGGCGCGCTGCGCGAAGGCGTGGCCGACAAGGTGCGCTTCGAAATTCAGGACCTGTTCGAGACCGACCTGACGCAAGCGACCGTGATCACGCTCTATCTGCTGCCGGACGTCAACGAAATGCTCAAGCCGCGCCTGATGAAACTCAAGCCCGGCACCCGGGTGGTATCGCACGACTGGGGCATGCGTGATTGGCCGGCAGAGCGCGAAATCGTGGTCGAGGCCCCCGGCAAGACCGTCGGGCTGGCCAAGTCGAGCAAATTGACCTTGTGGATCGTCAAGTAGGGGTTGACGCAGAAACGACTGACGGGGCTGCACCCCGAACCGGTTGCCCGGGATGCGCGAGACTACATGTCGACGCCGGGGCGCCCGCTGCGGTTTTTTGCCACGCGCTTTTCCTTGGCAAGCCGTTCGGTCTCGTGTTCTTTTTTCTTGTCGAGGCCAAGCAGCGGCGTAATCACTTCCCAGATGATCATCACCACGATGAACGGCACGGCAATCCACCACCACGACAATTTGGCAACCGGGTCGATCTCGGCGTATTTGAGAACCGCAGCCAATACGCCAATGATCAGAATGTACAGGGACATGGTCATGACTCCAGACACAATTTCGACCTGCCATTGTAGCCAACTGTAACCAACCGCGGCCGGCGGCGCACGGAACACCCGGTCAACCGAAGCCGAAACCTGCGCGTTCTTCGCCGGTCAGCTACAATTTCGCCTTGTCAAATATTGCTGCATCCCGTCTGCTTCACCCTCTCCTGGAGATTCCATTCGTGAAATTCGTTGCCATCCCCCTCACTGCACTTGCCCTGCTGGCCTCCTCTTCCGCCATGGCCAGCGAAGAACTGGCGAAACAGAAGGCTTGCCTCGCGTGCCACCAGGTCGCCGCCAAGCTGGTCGGCCCCGCCTACAAGGACGTCGCCGCCAAGTACAAGGATGACAAGGGTGCCGAGGCCAAGCTGGCCACCAAAATCCGCGCCGGCGGTGTGGGCGTGTGGGGCCAGATCCCGATGCCTGCCAACCCCGCCGTCAGCGAAGCCGAAGCCAAGGCCTTGGCCAAGTGGGTCCTGGCAATGAAGTAAGCGGCTTCCCGCTCATCTTGCGGTGAAAAAAGCCAGCCCTTACGGCTGGCTTTTTTATTGGGATTTTGGGTGGCCTGCGATACAATTCGCGGCACATCAGGCAGCACATCAGGCAGCACTTCCGGCGTTCGCCGCTCACCTTTCTGGAGGCATCACCATGGGTTCCCCATCGACTCGCGAGTCCGCGTATTCCTGGCGTCTTTCGGCGCTGGCTGCAGCGACCATCATTGCGCTGACCGGTTGCGGCAAGGAAGAGCCGCCCCCGCCGCCGCCCAAGGCCGCAGAACCTGCCAAGCCGGCCGAAGCGCCGACCATCACCGTAAAAATCGGCAGCGCCGCGCCCCTCACCGGCGGGATTGCGCACCTCGGCAAAGACAATGAAAACGGCGTGCGCCTTGCGATTGACGAAGCCAATGCGAAAAACATCAGCATTGACGGCAAGAAGATCAAGTTCGAAATGATGGGCGAGGACGACGAAGCGAACCCGACCAAGGGCCCGATCGTCGCGCAAAAAATGGTCGATGCCAAAGTGGCGGGCGTGGTCGGCCACCTCAATTCCGGGGTGACGATTCCTGCCTCCGACGTCTACAACAAGGCCGGCATTCCGATGATTTCCGGCTCGGCCACCAATCCCAAGCTCACCGAGCAGGGCTTCAAGGTGACCTTCCGTACCGTCGGCCGTGACGACCAGCAGGGCCCGGCGATCGCGAGCTATCTCGCCGCTGAAGTCAAACCCAAGACTGTGGCCGTAATCGACGATGCCACCGCCTACGGCGAAGGCCTGGCCAACGAAGTGGAAAAGACCCTCACCGCGGCGGGAATCAAAGTGCTGCCGCGTGAAAAAGGCACCGACAAGACGACCGACTGGAAAGCCCAGCTCACCAAGATCAAGGGCAAGAAGCCTGACGCGGTGTTCTTCGGCGGCATGGACGCCACCGGTGGCCCGCTGATGAAGCAAGGCAAGGAACTGGGCATCAAGGCGGTGTTCGCGTTCGGCGACGGCGCCTGCACCGACAAGATGAAGGAACTCGCCGGCGACGCCGCCGAAGGCCTGCTGTGCTCGCAGGCGGGCCTGCCGGTGCAGGCGGCCAGCAAGACCTTCGTCGAGAATTACAAGAAGAAATTCAACGTCGACCCGATCCTGTATTCGCCCTTCACCTACGACGCCGCCAACCTGTTGATCGCGGCGATGCAAAAGGCCAACTCGACCGACCCGGCCAAATACCTCGCCGCACTCGCCGCCATCAGCTTCGACGGCGCCTCCGGCAAGATCGAGTTCGACGCCAAGGGCGACCGCAAGGATGCCGAGATGACCATTTTCACGATGAAGGCCGGCAAGATCGA
>CANJDH010000209.1 GCA_947473125.1 Burkholderiales bacterium
ACCCGTGCCGGCCAGTTTTTCAGCCAACCCCAGTCACAGGCAGGGTGGGATTACCTCAAAGGAGACCTCGAATGAGCGTGACCCTGAAACGCCGTCTTGTGCTGGCGATCCCCGCTTTGGCTCTCTCGTTCGCGCTGCACGCACAGGAGAAATTCATCGTGCTGGCGTCCACCACTTCCACCGAGCAATCGGGGCTGTTCACCCATCTGCTGCCGGCCTTCGAGAAAAAGACCGGCATCAAGGTGCGCGTGGTGGCGGTAGGCACCGGCCAGGCGCTCGACCAGGGCAGGCGCGGCGATGCCGACGTGGTGTTCGTCCACGACAAAGTGGCCGAAGAGAAGTTTGTCGCCGAGGGCTTCGGCGTCGAGCGCAAGGAAGTGATGTACAACGACTTCATCGTGATCGGGCCCAAGTCCGACCCGGCCAAGGCCAAAGGCCGCGATGCGCTCGACGGCTTGAAGAAAATCGAGGCGGCCAATCGAGAAGGAAAAGCGGCGCCGTTCGTTTCGCGCGGCGACAAGAGCGGCACCCATGCCGGAGAACTGCGTTACTGGAAAAGCGCCGGCATCGACATCGACAAGGCAAAGGGCACCTGGTATCGCGAATGCGGCTGCGGCATGGGCCCGGCATTGAATACGGCGGCGTCGATGAACGCCTATGTGCTGGCCGACCGCGGCACCTGGCTGTCGTTCAAGAACCGCCAGGACCTCGGCATCGTGGTCGAAGGCGACACCAGGCTGTTCAACCAGTATGGCGTGATGCTGGTCAACCCGGCCAAGCACCCGCATGTGAAAAAGGAACTCGGCCAGGCCTTTGTCGACTGGCTGGTGTCGCCGGATGGACAGAAGACCATTGCCGAGTACAAGATCGGCGGGGAGCAGTTGTTTTTCGCGAATGCGAAGTAGCTGGCGCCTTACGGTCAAACTGATGGGTTTTTTTGGCTCTGCTTTGGCATTTGGCTGCCGGCCGCTCGCGGCATGATGCTGGTGAGCAGCGGCCCGGGGCGACAACGTCCGGCCGCGCGCAACGGAGAGCCATGGACGCAAGCCTTACCCCATCCGACTGGACCTCACTGGTCGCGCAATGTCCCGAGCTGGGGCAGATGCCATTTTCATTGCAGACCGGCGCGCGCCTGCGCGTCGCCGAACAGGGCGACGTGCTGTTTCGCGAAGGCGGGCGTCCCCAGGCGATGCTGTTCGTCATCAGCGGCGAGCTGCGCCTGGTGCGCGTGTCGCGCGAAGGCGCCGAGATCGTCCTGCAGCGCTCGAACGCCGGCTTTATCGCCGAGGCGACGCACGAATCGCCCCAGTATCGCGGCGACATCGTGGCCGCAGCGGCCACCTGCTACGTGGCATTTCCGCTCGATGTCTTTGAAGCCACCTTGCGGGTTGACCCGCTGTTTCGCCAGTCGTGGATCGACCGGCTTGCCGGCGAGGTGCGCAAACTGCGCGAGCAGTGCGAACGCCTTGGATTGCGCGGCGCCGGCAATCGAATCGTGCACTTCATCGAATCAGAAGGAACCCAGGGGGCGATCCGCCTCAAACAATCACGCGCGGCCTGGGCCGGCCAGCTCGGCCTGACTCGCGAGGCGCTGCATCGGGCCCTGGCGCGGCTCAGCAGCCAGGGCGCCATCGAAGTCGACGGGCGCGTCATCCGGCTGGCGCGCTGAAATACGGGAACAAGGCTGCAACCCTTGGTGGGAGCGGCTGTCAGCCGGCCGCCCCGGGAAAACTAGGGCTTGGCAGCGCCGCCCTTGGCGACCTCTGCGGCCAGCTCCGCGCCGCTCTTGTAGTGCGCCACGCGCGCCAGCGTGGTACGCCAGGTGCGCTGGAAGAAGGCATTCGAGCCGCTGACTTCCTCTTTCCAGTATTTGTCGGCCAGCGCCTGGTTTTTCGGCACGTCGAGCATGTAGGCATCACGCGAGCCTTTGCCGCCGAAAATGTACAACTTGCCTTCACGCACCATCCAGCTGTCGGCATCGCCACCCCAGGGAATCGCATAAGCCATGCCGTTGGCGCAATAGCCGCCGTACTGCGGAATGTACTTTTCCGGGGCCTTGTCGAACAGCGCCTTGTGTTCCGGTTTGGAAAAACGGAACGTGACGTCCTTGTAGACGCTCTTGATCGAAGCCAGGCCCGGCTTGTGGGTGTTCTCGGTGAAATAGCTCACCACGTCGTGGCCGAATAGCATCAGGTGCTTGTCCTCGCCGTCGGCGATGGCATTGACCGGGCTCAGGCCCTTGCCGGGGCTTTGCGTGACCAGCGGGGCACAGCCGACGAAGACGGCCAGGGTCGTACACAGAAGGATCAGTTTGAGCGTGTAGCGCATCGGGAGGCCTTGTCGGAAAACGTGAATCTGAGGTCGTAAATCGGAGAGGGGATGAGGTGCGGTGAGTTTGATACGTACAAAGGAAGCAATCAGATGGGCCCGATCGGTTGGGAACGATCGGATGGGAACACTAGGATGCGGAACAGCTGGATGCGGCCGCTTATTCCGTCTGCGGCCGCCTATTCCGTCGGCAAAAAGCCTTCGATCGAAAAATAGCGCTCGCCGGTGTCGTAATTGAAGCCGAGTACGGTACTACCGACGCCAAGCTCGGGCAGCTTCTGGGCAATTGCTGCAAGGGTTGCGCCCGAGGAGATGCCGACAAAGATGCCTTCTTCGCGTGCAGAGCGCCGCGCCATCTCGCGCGCCGCTTCGGCCTCGACCTGGATCACACCGTCGAGCAGCGCCGTGTGCAGGTTCTTCGGAATGAAACCGGCACCGATGCCCTGGATCGGGTGTGGTGATGGCGCCCCCCCGGAGATGACCGGCGACGCCGTGGGTTCGACCGCAAACACCTTGAGCTTCGGCCAGGCTTTTTTCAACACTTGCGCGCAACCGGTCAGGTGGCCGCCGGTGCCGACGCCGGTGATCAGTGCATCGAGGCCCTGCGGAAAGTCGGCGAGGATTTCCTGTGCGGTGGTGCGCGCGTGCGCATCGATGTTGGCAGCATTTTCAAACT